>JBJEJC010000051.1:0-3286 GCA_051877675.1 Roseburia sp. | reverse complement strand
AATCGCTAAGGCGTTGGAAGCAGTTTTCCAATTGGCAAATAAGGTAATAGAAAAAATTTCGGAATTGATAGGATATGTTATGGGTGGCGACTTTGACAGTCTGTATGACCTGCTATTGATGTGCTCATATATGTGTTACGATTTACCGGATCGTACCTGTGCACAGAATGGTGTCTCTATTACAGTAGGGGAGGGAGGACTTACCTATGCTACGAACCTGAAGGGAAGTGCAGTAACAGGCTATTCCTATTCGGATATTGTAGTGTCAAATGGGGTAAGTCCAACCGGGGTGCAGGGACTGGATGGGCTAATTGGAATGTTGACATCTGATAGCACCTACCGGACAGATACAATGTTTAAGGGCGCAGAGCTTGAGTATATTATTGCGGGAACGGAATCGGAATATATGAATCAGATTGTTGCCTTTTTGGATCTCTACATCCTGCGGCTTCTGATGAATATTCCTGTGGTATTTACGGATGGAATGGTGGCGGAAATGGCAGCAGCAGCTACAATTGCATCATGGGCAGTATACTTGATCGTGCTTTTGGGCGAACCACTCTGCGATTCAATTTTGCTTGTCAATGGGGAAGATAGCTACCTGCTAAAAAACGGATGTTATTTAACACCGAAAGGAATTCCAAAGTTAATTGATAAGATTGCTGGGATTGCAATCGGAAACGAAACATTGAAGAATGAAGTGGTAAGTGAGCTAAATAGTAAGGTAAAAGGTAAGCTGCCAGCAACTACTTCAGAGGGGGTATTTAGTGAAGGTGGAGTCTTTAAAATGGATTATAAGACACATATGCTGATAATTCTTCTTACTACTACAACAGAGGCAGATATGCTGTATCGTCTGGCAAACTTAATTCAACTGGAAGCGTCAAGCTACTATCAAAAAGAGGGTGCTTCTTTTGACATTAAGAAAACGTATACAGCAGTTCATTCCAAAACAAAAGTGACCTATAATTCATTTCTGGATAAACTGCTTGAGATTACGGACCGTTCGGCATTTACAAAAACATACGAAAAGTATCGCAGCTACTAGGGAAGGTGGGAAAGAGCATGAAAGACAGACAGGAAAAAGAGGCTGGAGTAATTTCATTGGAAGCCTGCATTGTTGTTCCGGTTTTTATGTTTTTAATGCTGTTTATGTATGGACTGATTCTGATCTTTATGGGACAGCAGGCAATTTCCCACGCACTTTTACAGAGCGCAGAGAGTCTTTCTCTGGATCCTTTTGCAACGGAACGATTGGAAGTAGGAGACATTGAGGATGGAGCGGAACTTCTTACTGCACTTTATGAAGGGATGCTTACAGCGGGAGATACTTCTTTTTCATCTACGGTCAAGTGGTATTCCGATGCCAGTAGTGATATGCCGGAAATTATTAAGAAACGTTTTTTGGGATATTTGGCAGGCTCAGAGGAAAGTGCGGATAATGTGCTGAAAGCAGTGGGCATCGTGGATGGAAAGGCTGGAATAGATTTTAGCGGTAGTACGGTGTCAGGGAATGTTTTAAATATTAATTTAAAATATAAACAAAAATTTCTATTTGATGCAAATGGGCTGGGAGTTATGAACAGAGAAATTAAAGTCAGCGTAAAGCTCTGGGGAGTATCAGATTAGAGAAGGAAAGCGTGAATACAGATGAAAGAATTTACCATGGAAAACCAGGGAACAAGTACATATCTCATTTATGATCTGACGAGAGATGCCATTGATACGATGAGTCTTGGAATGATTACGAACAACAAGATTACAGGCTTCGTACCGGCGTTGTATACGCAGGAGGACAGCCGGAAGTATCTGAAATATAATGTATCCTCCCGGATTACATTAAAGCAGTTCTTTATGGGGGCAGTGAATAAAAAGCGCCTGCTGGGAGTGTTTACGAGCATCGTGACAGCACTTATGGCGGCAGAGGAATACATGATAGATATGAATTCTATTCTGTTGGATGAAGATTACATTTTTGTGGATGTGAGCACGAATAAAGCAGAAGTTATCTGTGTGCCAATCATGGATATGGGGATGCCTTTGAACGATATGGGGGCTTTCTTCAAAAATATTATGTTTTGCACACAGTTTGATTCCGGTGAGGATTGTGATTATGTGGCAAGGATTATCAATTACCTGAATAGCACACCTGTAATTTCCCTGAATTCTTTTGGTGCTCTGCTGCATGAACTGGAAAACATGACGATGGTATTGCAGGAGAGGATGCCGGGCATGCCACAAGCGGCAGTACCTTCGGCAGCAGCGCAGAATCAGTTGCAACAAAAAGTGCAGCAGCTCAACCAGCCGGAGACTGCTTCTACAGCGCAGCAGCCGGAGATGCCACAGAGACAGGAAACACAGCAGAGACCGGAGATGCCACAGAGACAGGAAACTCTGCAGAGACCGGAGATGCCACATGTGCCAGGAGGTATGCAGGGACCGGGAATGGTTCAGAAGGCAGGAAGTAAGGTGCAGCCGGAGATTCCCAATATGCATAAGCCTGCACCACAGTTTTCGATTCCCAAAAGTCAGCCTGAGGTTCCGGTGATGAAACCACAGAAGAAAACAACGGAGAGCGCTTCACAGGAGGGAAAGGAAAATATATCGTTGTTTTATCTCCTGCAGCATTATAACAAGGAAAATGCTGCAGCTTATAAGGCACAAAAGCAGGCAAAGAAATCCTCGGAGGCACAGAAGGACAAGAAAATAAAGGAGAAGAAAGGAAATGCAGCTGCAATTCCTCCGGTACCCAATGGATATCAGGGTGGAATACCGGCTCCAAGGGTAGAGACAGGAACAGAAATTGCGTATGGAGCTTCCCGTGGAATTTCCGGGCAGATTCCTCAGTCAGTCAATGAATTGAACCAGACAGTAATGCAACAGAATCATGCAGTACAGCCGGACTGCAACAGCCAGAAAAACGTTACAACACAGCAGCCGTATCCCGTTGCTATGCCGCAGCAATCCTACGCGCAGGCAGCAGCATCGCCTGCCGCAGCCGGAAATTTTGGTGAAACAACGGTATTAAATGCAGCCGGTGCAGGTGAAACAACGGTTCTTGGAGCGGTACAGCAGGGTATGCCGGTACAGCCATATCTGATTCGATTAAAGAATAATGAGCGCATTACACTAAATAAAACTGTTTTCCGAATCGGAAAGGAGAAAAGTTTTGTAGATTATTTTATTGGTGATAATACGGCGGTAAGCCGCAGCCATGCAAATTTCATTTCCCGTGACGGAAAATATTATGTACAGGATACCAATTCCACAAATCATACATTTGTGA
>JBJEJC010000050.1:0-16936 GCA_051877675.1 Roseburia sp. | reverse complement strand
CTCGTTAATCTCATTGTAGGCACGCTTCCAGTCATTCTCACTGCAGAAGCCCTCTAAGCGTTCCACCATGACCCTGCCATACCAGGTACGGTCAAAAATGGCAATATGCCCGGTCTTGGGCAGTCTGGTCCAGAAGCGCCACAGATAATGTCTTGCCTTCTCATGCGGTTCCGGACTTGCAATGGGATGCACTTCATACCCCCGGGCATCCAGTGCTCCGGTGATGCGCTTGATATTTCCGCCCTTCCCGGCAGCATCCCACCCTTCATAGGCAATAATCACCGGAACCTTCTTGCGGTAAAGCCGGTTGTGAAGTTCGCCCAGCCTCTGCTGCAGGCGCTTTAATTCATCCTTATACTCCTGCGATTCCATGGTCTTATCCAGCACCACCTCAGAAAGCTTCGGCATCTTCACCAACGGAAAGGTGTTTGGCAGAAGCGGAACCGCCATAGCGTGGTTCGAGAGTGCCGTGGAAATCCCCTGGGTCAGAGTCTCAAGAACCTGAAGTTCTGCCCATTTCCTGGACTTGGCATCAATGATATACCAGGGTGCCGCCGGCGTATTGGTATCCTTTAAATAAGCCCCGAAGGTATCCATACATTTCTCATAATGGGCATTCTGCCAGAAATCGTTCTTCCCGACTCGCCATTTTGTATCCTTCTCTGCGGAAAGGTTCTCAATTCGTTTTTCCTGCTCATGCTTTGAGATATGAAGGAAAAATTTCATGACCAGATAACCGTTATCCGTAAGCTGCCGTTCAAAACAACGGATGCTCTCCGTCCGGCGCTCATAATCCTTCATTTCCAGATTGTGGTGCAGCTTTTCCTTCATCACCTGATCCATCCAGCCGGAGTCTAAGAACATGAACTTGCCTGCCTCCGGGATTTTCTCAAAATAGCGGTACAGAAACGGTCTGCGCTGCTCCTCCTCCGTGGGATCTGTCATGGAAGCCACCCGAAAGAAGCGGGGATCGATATTTTTGATAATCTGTCCGATGATATAACCCTTTCCGGCGGTTCCCCAGCCCTCCACCAGAACAAGCACCGGCAGCTTATGCTCCTTTACCTGCATCTGCTGAATTTCCAGCTTTTTCCGCACCTCCGCAAGACGCTTTGCAATCTCCTCCTCTGAGGGTTTTTCCGCTGCCTGCCACTGTCTTAACATAATGGCCTCCTTTCCGGGTATGACTATCCCATGTTTGTATTAGTATCCCCATTACATTGCCGCATATTCCTCACTGGTGTAGAACTGGGGAGAGTTCAGATACTGTGGAATGTTCTGCGGTTCTCCGTCCACCGTTATCACAGCATGCTTCTTTGCGATTTCAAGCTGGTACACTGACTGGTCCTTTTTCAGTTTTCCGATGCAGCGCAGACGAATCTTTAAATTCTCATCCAGACACGCAATCTCAAAAAGATTTAAGAAACGCTTGCAGCGTCCCTTAAACGCCTTCTTCGGGTCCAGATTATCCAGCTCATCGTTGTCAAAGGTAAAGTCTACACAGAACCATCCGTCCCCATCCATATAGATCCGGGAGGAGCAGAATTCCTCCACGTATTCCCGGTTCTGGCTGGCGCGGGAGATTCGGGAAAATTCCTCCAGTTCATCGATGAAGGTAAGATAATTATTGATGTCAATGCCACGAATCTGGAAATTCTCTCTGGTGTGATCCGAAATGTTCGAAAGAATCGTCTGCTTTGCAAATAACGGCGCATAATCCACCTGGCGCAAATCCACCGTCTGTCCCTCTACCTGATCCATCTTCTGGAATGCGCTTAAGTTCTTCACCAGAAGAAATGCGCTCATGATTCCATGCTGATAGGATTCAAAATCATTGCTGTATGCCAATGCTCTTCCATAATTGTACTCCTGTGTACACGCAATCTTGACCTCATCCACCAGCTTCTGCTTCTGTTCTTCAGTAGCGTTTCTTGCAAACTCTTCATTCACACCCTCGATACGCATATGCGTCTCATCATCCGTCCGAAGCAGCTGAAGTATAAGATCCTGCTCATCATAATTGTCCGTATTGATCGTGTGATTCAGGTTTGTCGCAAGAATTCTTAAGAATACATCAATAAACTTCTGATTCACATTGCCGTAGCCGAAGTTAAAGTCTTCAAAATTATCCATGGAATAATAGGGCAGAACCTTGCGAATGCTCTTATTAATTTTGTCAATCTTTTTGATGGGATAGCCCAGATCATGGGTAAGCGCCGCAACACAGCGGATGGAATCCCGCATATTGTCTACTTTCTCCATCTCACCGCACAATTTATGTAATTTACCCAGTTCTTTCTTTTCCTCGATTCCCATAATAACCAGAGCTTCGTCCGTCGCCTTCACAATGCGGAATTCTTCCTTGTCCTTCTCCAGTAATATATCAAATTCCCCACAGCGGTATATATACTCTCCCAGCAGATATACCCACATACAGTGCAGGGTGTGATCCCGGTAGAAGGAATCGGAGGCGAAAATCAGCTCCTCAAACTCCACATACTCATCAAAGTAAGAAAACAGCTTGTCATAGCCCTTCTTGTCCTTATCAATGTATGACATGGAAGTCTCAAAGAGAATCTTCCATAATCCCGATGCAATCTGAATCTTGTCGTTCATCTTCTCCGCTGCAAGCAGTGCATTCAGCCTGTCTGCAATTTCTTTCTTGGCATCCTCCTTCCCCTTCAGGAATTCAATGCGGTCAGCCTCCATCTCGGCAAGATAAAAGCGCATTACGGTATTCTCGTCAATAAAATGTTCCATTTGCAGTCTCCTCTACTGTTTTCTTCTCTTTATTACTTTCAGGCGGGTAAATTCCTCCCGCTCCTTCTCCTCTAAATATTCCTGTATCTCCTGTGCCAGTCTGGTATATCTGGGAATCGTGATATTCTGAAGCGCATTGGCACGCTTCTGGGTCTTCTTGATATTATAGGCAAGCCGGTATGCGGCGTTCTCAATCTCCGCCAGACGGATGGTCAGTTCCTTCACCCGTCCGAACTGCTGGCACGCCTCGTCCAGTGACATTCGCGTGTGATAAAAGGAATAGGCAGGACGCAGCTCCTTCTTCTCATATTCCACCTTGGGAATCTCCGTTCCCATAACGCTGCGCCGCTTGATCTGAATGGAATCCTCCAGCGGCACCGCCTGGGCAATCCGTTCCACCTCGTGGATTCCCATCTGCAGATTCGCCTTCTGCAGTGCCTGATAGGCGCTTGTGAAAGTATTGTCAATCTCCTCCTGAATGTCGGAGGCTTCTGAGATCAGATCCATCAATTCCCGGATTAAGATGTTGCGCTTCTTATCCATCAGCTCATAGCCCTGTCTGGAAAGCGCCAGCGAATTTTTGGCACGAATCAGATTTCCTTTGGTCGGAAATGTATTCGGATCCATCAAACCGCCTCCTTCCTATGGTTATTCCTCAGCCGGATAATATTTGTCCAGAATCTTCGTATCAATACGGTCCAGTTCCTCCCGGGGCAGTATCCGCAGCAAACGCCAGCCGATATCCAGCGTCTCCTCCATAGAACGGTTTTCGTCCGGTCTCTGACCGACGAGCTGCTGCTCAAAGGCTGTTCCAAACTCCAGATATTTCTTATCCGCCGGTGACAATTCATCCTCACCGATGACGCTGGCAAGATCCCTTGCCTCCCCCACTCTCGCATAGGAGGAAAACAGCTGGTTTGCCAGGTCCTGATGGTCTTCTCTCGTGTACTTTGCCCCGATGCCGTCCTTCATCAGACGGGATAACGACGGCAGCACACTAATCGGCGGATAAATGGTTTTCTGGTGCAATGCCCGCTCCAGCACAATCTGTCCCTCCGTGATGTACCCCGTCAGATCCGGAATCGGATGGGTGATGTCATCATTTGGCATGGTCAGAATCGGAATCTGTGTCACGGAACCGGTGCTCCCCTGCACAATCCCGGCACGCTCATAAAGCGCCGCCAGTTCACTATAGAGGTAGCCCGGATACCCCTTACGGCTCGGAATCTCTCCCTTCAGGGAGGACACCTCACGCATCGCCTCCGCAAAGGATGTCATATCCGTCAAGATTACCAGAATGTGCATATTTTTCTCAAAGGCCAGATACTCCGCCGCAGTCAGCGCCACCTTGGGCGTGATGAGGCGCTCCGCCACCGGGTCATTGGAAAGATTTAAAAACATCGCCACGTGGGAGATTACGCCGCACTCCTCAAATGTTCTGCGGAAGTATTCCGCCACATCATATTTTACACCCATAGCAGCAAAAACCACGGCGAACTCACCGTCATCGCCGCCGATGGAGGCCTGCTGTACAATCTGGGCCGCCAGCTGGTCGTGGGGCAGTCCGTTCCCGGAAAAAATCGGCAGCTTCTGTCCACGGATTAACGTGGTCAGACCGTCAATGGCAGAAATTCCGGTACGGATATAATTTCTGGGATACTCTCTGGTGCAGGGATTCATGGGAGCACCGTTCACATCCCGCATTACCTCCGCCCCCACGGGTCCCAGCCCGTCGATGGGATGTCCCAGTCCGTTAAAGGTACGTCCCAGAATGTCCTCCGATAATCCAATCTCCATGGGGCGTCCGGTAAGCCGGGTTCGGGTATTCTTTAAGGACATCTCGTCCGTACTCTCGAATACCTGAATGACCGCCTTATCCCCGGAAAGCTCCACAATCCGTCCCAGCCGTTTTCTGCCGGTATCCCCCGCTGTGTCTCCGAGAACTCCCCGGGCAGCGTCCTGATTCCTGTCCGAAACCGTAAATTCCACGATCTCATCATAAAAGGCTCCCTCTACCCCCTCCAGCACAATGAGAGGTCCATTGATTTCACTTAAGCCTAAATATTCAACCGCCATACTGCTCCTCCGTTACCCGTTAGTCTCCATTATGTGAGAATAAAATTCGTCAATCAATTCCCGGTATTTGTCAAAACGCTCCAGTTCCCGGTTTGGCACCTCATACTTAATCGCAATGATTTTTTCAAAAATATCGCTCTCACGAAGTACCGCCATCGGCATATTTAAAGCAATCAGCGCCTTGCATTTCTCATAGAGATAAAGAATGGTCTCCATCATTTTCAACTGCTTCTCCATGGGGACAAAGGTATCCTCCTTATGGAACGCATTCTGCTGCAAAAAGCCCAGACGGATGACCCGGGCAATCTCAAGCACCAGTTTCTGGTCATCCGGCAGCACATCACTTCCGATCAGCTTCACAATCTCGTTCAGCCGGTTTTCCGCTGTCAGGATATTTAAAAATTCATTGCGGCACACCACAAAATTCTCGCCGACGTGTTCTCCATACCAGGGGGCAAGGTCTCCCACATACTCGGAATAGCTGGTAAGCCAGTTGATTGCCGGGTAATGTCTTGCATAGGCGAGGGATTTGTCCAACGCCAGAAAGCACCGCACGAACCGCTTGGTGTTCTGGGTTACCGGCTCGGAGAAATCGCCGCCCTGGGGCGACACCGCTCCTATAATGGTAACGCTTCCCTCTGTGCCGTTCAAATTCTCCACATACCCTGCCCGCTCGTAGAATGCGGACAGCCGGGAGGCAAGATATGCCGGAAAGCCTTCCTCCGCAGGCATCTCCTCCAGACGTCCCGACAGTTCCCGCAATGCCTCCGCCCAGCGGGAGGTGGAATCCGCCATGATTGCCACATGATATCCCATATCCCGATAGTACTCCGCCAGGGTGATTCCGGTATAGATGCTGGCTTCCCGGGCTGCCACCGGCATATTGGAGGTATTTGCAATAAGTACGGTACGGTCCATCAGAAGATTTCCGGTCTTGGGATCCTCCAGCTCGCCGAACTCCTCCAAGACGTTTGTCATTTCATTTCCCCGTTCCCCGCAGCCGATGTATATGATAATGTCCGCGTCACACCATTTCGCCAACTGATGCTGGGTCATGGTCTTTCCTGTTCCGAAACCACCGGGCAGAGCCGCCGTTCCGCCCTTTGCAATGGGAAACAGTGTGTCTAAGATACGCTGTCCCGTCACCAGCGGACGTTCCGCCGGGTCCCGCCGTTTCAAAGGTCGTGGTACCCGAATGGGCCACCGCTGGGTCATGGAAAGAGATTCCTCTGTGCCATCCGCTTTCTTTATCCGAACCAGAGGTTCACTTATCGTGTAGGCTCCGTCCTCTGCCATCCATACCACCTCACCGGAAAGCCTTGGCGGAACCATGACCTTATGGACAATGGAGCCGGTTTCCGGCACCTCCGCAATAACTGTGCCGCCACTGACCTTCTGCCCCGGTGTTACGGTAAGATGAGTCTCCCACTTTTTCTCCGCATCCAGAGGAGCCACCTGTACACCGGTGGGAATGAATGCCCCATGCTCCGCTGCGATATTTTTCAGCGGACGCTCAATTCCGTCAAAAATATTATTCAGAATCCCCGGCGCTAACGTCACACTGATGGCTTCGCCGACCCCCTCCACCGGTTCCCCTGGACGTAAGCCTGAAGTCTCCTCATATACCTGAATGGTGGTCTGGTCCGTGGTAAGCCCGATGACCTCTCCCACCAGCCGCTTGTCCCCCACATATACCATTTCCGCCATCTGAAATCCCAGATTGCCCTTTACGGAGATAATGGGACCGTTGATTCCGTATATACTTCCCTTTGTCATTTCCATCCGCTCCATTCCTCCCGCTCCTGCGCCAGCTTCGTGGCAAAGGATTCATCCAGCAGCACATTTTTTGCCGGAATTGCCGCACGGATTCCACCCTGGAATTCCTCCTCGGAAACATTCACCGTGCATCCGGTTTCCGCCGCCAATGTCTCTGCCCTTCCGGCGTCCGACGGGCTTACATATATGGTAAACTCCGCAGTCCCTGCAAAACGCTTTGCCTTCTCTGCAAGACGCACCAGTTGTCTGCCATACTCCTCCGTATTACGGTAAGCGGTAAGCTTTTCCTCCACCAGTGCAAACAGCTCCCTGCGGCATTCCTCCCTGCTGTCCTGATAATCCTTTTTCAGTTCCAGCAACTGTGCCGCCGTTCTGCGGTTCATCTCTCTGCGCAGCTTCTCTTCTGCCAGGGAGAGCCTCCGGTTCTGCTCCTGCTGCCTGACATTCTCATATTCCGCCAGCCTACGGCTGCAGTTCTCCCGCTCGCTCTGCTCCATCTCCTCGCTTTTTGCTTCCGCCGCTTCCATTGCTGCCTGATAAAATATATCCAGTTTCTTATTGATATCCATAGCCTTCCTCACAGTTTCAATCCGATTGCCTGGTTTACATAATCTGTGATAAAATTCTTTCCACGCCCGGTTCCGTGACGATCCGGAATTTCCACAAAGAGAGGGATACGGTGGTTTTCCTTTGCCCACAGCACCGTATCCGGGTAATCCCTGCCGAACTTCTCTGTCAGAAGCACGATGCCAATCTCCGCATCACTGCAGACCCGCTCCAGTTCCTGTCTAAGCTCTGCCTCCTCGTGAACCACCGTTCCCTCCACGCCGGCAAGGCGCATTCCGGTATACGTATCCACATTATCACTGATCAGATACATTTTCATAAGCACATTTCCCCGTCCTTAACCCAGAATTGAGAAAGAAATCAGCAGTCCGTAAAGTGCAATGGACTCTGCCAGAGCTACAAAGATTAACGCCTTACCCATAATGGAAGAATCCTCGCTCAATGCACCGATTGCTGCGCTGGCCGCGCTGGCTACTGCCACACCTGCACCGATACAGGAAAGACCTGTGGAAAGCGCTGCTGCCAGATAACGCCAGCCCTCCACTGCGGATGCAGCCGTCTGGGCATCTGCCGCATAAACATTGCCGGAAAAGAGCATCATATCCGCCACAACCACGGTTCCAAAGAACATCAGAATGCCAAGTGCTAAGGATGCCTTAGTGCATCCTGCTTTTTTCCTTCCGAGACGGTATCCCAGGTAGGGAATCCCCATGCTGATTGCCAGAATCACGATCAGAATTATTTTTGCTGCCATATTTATTTTCCTCCTCTTTCTTTGCTGCCGGAAAATGCCACAAAGGGTTTTCCCGTGCCACTGTAAAATCTGCTGAACATCTCATAATATTCCAGACGCAGTACCTGGATTCCCACCACAAGTCCCTCAAGACCGGTCACAAGAATATTTCCAAGCACCACCACAAGGATATTCGGGGAACCGCTCTCATAACCTGCCAAAGTCAGCACCACTCCCATCATTCCCGCATGGCTTAAGGCAAATGCCCCCACACGGACAAAGGAGATACTGTTTGTCGCATAGCTTAATACCACATCAAACAGCTCCACCAGCGCTTCCACCAGAAACATTGCCTTGCTTCCCTCCGGGAAAATGTGCTTTCTGCGCTCTATAAGATTAGACAGGGGTTCCTTAAACAGAATCGCAACCAGCGGGATTCCCACCGCGGCTCCCAGAATCCCCGTTGCCGGAAGCGCATGCCCGGTGGCATACAATACAATGCACACAGCCACACAGCCGTAGCAGATAAGTCCTGCCACGCCGCTCTGGCTGAAAATCAGCCGCCCCAGCTCCTTCGCCCGGATAGCATTTATGATATTTAGCACCATGGCGATAAGAATCAGTACCATACCAAAGCCGATGGCAAGCATCAGGGTCGTCATAATATTGTCCATGGGACGCATCCAGACAGGCGACAGCCATTCCTCAAACCCGAACACACTGCCGTACAGGAATCCAAATACCGTAGACCAGACGCCAGCCAGGGATATGATTGCCGCCAGATTCATCCGTTTGAACCTGTACAGCAGGAAACCACCCACCAGAAGGCACAGCCCCTGTCCCACGTCTCCGAACATAATTCCAAACATCAGCGTGTAGGTAAGTGCAATAAAAACAGTTGGGTCCATCTCCCCGTAAGCCGGAAGCCCATACATTTCCACAAACATCTCAAAGGGCTTAAACAGCGGAGGATTCACCAGTTTGGTAGGCGGCTTGACACTGACATTTCCCTCCGGCTCCTCCCAGGTGATATACACCTGCTCGTCGCCTTTTACTTCCTTTAGCAGTGCTTTTGCCTCCTTCACGCTCATCCAGCCATAAAGGATATAATACTCTTCTGTTCTGTGGCTTGTCTCGTCATATTTCGGCTTCGTACATGCCGCCAGCTTCCTCACATCAAAATTCCTGCAGTAATTATCCAGGCACTCATACGCACCGGCAAGCCTTGCTCCGTGCCGCATCAGCTCATCCCGGCATTTCTGCCGCAGCGCCGCGTCCTCTTCTTCATTCTCCCTAAGCTCCTGCTCCGCCCTTGTATAGGCAAGCTCCGGCGTTCCGTCAAAGGAATCCGGCAGATAAATCCGCTCAAAATGAAAAGACAGACAGACCGCATCTGCCTCGGTCTTATAGGTCTCCGGCACGAAATAGGCGCCCCATACATAATCCGCATCGATATGGCATTCATAGAAAAGCACATATTCCGTCTCGTCCATATAGGCCTGCAGCTTCTGGTAATACTCCCGTGGAATCCGCCCGAACCGGAAGGAAATAAATTCAAATTCCAGGATTCTGTGAAAGTCAAAGTCCAGCTCCCGGAAAGGTGCAAGCTGTTCCTTCAGCCCGGTCAGTTCCCTGCGCCGCGTCCGAAGCTCCTTCTGCCTTTCCTCTGTCTCCTCCGTGAGCTGATGGGCAGCATTCACAATCTGTTCCGCCTCCGCAGGAGAACTGCAGGGTTTCTTCTCCCGCACAGTTCCATCCAGCTCCTCCCACAGCGTTTTTGCTCTGGCGTACGCCTCACGATAGCGGTTGTTCTCCACAAAGGGACGGACATCGCTAAGATTATTCAGCAGCGCCATGGCATTCTCAAAATGAATTTCGTAGTGTCCCAGATACCGCTCCATCACCCGGTCAATGTCCTGCCTGGGACCGGTGATGTGCAACAGTTTCATTTTCTCAATCAAAGATGACCTCCTCCTCCGCTATCCCGCAACCAGAACCAGGTCACGGATTTCCTTCGGGCTAACCTGATAGCGGATTCCCTCTAGTATTGTAGTCAGTGCATCAATTTCATTTTCCTTCTCATACAGGTAACGCAGCACCGGCGCTATCGACATGGGCTTGCTGCGGCACAGCCCGGCATAGGTACGCTCCATGATTCGCCGGAAGGTAATCTCGTCCCCCAGCTTCACCACGGCTTCCTTCTCTTTGAAGTAAGCACATTGCCCCAGGAGCGCCAGAAACTCCTCGATGCTCTCCGTCTCCAACAGCCGTCTGTATTCCGCAGGCTTTAGCTTATAGAATACGGGGATGGATTCCGCATAGATATCCACCGGCTTCATGCCGAAAAACTTCTTTGCCCGGTACATCCAGAAAATATTCATCCAGTCAATCTCAGTTCCGAGAATCCGGGTAAAAATCTGCCGCATTCCCCGGTCGGCAAGTGTATCCTTCTGTTTCCACGCCCGCTGGTAATAATAGACATCAAGCCCCGCAGCCCAGACACCGTAGTTCTCCCCCGCCGTTGCAGACAGTTCCTCAAACAGACGCTCATAGCGGGTTCCAAGGAGCGCCATCCGAAGCTCCGGCAGCGTTTTCGCCCGCATCACCGCTGCGGTATCATAGCCGGAATGCCGGTCAAAAAAGACCGGGAAAGCCACCGGATCGCTACTGCCGCCTTTCTGAAATGCGTTGGCAAGACTTCGTTTCAGCACATTCACTTCATACCGGAAAAAAATCAGGTCCAGTCCCTCCCGCTGGCTGCGGTCCGCGAACTGGTACAGCCTCATGTAGTCCGCATACAGGGAATTATGGATGAAGGTCTCCACCTGTCCCCGGTGAGACACTTCCTCATGCCCGGCATACACCGATGCGTAACCGCCTGCTTCCTTCAGAAAGCCGATAAAGTCCTCCACCCGCTCATACTCCGCCAGTTCTCCCAACACCTCGCGGGAGAGAAGGCGTCCCTGCATCGCCCGGGTCTTTGTCACAAGACCGCTGTAATGCAATAACCCTCCTGCCATAACCTCTCCTTATACCGCCGTCAGGCGTTCCAAAATCTCCTGCGCCATCCGGTCCTTTTCTCCGGAAAACTGCTCCGTAAGCCGCTCCATCCCGGCAGCATACTGCTGACGAACCGCCTCCACCTCTGCTTCTGCCTTGGCAGAAAGCTCCTGCTTCCTGCGCTCCAGTTCCTCTGCCTCCTGCTTCCGGTATTTCTCATCCAGAAGCCGCATATCCTCCGCCAACTGCCCCTTAAGCTGCTCGCTGCGGTTCTTTGCCCCGGAGATCATAGTGCCGGCATTTTCTTCAATTTCGCTTAATTTTCTGATGATTTCATTCATAGTATCCTCTCCTGCCACTGACCTTATTATAATCTTTTTCTTTCCATCCGAATAGCTTTTTTTCTGAATATTTGCAATTTTTCTTATAATCAAAAAAGAGAACCGCTGCACCAGAGTATTTTTCGTGCAACAGTCCTCTTTCACTATTTATTTTACGGTGGAAGCAATCAGGGTCATATCTCCCTGCAGTCTCACCTCTCCAAACCCACAGGGCAGGATAAAGTGATCTCCCTTCTTTATAGGGTTGCTGGCAACAATGCCGCTGCCCTCCAAAACAGAGACAATGAGGAACGGATATTCCTGTTCAAATGCCAGTTTTCCATGAACATCCGCTTTAAACACCGTGTAGTAATCACAGGAATAAAGCTCATTCAGCCGGTTTTCCGGAAGGTTGTCCGTAGACTTCACACTGTCCGCCACGGATTTGGCAGGAACCGTAATCACATCAATGCTCTTTTCCACGTGAAGCTCCCTGGGCTTTCCGTTGGAGAGACGGTCATAGTCATAAACCCGGTAGGTGATATCGCTGTTCTGCTGGGTTTCCAGAATCAGAAGCCCACCCTTGATGGCGTGAACCGTACCCGGATCAATCTGAATGAAATCACCCTTTTTCACCGGAATCTCACGGATAAACTCCTTCCATTTTCCTTCATGGATCATGGAAGAAAGCTCTTCCTTGTCCTTCGCGTTATGTCCGATTACAAGTGTCGCATTTTCAGGGCAGTCCATAATGTACCAGCACTCGGTCTTTCCGAAGGAGCCATTCTCATGTACCTTTGCATAGGCGTCATCCGGGTGTACCTGAATGCTTAAGTCATCCCTGGCATCGATAATTTTGGTCAGTAACGGGAAACGGTCATACTTCACATTTCCGAACAGTTCCGGATGCTCTGCGAAAACCCGGGAAAGATTTTCCCCGGCATGAACGCCGTCCCGGATAATGCCATCCCCGTTCGGATGGGCGGAAACGCCCCAGCATTCCCCGATGTCATCACCCTCCACCGGATAGCCGAATTCTTTCCGAAGCTTCGTACCGCCCCAGATATTGTGGGTGCAGACCGGGTTTAAAAACAGAATCTCTTTTCCCGGCTGGTTTGCTGACAGGCTCGCGCCGTTGGTCTCAATCACCTTCTGATACCAGAACGCAGAATCCTTCACAATGCGCTTCTGTGTCTTATAGTCCACATAGACGATTCCAAAACGCTCCTTATACCCTTCTGTCCATTCAAAATTATCCAGAAAAGTCCAGAGAAAATAGCCCCTTACATCCGCGCCCTCGTCTGCAGCCTGCTGCATCGCACTGATATAGGAGTCCAGGAAACTGATGCGGTTGGGATCGTGTACCCTGCCGTCCGCACTCACGTCATCATGGCAGGACATTCCGTTCTCTGTAATGTAAAGAGGCAGCGGATAACGCTCTGTCAAGAACTTTATTCCGTAGTAAAATGCCTTTGGCGTCACCGGCCAGCCACAGCCGGTTTTCGGAAAGCCCGGCTCTCTGTCCACAAATTCCGGTTCCCCGTCCGCTCCGGCACGCACATAGTAGCCATTGTAAATATTCTGTCCCATAAAATCAATGGGCTGATGAATCAGTTCCATATCCGCTTCCGTAATCTCGGGCAGATATTTGGCAAACTTTTTTACACCCTCCTCGGGATAGTGTCCTAAGAATACCGGGTCCGAAAACCAGGACACATTCCAGGTCCAGTTATCCATAGGATTGTAAAAGCCAAAGTATACCTTCCGTGCTGCCTCAATATCCTCCGGTGAATCCGTATACGGGTATGCCACACCGCCAGTCGGCGCGTAGCCGATCTGAATGGGGCGTACCGCATGTTTGCGCAGCATTTTCACCGCCTGTCCGTGTGCCATCAGCAGATGATGAGCGATGAGAAAGGTTTCCTCCACACTGCGCTTTACTCCCGGCGCATGGGCGCCGCTCAGATGTCCAAGCCCCACCACGCACTGCGGCTCGTTGATGGTGATAAAATATTCACAGATATCAGAGAAATTCTCCGCCACCACCTTTGCATACTCGCCAAACCATTCCACCACCTTCGGATTGCGCCAGCCTCCCAGATCCTCCAATGCCTGGGGAAATTCCCAGTGGAACAGAGTGATATAGGGAGTGATACCGTTTTCTTTCATGGAAAGAATCATATCCCGGTACATGGCAATTGCTTTTTCATTGACCCTGCCAACGCCCTCCGGCAGAATTCTCGCCCAGTTCATGGAAAAACGATATGCTTTTATGCCCAGATTCTTCATCAGCGCATAATCATCCTTATAACGGTGCATATGGTCACAACTGGTATAGGCATTCTGGTGTTCATAAATCCTGCCTGCCTCCGCAAAGGTGTCCCAGACGCATTTTCCTCTTCCGTCCCCGTAATCCGTCCCCTCCACCTGATAGGCGCTGCTTGCCACGCCCCACACAAAATCATCCCGAAACATCTATTTTCCTCCTTACTCGGCACCAATCACAGAAACCAGATAAAACGGTACCGCATCATCCGGGTGGGTCTCCACCAGCCGGATCTCTACTTTATGTTTTTTATTCTCCCCGTGCTCCAGAACCGTGTCCAGTTCCAGCTTATCGCCCCAGGTCTCATCAAAGTTCGCATCCAGACGCATGGCATGGTCGGCATCATCATCCACGATAATCTCCGCAACAGGAGCAGGAAGCTTCACAGACTTGCGGTACTGTACCGCAATATTGCTTCCGGGCACATCGAACACAATACCGGCACCTTTTTCGGACGCAGTCCAGCCCAGCTTAAAGCAGTCTGTGATGTGGTTCTGCGGTTTTTCGTCCGCCACAAACCCATCCAGCCGCGGTGTAGAATTGTTGTTGCGATAGCGTGTACTATGTTCGTAAGTATTTGCTGTCAGCGGCGTCGGAAGCTCCGTAATCTCTGCTTCCGCAGAGGCAAGCTCTCCGGCACGCACCTTATCCATGAAATACGTAATGACAGAAGCCACCAGACGATGCCCTTCATCGTTGGGATGCAGATCATCCGGTGTGATTGCGCGGTTTTCAATCCTGCCCGACACCACCTCCTGATACAGGGTGCTCTGCATACTGACAGCGGGAAGATGATAATGTCTCGCCACCCGCCCGTGCATCAACTGGGCATTGGCTCCATTATTGTAAAACACATTATGTACCAGAAGCACCGCCGGTTTTGTCGCGGAATTGTATATTTTCCGTACCAGCCCCTCATAGGTCTCCATAAAATGCTCGGTGCTGTCGTCATTGACAGAAAACTCCACAATCACAAAATCCGGTTCATAGGAAAGCAGGTCACTGTCTGCCCGTGCAGCCCCGAACTGGGATGTGGTTCCACCGATTCCCGCATTCACATAGGTAAACTCCGTCTGCGGGAATGTCCGGCACCACCACTCATAAACCCGGTGTGCATAGCACAGCTCCGGTGCCGTGGCAAGACTTCCCTGTGTAATAGACCCTCCCAGAAATCCGATCGTCAGCCTTCCGCCATTCTTTGCGCGGTCCATCACCCGTTTCAGGCGTTCCAGACTGCCCACATTAGAAATTCCATTTTCATAATTTAACACGTACCCCATGGTATCCTCCTTGTTTTCCGTCTATGATTACCGCAAAGCAGCCGTATTACCGCTCCCATCGGCAATTGCTCCGGCACTTAATTCTCCCAGATTTCTTCTCCCAGCGAACGAATGTAGCCGGAAAGCTCCTCCGACATCTCCTCCGCTTCCGGAATGCGGATGTGCCCCGGCGTTCCGCAGCCATTTCTCCGGTAAAGGAAATGATGCACGCGTCCGCTTCCAATCTGTTCGCAAACCTCCCCGATGGCACGATCCCAGGAAGAATCATGTCCGAGAATCGTTGTGGTAAGAATAATCTGAGCCTTCGGATACAGCTCCATCAGCCGTTCAATAAACGCCTGATAATGTGTCCGCCAGTGCTTTGACTTTTCACTGTCATAGTCCTCCGCCATATAATCCTCGGGATGATTGTCATTCTGCCCAATCGCCACCACCACCACATGGGGGATATAGCGCGAGAAATCCCACGGTTTCACCGGACCAATCTGTGGATTGTACTCGATTTTGTCATAGCAGGATTCCACTCCCTTGTAAAGGGGCGCAGCGAACCAGCCGGTGCCGTCCAGCAGAGAGATTCCTCCCTGGGAAGTATCATGAATCTCCGCATTCAGCTTTCTTGCCGTCATCCAGGCATAGGAATACCAGCTATTGGAATATTCCCCGTCGTGCTCCGGGTCCGGTTTTCCCACATAATCCAATGCCTCGGAAACCTCCCCGCAGGAAACGCTGTCTCCAAACACCTCTATTCTGCGGGCAGGCTTTGGAGCAGGTGCAGTCACCTCTGCCCCCTCGTCCAGCTCGAAGCCCAGAAATGTCACCGTATGGCAGGAATCCATCCGCTTAAAAAACAGCAGGGTATGCTCTCCCGGTGCAAGATTCTCTGCCAGTGTGTAACTCTCCTCCGCCTCATCGTCACGCAGAACAATCTGTCCCTGTTCTCCGTCAATAAAATATCCCATCCGGTTCGTCCAGCAATTGCGGTGATTCTGCAGGCGCACCCGAACCGTAGTTCCGGTAAACACTGTCTTTACCGAGGTGCAGGCATACACAAATACCGGAGCTTTCGGGTCATCGAAGTCAATCCGTCCACTGTACTGCAGACATTGGTTTTCCGGTGATATCAGCATTTATTTCTCCTCCGCTAAGAATTCCAGATTTTTTCGGATCAGCTCGCAGCGCTGTGCCACGCACTCCACTGAGCGCCCCGGATCCTGTGGGGTATGGAATACATAATCAATTAATTTGTCAATTGTGGTGGTAGCCACATGCATTCTGGTATCGGAGGATGCATAGTAGATAAATACCTCCCCCTTCTCATTTGCAATCGCCCCGTTGGTAAATACCACGTTGCTCACATCTCCCACACGCTCTTCTCCGCGGGGTCCGATGAGAAGCCCGGACGGCTCCGCGATTACCTTTGACGGGTCCTTTAAGTCCGTGGCAAAGGCATAGATTACATAACGCAGTCCCGCCGCTGTATTCCGCACACCATGGGCGATGTGAATCCAGCCCTTTTCCGTCTTAATCGGTGTGGCGCCGGCACCGTTCTTTGCCTCTGTGATGGTATGGTATTTGCGGAGACTGGTCATCTTCTCCTCGTCAATCACTGCATGGGTGATGTCCTCGCAGAGTCCGAATCCGATTCCGCCGCCGGATCCTGTCTCGATAAAATCATCCATGGGTCTGGTGTAAAATGCATATTTGCCATCCACAAATTCCGGGTGAAGTACCACATTTCTCTGCTGCGGAGAATTTAAGGTTACAAGGTTCGGCAGGCGCTCCCAGGTCTTCAAATCTCTGGTACGCACAATACCTGCCGCCGCCACGGCAGCGGAAAGATCATTTACGGAGGTGTCCTTGCTCTCAGAACAGAATACCCCATAAATGTAGCCGTCCTCATGCTTGGTCAGACGCATATCATATACATTGGTCTCCTCCGGACAGGTGTCATCGAGAAGAATCGGATAATCCCAGAACCGGAATCCGTCCACCCCGTTATCGCTCTCTGCCACCCCAAAGAAAGACTTTCTGTCATTCCCCTCGATACGGGCAATCAGATAATATTTTCCGTTCAGTTCAATGGCACCGGAATTCATCA
>JBJEJC010000049.1:0-17267 GCA_051877675.1 Roseburia sp. | reverse complement strand
TATCAAAATCCACGGTAATCTCATAGTCTCTTGCCCCGTCTGCCACAGCCTTCACAGTTCCCTCTCCGAATTTTACGTGGGATACCCGGTCTCCCACGCCATAATCCAAGGTGGTCTTTGTCATGGTTGCCCCCGTAAAAATCTGCTGCTGCAGCCTCTGCCCGGAGGGCTGTTCCCGCACCGGCGTCCGTTTCTTTCGTATGGAAGATGCTCCATCCTGCCCAAACCCGCGCTGTCCATAGGACATTCTGCCGGAATCTGCTACACCCCTGGCCGCTGCTTCTTCTCCCCGCTCCCGGACAGGCGCTGTGTGTACCTCACCATCCAGCAGTTCCTCCGGAATCTCCCGGACAAAGCGGGATACCTTATTAAACTGTGTCTCTCCCCGGACCATACGGCTTCTCGCACAGGTGATGGCAAGTTCCTCCTTTGCACGGGTAATTCCCACGTAGGCGAGACGTCTCTCCTCCTCCATATCCTCCGCGCCATTATCCGAGACAATGGACATATAGCTGGGGAAAAGCCCATCCTCCATGCCCGCCAGGAATACCTTCGGGAATTCCAGACCCTTGGCGCTGTGGAGCGTCATCAGCACCACATAATCGCTGCCCTCCTCCAGACTGTCAATATCCGCCACCAGAGCAACCTCCTCCAGAAAACCGCTCAATGTGGGCTGCTCCTCGCCTTCCTCATAAGCAACCACCTTGTTAAGGAGCTCGTCGATGTTTTCAATCCGCGCCTGCGCCTCATCCGTTCCCTCTTCCTCAAGTTCCTTCACGTATCCGGTCTCCTCGATTACCTCGCGCAGAAGCTCCGACACCCCGATGATAGGCGCCTTGCTGCGCATCGCCTGAATGAAGTTGACAAAAGGCTTAATCTTCGCGGCGCTTTTTCCCATGGAAGGGATGTCCTCCGCCTGCTTTAAGGCATCGTAAAAGCTGATCTCATAGGCATCCGCATAATCTCCCACCCGGTTTAAGGTCGTGGCTCCGATGCCGCGCTTCGGCACATTGATGATACGGCGGACTGCCAGATCATCCCTGCCATTGTCAATGGTCTTTAAATATGCCAGAAGATCCTTGATCTCCTTTCTGGCATAGAAGTTCACACCGCCCACAATCCGATAGGGGATGTTGGATACGATAAAACGTTCCTCGAACAGACGGGACTGCGCGTTGGTACGGTATAGCACCGCATAATCTCCGTAATGGTATTTCCCGCTTCTGGTGCCGGAGAGAATATCCCTTGCCACATAATCGGCTTCCTCGTAAGCATTGTCGAGCTGCCTGAAATCAATCTTCGCTCCCGCGTCCTGGGCAGTCCAGAGAGACTTTTTCTTTCTTCCCACATTGTTGGAAATCACGCTGTTGGCAGCATCCAGAATATTCTGAGTGGAGCGGTAATTCTGCTCCAGCTTGATGGTGACTGCCTCCGGAAAATATTTTTCAAAATTCAGGATATTATAAATATTTGCGCCACGGAATTTATAGATGGACTGATCATCGTCTCCCACCACACAAAGATTCTTGTACTTGCTCGCCAGAAGGCTCACCAGCTTGAACTGGGCTGTGTTGGTATCCTGATACTCGTCCACCATGATATAACGGAAACGTTCCTGGTAATAATCCAGCACCTCCGGGGCTGTCTCAAAAAGCTCCACCGTCTTCACAATCAGATCGTCAAAATCCAGTGCATTGTTCTTCCGAAGCGTATCCTGATACTCCCGGTAAACCTCTGCCTGCTTCCGCTTGGCATAATCCCCCGCATTTGCCGCACGCAGGGCATATTCATTCGGAGAAATCAGTTCATCCTTCGCCGCCGAAATGGCAGCCAGAAGCTTTTTCTCCTTATAAATCTTCGTGTCCACATTCAGACGCTTGCACACATCCTTCATCACAGACTTGGAATCATCCGAATCATAGATTGTGAAATTCGTGTCAAATCCAAGTCGGTCAATATAGCGGCGCAGAATGCGCACACAGGTCGAATGGAAGGTGGAAACCCAGATACTCTCCGAGCCATACCCCACCAGATTGTCGATACGCTCCCGCATCTCTCCGGCTGCCTTGTTGGTAAACGTAATTGCCAGAATATGATAGGGATTAACCCCTTTCTCTTCTATTAAGTATGCAGTGCGGTGTGTCAGCACCCTGGTCTTACCGCTCCCTGCACCGGCGAGAATCAGCACCGGTCCCTCCGTAGTGAAAACGCCCTGTTTCTGTTGTTCATTTAATGTATCGTAAATACTCATTGGATTCCTCGTCTAATAGAAAAAATTTTTATTATTATACCATATTCTCTCCTATAAAACCAGAACATGTTTTCTTATTTTTTGTACAAAATTAAGGTTTTGTCTCTTGTCATCTAGTTTTTAATACTATATAATGTGATAAGTACCTGAAGAATTGAATAGTGAGGCATACCGATTATGGATATAGATACCAAGAAATTTCTAAGCAGAATTTTAACAGAATTGCAGAAGATGGACTATGTAAAGCCGGAGGATATCCCGAATATCGACCTTTACATGGATCAGATTACCACTTTCATGGATTCCCAACTGGCAGCCTCCAAGCGCCATGAGAATGACAAAATTCTCACAAAGACCATGATTAACAACTATGCAAAAAACAATCTTCTCCCACCGCCGGAGAAGAAAAAATACACCAAGGAGCATGTACTCGCCCTGATTTTCATCTATTATTTCAAGAGCATTTTAAGCATCAGCGATATACAGTGCATCTTAAATCCCATCACAGACAAGTATTTCGGGAAAGACAGCGAATTTAAGCTGGAGGATGTTTACAAAGAAGTGTTTAGTCTGGAGCATCAGGAGACCAAGAATATCATGAAGGATCTGGCGAAGAAGTTCAACACCTCCCGGAATACCTTTGCAAATGCCCCGGAAGAGGATGCAGAGATGTTGCATACCTTCAGCTTTATCTGCATGTTAAGCTATGATGTCTATGTGAAAAAAACATTGATTGAACGGCTGATTGACCAGATGGAGCAATCGAAATCCGATGACGGCAAAAAAAAGGAGGACAGCCAGTAATGGCGTCCTGCCTGGCTCTGCTAGGATTCCTGTTTTGTCTCCTTGTCCTGCATTCTGGCAAATACCATATCATATCCGTCATTTCCATAATTCAGGGAACGGTTCACACGGCTGATGGTAGCAGTGGATGCACCGGTCTTTTCCGCAATATCCAGATAGGTTTTCTGATCACGCAGCATTCTTGCAACCTCAAATCTCTGCGATAAGGACAGCAGTTCATTTACCGTACATACATCCTCAAAAAAGATATAGCACTCCTCTCTGTTCTGCAGGCTTAAGATTGCATCAAAAAGATTGTCCACCGCTTCATTCCTAAGTTTTTTGCTCATAATCCTCTCTCCTTCTTCCTAGTATATCATCTGATAGAATTTTAGCATATTAAAGTTTTAAAGTAAATACTCTTTTTTCATCCGACGATACATTCTTGCATTCCATATGCACGATTGCTATAATAATAAAAAATACTGAAAAAATCAATCATAATCGGAGATTATATTATGAAAAAAATCGGACAATTTTTCTTTACCTTTTTACCTTTTCTTCTGGCTCTGGGACTGCAGTTTCTGGTCATGTTCTTCATGATGGGCATATCCGGTCTCACCGAGTTTGCCAGTTCTTCCCATGCAAATTCCGAAGGCTTTGTTCAGAGTATAGACCGGCTTACAGAGCTGTGGTCCGCACTCCCCTTCAACACCTGTATTATGATTTTCTTTTCCCTGTCCTGCACAGTAGTTTTCGGGCTCTGGTACTATATGCGCTATGATGGCAATTATCTCCCCAGATTAAAAAGCACCTTTCACCCGCTGACATTTCTCGGAATCCTGATGCTGGTTCCTGGTCTGCAATACCTGTCCACCTATATTGTATCCTTCGTTTCCATGCTGTTTCCATCCTGGCTGGACGCATACATGAAGCTGATGGAATCTGCCGGAATGGACGCCCCCCTCACCGTGGAGATGTTCCTCTATTCCGTGTTGTTGGCGCCTGTCTCCGAGGAATTGATTTTCCGCGGTGTCACCATGCGTCAGGCAAAAAAATATTTTCCCTTCTGGGCTGCCAATCTGTTTCAGGCAATCCTGTTCGGTATCTTCCACATGAATATGATCCAGGGAATCTATGCCTTCTGTCTTGGTCTGTTTCTGGGCTATACCTGTGAAAAAGGAAAAAGCATCTACCACTCCATCCTCTTTCACATGCTGTTTAATTTCTGGGGAACGGTTTTAAGCGGCTACTTCACCATCGAAGAAACCACCTTTTCCATCCTGTTCTGGTTCTTCTTCGCCATCAGTATGAGTTTCGGTGGACTCGCCGTCTTCCGCGCCGGTGCCAAAAGGCTTCCCGCCTGACGGCTCCGCAGACGTTACCGGGTCAGGTATTCCTCTAACTCCCGGATAAAAGTCTCCATCTCCTCCTGGGTGCCGATGCTGATCCGCAGATAATTGTCAATCCTCGGCTTCGAGAAATAACGCACATATATTCTGCGTGCCTTCATCGCCTCAAAGATATCCTTTGCCAGCACCCGCTCATGGGTGGCGAAAATAAAGTTGCTCATCGAGTCTCCAAAAGAAAAACCAAGCCGCTTCAATTCTTTCTTCGTCCACTCTCTGGTGGCAATCACCTTCTGCCTGGTTTCCTCAAAATATTCCTTATCCCTGACTGCAGCCGCTCCCATGGCAAGTGCCGGCTGGTTCATCGTATAGGAATTAAAGGAGTATTTCACGTCATTGATATACCGGATCAGCTTCGGATTCCCCATTGCATACCCGATACGCATTCCTGCCATGGAGCGTGACTTGGAAAAAGTCTGTACCACCAGCAGATTATCATATTTCTCAATCAGAGGAAGGGCACTGACACCGCCAAAGTCGATGTATGCCTCATCCACCACCACAATCACATCCCGGTTGTGGGCAATGATATCCTCCACCTCATCGAGTTCCATCAGAACGCCCGTGGGCGCATTCGGATTCGGGAAAATCACTCCGCCGCTCTCTCCATAATAATCCTCTTTTACAAGGCAAAATGTGTCATCCAGCGGCTTTGTCTCATAGGGAATCCGCAGCATATCCGCCCACACATCGTAGAAGGAATAGGTGATATCCGGAAAACGAATCGGCACACCGGAATTAAAAAAGGTCATAAAAATCATGGCAAGCACGTCATCCGAACCAACACCCACAAACACCTGCTCCGGTGCAAGCCCGTAACAGTCCGCAATGGCATTTACCAGCGTCCTGCAATCCGGCTCCGGATACAAACGCAGACGGTCCAGATCAAAGTCCTTCCAGGCTGCAAACACCCCCGGTGCAGGCGGATACGGATTCTCATTGGTATTCAGCTTTATCACACGTTCCCCGCCCGGCTGCTCTCCCGGCGTATAGGGAACGACTTTTCTCACATAAGATTCCCAACTGCTCATATCTATCTCCTCTGTTCCAAAACTATTTTCCAGTCAGTCCATATGCCTTTGCCAGCTTTTCAAATGCCGACAGGGAATTCTTCACCGTCTCATGGGATACACAGTAAGCCAGCCGCACAAATCCTCCGCAACCAAACGCACTTCCTTTTACCATGAGAATATTGTATTTCTTGCCCTCCGCCACAAATTCCTCTTCATTTGCCACCGGAGACTTGACCCAGAGATAAAATGCGCCCTCCGGCTTGATACAGGTAAAGCCCAGCCCGGTCAGTCCTTCATAGAGCATGGTGCGGTTCTCATCATAAAATGTCACATCTGTTTTCTCATTCAGGCATGCCGCCACCGCCTTCTGCTGCAGGGACGGCGCATTGACAAAGCCCAGCACGCGGTTGGATATCTCCAGCCCTTTCAGAATCAGCTCCGCATCATCCGCTTCGTCCGGCACCACCACATAACCGATACGCTCTCCCGGCAGGGAAAGGGATTTGCTGAAGGAATATCCTACAATTGTATTTTTGTAATATTTCGTGAGAAAATCCTCTCTATTCCCGTCATACACCAGTTCCCGGTAGGGTTCGTCCGAGATCAGATAGATTTCATGACCGATTTCCTTCTGTTTCTTCTCTAAGATCGCCGCAATCTGCTTCATGGTCTCGGGTTTATAAATGACACCGGTGGGATTGTTAGGGGTATTCACAATCAGCGCCTTGGTCTTTACACCAATCTTCGCCTCAAAATCCACAAGGTCCGGCTGAAAGGTCTCCAGATCCGGCTGCACAGCCACAATATCCGCATCAAAATTCGCCGCATACTGACGGTACTCGCCAAAGAAAGGCGCAAATACCATCACCTCATCCCCGGGATCCAGAATCGTCTTAAAAATGATATTGAGTCCGCCTGCCGCTCCCACGGTCATCACCAGATTATGAGCATCAAATCTCGTTCCAAAACGCTGATTTAAATTCTCCGCCACCGCCTGACGCACTTTCTCATAACCGGTATTCTCCATATATCCATGTAACTCCATGGCTGCAGCCGGATTGGCATCTGCCTCATCCACAAGCTCCCGGATGCACTGATTCAAGGCTGCCGGTGCCGGAGTTGCCGGATTGCCAAGCGAAAAATCAAACACCTTATCCTCTCCGTATTTTTCCTTCAGTTCCTTGCCTTCCACAAACATGGCACGGATTGCCGAACTTCCCTGCATGGCACGCTCTATTTTCTTTGAAACCATTGCTTTCTCCCTCGCTTTGTTTTTCTTTCGGATATTTTACCACATTAGCGCATCAAAATAAACCTTATTTTCTTCCTAATTTCAGTCCCCGGCTTCCATCCAGTACACCATGTCCCTCGACAGGCAGAGTCCCAGAGACTCCTGCAGCCGCAGAGATTTGTCATTTCCGTCCTTCACCTGTCCGTAGGGCGTCATACCCTGCTCCAGAGAAATATTTATCATGTAGGTTTCCAGGGCTTTCCCGATTTTTCTGCCCTGATAGGGAGACAGCACCTGCAGCATTCCGATACTGCCCTCCGCATGGATACCTGCAAAGGCCACCAGTTCTTCTTCCAGGAAAGCTCCGTACATTTTTCCCTTCTCTATGCGCTCCTTTACATACTGCGGATCATCCATGGTCTCGTAGTTTTCACATACCAGTTCCCAGTTTTCCAGCGTCAACTGACGAATCGTAATGCCGTTTTCCGCCGGCGCTCCGTCCATGCGGTAAAGCCCGGTGATGGGCAGCTTTTCCTTCCTCGTATAGACCGCCTGGCGGCACGTCATGACCGAAGTATATCCCAGCAGCTCTGCCACCGGCTCCAACATAAAGGACTGGTGCAGTACCAGAAGCTCCGGTGCTCCGCCGTTTTCCTGCAAAATGGCTGAAATTCCACGCTTTCCGCCCTCTGCATCTTCCGCTGTGTGGAAATATACGCCGCTTACCATATCCTTAAGGCAGATATTCCCCCCGTCCGCATACACCAGTTTAGCCTGTCCCCGAACAATCAGCTCTGTCATATCCACATGAAGGAGCTTCTGTTTGCGCAGAAGTTCCCGGCATTCCTGCAGCTTTGCATAGCACTCATACATATCCGGTCGTCGCTCTCTCGTCCGCCGCTCCGCCTCCAGCCTGCGCCAGTCTCGGATTATCTTCTGATCACCGGACAAGAGCACAGGCGGAACCGGCTTTTCATGCCAGACCTCCGGTCTGCTGTACTGGGGATATTCCAGAAGACTACCTTCAAAGGACTCGGTAGAGCCGGATTCTTCATTCGTAAGCACTCCGGGAACCATCCGTGAGATTGCATCCACCATCACCATTGCCGGAAGCTCTCCGCCCGTGAGCACATAGTCCCCGATGGACACATAATCCGTGACAATCTCCTCCAGAACCCGCTCATCAATGCCCTCATAATGTCCGCAGAGCAACACCAGGTCTTCTTCCTTTGCCAGCTCCTTTGCCATAGGCTGGGTAAATGTCTTTCCCTGGGGTGTGAGATAAACTGTCCTTGGATGCTTTTTACAACGGCTGGAAACGGATTCCCAGGCGTCATACACCGGCTGTGCCTGCATCAGCATCCCCGCGCCGCCGCCATAGGGATAATCGTCCACTTTTTTATGCTTATTCTTCGTAAAATCCCGGATATTCACTGCCTCAATGGAAAGCAGCCCCTTCTCTGCCGCTTTCCCTATGATGCTGGTGTTAAGCCCCTGTGTCACCATATCCGGAAACAATGTCATGATATAAAAATTCATACTGTCTACCCTTTTTTATTGATATCCCGCAGTCCCGGCAGAAGGTGCACCAGCATCGTTCCCTCCGCAATCCGCACTTCCCTGACGCAGTCCCGGATCGCCGGAAGAAGAATATCCTCCTCACCCTTTTTCTGGATGACATAAACATCATTTGCCCCTGTCTGAAGTACATCGGTAAGTTCGCCAAGCTCCTCACCCTCATCGGAGGTCACCGTAAGCCCGATTAAATCTGCGATAAAGTATTCGTTCTCCTCCAGCTTTACCGCATTCTCCCGGGTGACATAGAGGCTTTTCTGACGGAATTTTTCCACATCGTTCCGGTCATCTATTCCTTTAAACTTCAGGATGACCATGTTTTTAAAAAATTTCACCCCGGTGATTTCCAGTTCCCGCATTTCCTTTCCCGTATCAAGGATTACACTCTTTAATTGTTTAAACCTTGTCGCGTCATCCGTCGTCGGAAACACCTTAACCTCACCGTGAACCCCGTGGGGCATGGTAATCACGCCAACCTTCAACATATCCTCCATGTGTTCTTCCTCCAATTTCTATACACAAAACGATTTTCTCATATATTATAATGAGAAAAAAGGCCATCTCGTATCCGAGACAGCCTTCGCTGTTACTGCATAATCTCTACAATAACCTTTTTTTCTTCTTTTGAGGCAGCAGCCTTTACAACGGCACGGATTGCTTTTGCAATACGGCCCTGTTTGCCGATTACTTTGCCCATGTCAGCCTGTGCAACGCGCAGTTCCAAAACAATGGCTTTTTCATTCTCGGTCTCCGTCACAACAACTTCCTCCGGGTAATCGACAAGTGATTTAGCAATTACTTCCACTAATTCTTTCATAGGTCCACCCCACTATTTCTCGATACCCGCTGCTTTAAAGATTCTGCTGACGGTTTCTGTCGGCTGTGCTCCGTTTGCTAACCATTTCTTAGCTAACTCAGCATCTACATGGTACTCGGTCGGATCCTTGGTCGGATCGTAAGTTCCAATCTCCTCGATGCATTTTCCGTCTCTCGGGGATCTGGAATCTGCTACGATGATTCTATAGAAAGGAGCCTTTTTCTGTCCCATTCTTCTTAATCTGATCTTTACTGCCATTTATTTCACCTCCTTATCCATTCTGTGATTTATTAAAAAGGAAGGCCTTTAAACATTCCTCTTTTACCTTTTTTCATCATGCCCGGCATCTGCTTCATCATTTTCTTCATCTGCTCGAACTGCTTCACCAGACGGTTCACCTCCGCAATGTCCACACCTGCCCCCTGGGCAATCCGGTGCTTGCGGCTGGGATTCATCAGATTCGGGTTCCGTCTCTCCTCCGGCGTCATGGAATAGATAATTGCCTCCGTGCGCGCCATACTTTTCTCGGCTGCCGCCTCGTCAATATCCGGCATCTTGCCGCCTCCGAGTCCAAGCCCCGGCATCATACCGAGAATACTGGAAAGACCGCCCATCTTCTTCATCTGACTCATGGACTCCAAATACATCTCAAAGTCAAACTCATTCCGGCGCATCTTCTGTTCTAAGGCTTTCGCCTTCTCCTCGTCGATATCCGCCTGCGCCTTCTCAATTAATGTCAGCACATCGCCCATGCCGAGGATTCTGGATGCCATACGGTCCGGATAGAACTGCTCTAAATCCGACAGCTTCTCTCCCATACCTACATAAAGAATCGGCTTACCGGTCACTGCACGAATAGACAGTGCCGCACCGCCTCTGGTGTCACCGTCTAACTTGGTAAGCACCACGCCGTCAATGCCGATTTTCTCCTCAAAGGTGGAAGCCACATTGACTGCATCCTGTCCGGTCATGGCATCTACAACAAGTATCGTCTGTGCCACCGGAACATTTTCTTTTATCTGAATCAATTCCGCCATCATGTCCTCATCCACATGAAGACGTCCTGCGGTATCGATAATCAGCACATTACACGCATTTTTTAACGCATGCTCCATCGCTGCTTTGGCAATGTCCACGGGCTTATTCTTATCTCCCATGGAAAATACCTCAACGCCCTGCTTCTCCCCGTTTATCTGCAACTGTTCAATCGCTGCGGGACGGTATACATCGCAGGCTGCCAGGAGAACCTTCTTCCCCTTAAGCTTAAGCTTTCCGGCAATCTTTGCAGCTGTTGTGGTCTTACCTGCTCCCTGAAGACCAGCCATCATAATAATGGTAAGCTCTTTACCGGGATTCAGCTTAATCTCCGTTGTCTCGGAACCCATGAGCCGGACCAGTTCTTCGTTTACAATCTTAACGACCATCTGTCCCGGATTCAGTCCGTTCATTACGTCCTGTCCCACCGCGCGTTCCTGCACGTCCTTGACAAACTGCTTTACGACCTTGAAATTGACATCCGCCTCCAGAAGCGCCATCTTGACTTCCTTTAGGGCAGTCTTGACATCATCCTCTGTCAGGCGTCCCTTGCTCCGCAGATTTTTAAATACGTTCTGAAGTTTTTCCGATAAGCTGTCAAATGCCATCCCAACCTCATTTCTGCCGTCTCACAGAGCACAGCCTACAATTCCTCTAAAATCTGATTGGAAATCCGTCCGATTTCCTCCATGATTGCCTCGTCGTGACTGGTGTGAAATTCTCCGGTAAGTCTGTGAATCTCCGCCACAAGCTGCTTCGCCGTCTTAAACTTCTCAATCAGACGAAGCTTCTCTTCATAGCCCTCCAGGGTCTTTGTACAGCGCTTTACCATGTCATGCACACCCTGCCGGCTGATTCCTTCCTCATCCGCAATCTCTCCCAGAGACAGATCGTTGAATACAAAGTCCTCGTATATCTTTCTCTGATGCTCGTTCAGCAGTTCTCCATAGAAATCATAGAGATATGCCTGCTCTATTTTCTCTTCCATCATCAATCACCTTGGATAGGTTATCATAAAAGAATATGGGTGTCAAGTATTTTTTCTTTACAGTCCTACTTTTCTTTTTTCTTGCACCAGAACACATTTTCGTCTATAATAGATTTGGAATAAGGAGACTAGCATTATGAATAAGAAAGATATTTTAGAGATTAAACGGCGCTTCAAGAAGGACGCCTGCACGTTTACCAGAATGTGCGGCTGCTATGTAGACGCAGACCGCAACAAGGTGGTCACCTTCGGGGAGACCTTCTTAAATTTGGAGGATGAGGAGTTCCATAAATACTTAGAGATTGCCAAGAAGGTACTCTCCGGCACCATCGGAAACAACCTTCTGGAGCTGGAATTTCCTGCCAAGGAGGAGGAAGCCGGAGGAAGACAGCAGTTTCTCATGGGACTTAGAAGCAGCTGCTTAAAGAGTGATGAACTGGTGGATGCCTTTTTCGATCACGTCATTGACAGCTATGATTACGTCGGGAACTACCTGATTCTGGTATTCCACGATGCCTACGATGTCATGACTAAGACCTCAGATAACAATAAGCTGGACGAATCCGAGGAGGTCTATGAATACCTTCTGTGTGCCATCTGTCCGGTGACCCTGACCAAACCCGGGTTAGGCTACCGTGCGGATGAGAACCGCATCGGTCCCCGCATCCGCGACTGGGTGGTGGGCGTTCCCGATACCGGTTTTGTATTCCCCGCCTTCACCGACCGCAGCACAGATATTCATTCTGTCATGTTCTACACAAGAGATACCAAGACGCCCCACGCCGAATTCATGGAAAACGGGCTCGGTTGCTACGGCAAGATGACCGCCACTGAGAAGAAGCTCACCTTCCAGGATATCGTAAAGGATGTCATCGGCGAGGACGATGAGGAAAGCGATGCACTTTTCCTGGGGATTCAGGGCAATATCAACGACAGGATTCCTGTTGTTCTGGATGAGACTGAGGAACCGGAACCGGTAATTCTGTCCACTGCTGTCATGTCTGAACTGCTCACCGAGAGCGGCTGCTCCGAGGAACAGGTGGCTGTAATCGGCAAAAATTACGAGGATGTGTTCGGCGCAGAACCGCCTGCTGCGGAGCAACTGGTAGATCCCAAGTTAGTTGAGGCAAACGCCAAGCGCATGGACCGCCTGGAGCTGGTACATCAGGTGGAGAATCTGAAACAGCAGCTAGAAGAAACCCGCTCCATTCCTGTGGACGAGGATGAATCCGGGGATTCCGTGAAAACCTACGACGTAATTCTCAGGGTGAAACCGGAGAAAGTAGGACAGATTCACTCCGATGTCATCAACGGTCAGAAATGCCTGATTATCCCCATGGACGAGGATGAACATGCCGCAGTAAACGGCATAAATACAACCGTATAGAAACCTGCGCTGCAAGACGCACAGAAAAAGGAAGATGTTACCGCACTATAGCATTATTTTTGCGGCAACATCTTCCTTTTTATTCTTACGCCATCTGCAATTGTTCTCTGATATAGTCCTCCATTTGCTCCTTCGGAATCTCCAACGCAACGGATAATTCGCTGTAAAGCTCATTCTCCGCCGCCCGCATATACTTCTCATCCAGTACCGTAATCTTCTTACCCTGGGCGGTACGTTCTTTCTTACGCAGGTACAGGGTCTTCACAATGCTGACCCAGGCATGGTAATCACACGCCCGAAGCGCTTCCTTGTATTTTCCCTCCCGCTGTTTTTCATCCGGCACCCACAAAAGTTCGATTCCCGGCAGTTCCCGGATCAACTGTCTTGCCTCCTCCTGGGAAATTACCCGGCGCATCACAACCTTCTGATTGTCTGTAGGCGCATAAATCTTACCGTTTACATCTCCAATCGGGGTCAGAACATAATACAAACGATCATTGTCAGCCCCTGAAATGTCAAGGTGTGTGATATCATCGATACGGCATACTCCCTTGCTGCCATAGACGATATATTCTCCGATTTCAAACATATTCCCCGATTCTCCTTTCCGCATCTTCTCGATGTGAGATTGTATATCCAGTTACACGGCTGCCGCTGATTTTCTCAACGAGACGCCTAATCTCATTTTACCACGGGGAAGTCTGAAATGTCAGTAAATTCATCGGGTTTGCACACATTTTTGTGAAAAATGCAAGAAAACTGCCCGGTTATTTTTTGTACATATTTACCAGAACTAGAAATGGAGAATTTCAAAAAAAAATATATACAATCACCAGATTCTTTTTTTAGCATGATAATCATTAATAACAAGTCCAAAATAAAATTCTATATCTATACTTTCGTCTTTATAATACCAGATTCCCTCATCAAAATCGTACTCTAGGTCATACTTGTCACATGAAAAGCTCTCTCCGAGTTCATCCTTAACATAATAATCACCACTAAAGGTTCCTTCTGTAAAGTCTATATCTGAAATATATACCTTCATGTAACCATTATTTACATCAACCGTCCACACTCCTACAAAGGCTTCTTCTTTCCATTCTACCGTTCCATCCTCTTCTATTGTTGTATCATATTGCCATCCAAGCAACGGATCAAAAGTGTATATTACCTTTATTGGAAATACATAATCATAAAATTCAAATTCCATACGTCCTTCATAAAGAAATGTATCTACATTTTCTAATGGTTCAGTATAACGCATCATATATTCACTCTTAACTTCACTCCGATTCCAAAGATAGATATCAACCATTGCGTCAGCATCTATCTGTTCTATTGTTGAATGTATCGGAGTCCAACTGCTCTCCTCAACATGGAAATCCTCCAAGTACCACCCCTGGTCATATAGCAAATAATACAAATTATATGAAGCTTCGTATATAAATACATCATTCTCTGCGTTCAAAGAACAGCTGATTATATCAACCCCATCTTTCCTTGATGTTTTTTGCTCATTAACAGAAAAATCTGTTATTATTAAATCCGTATTGTTCAAAAAGACTTTATCCCTTGCCATAATATCGTTGGACATATCTGACATTGACTTATTATCAGGCAAACAACCACCCAGCACCCCAGCATACGTTACTAATATAATAATGCCTAAAACTTTTTTTAACTTATCCATAATACAATCCTCCTCTTCTTATGGTGTGTTATGAAGAAGACGAATTATCCCCGCTTCATAATTCTTGTTCGCCAAATATAAAGATAAAATGGCAATGTTCGCCTGTAATTCCCTGTCTGTATATTCGTCTATTACCTCTCCGCACGTAGATATATAAATTATCCGTTCCTCCATATTGATTAAAACCAAATATCCATCCTCACACACATTGTATTTCCCGTCACATACTGCATTGTCATAATATCCATCTGCATACTCCCGACTGTTTTTACCATTCATATCATCTTCTGTGACCACGATAATCGTTTCATTTGTTTGATCTGCGGTCTGTTGAGCCACATCCAGAATTTTACGTTCTGAATCCCTGGACAATATATGCGCTTTATCATCCACAATGACAAGCATTCCTGAAACAACTACTGCATGATAATCTTCTTCATCTTCCAACACCTCCACCACCAGATTAGTGATATCTCCTGGCTTTTCCGGCTCAGAATTTAATTCCGGATTCATATTTATAATCTGCGGCAATTTCAACCCAGCAAATGAGATTCTGTTTGCCAGATTCCTGCCAGCATTTTTCTGCCCATTTTCTCTGAATTGCCAAATTGCCACTATCCCAATTATTACCAGCAATCCTACAAATAGTTTTCTTAATATTTGCTTAACTTTTTCCCCACCACATTCGTACTTCAAAGAGAGCACCTCCTTTAACTTAAGAATGCCCTTACGCATTACTCATGCGCAGGACATTCTCTGATGCATTCAAAATGCAGTTTTTCCATTCTTTAATTCTTAGTAACTACCTTTTTGGCACTTGACCAGTCGGAATATATTTTTGTATTCTTGCCATCTATCTTTACTGTCTTGTAAGTGCGAACCCTGACATAGTAAGTTTTCTTTGCCTTCAGTTTGGAAATCTTTTTGCTCTGGGTACTGTTCTTCTCAATCTTCACCGTTGAAACAGTATTTCCCTTAAAGTTTTTATTGGTAGAATACTGAATTTCGTATCCACTCGTCTGGCTTGCCTGCTTTTTCCATTTCACTTCGAAACCATTTGATTTCGCCTTTACAGACGTAATCGTTGTTCCCTGCGGTTTAATCGTAAACTGCTTTTTTATCGTGCCGCTGTAATTGCCCTTAAACTTGATTGCCGCCGTTGCTTTTCCTACATTTTTATTATTCGAATATGTGACCGTATAATTGGAGCTGTCAATCACATTTCCCTTGCTGTCTTTCACCGTTACTGTGGGCTTCTTTGCTTTCCCATTATAAACGCAGGAAGAAATTGTTACTGTTTTGGGGTAATAAATAGCAGTCTTTTTTGTGTGTCCACATACACTACAGGTCTTTTTGATATCACCATTCTCTTTTGTAGTTGCTTTAACGATTGTTGTCGTATTATACTTATGTCCGGTTGCTGCTATCGTCTGCTGGGCTTTCAGCACGGTGCCACATACCTGGCAGTGGCTTCCTTCCGTTTTTCCTTCTTTGGTGCAGGTTGCCTTCACCGCGCTGTCTGTTACCGGAGTATGTCCCGTTGCCGCTATCGTCTGCTGAGCCTTCAATATGGTGCCGCATACCTGACAGTGGCTTCCTTCCGTTTTTCCTTCTTTCGTACAGGTTGCCTTCACTGCGCTGTCTGTTACTTCCTTGTGTGCAGTTTTTTCTATTTTTTCCGTATAGCTTGCCCCGCAGGAACAAGTATAAGTTCTTATACCTTCCGATGTACAGGTTGCAGCCTTGGTTACTTTGGATGTATAACTATGTGTATGCGGATTTGTTACCTTTACCGTACAGGTTGCCTTCTTTCCGCTCCCGTCTGCTGCCGTAGCCGTAATCGTTGCCGTTCCGGCACCTACTGCCTGTACCTTTCCATTGGTGACTTTTGCCACGCTCGTATTACTTGATGACCAGGAAATATTCTTATTTGTAGCATTAGAAGGAGCAACACTCGCCGTCAGTGTAGTGCTCTCTCCCTTTGTCAAAGACAAGCTTTGCTTATTCAATGTAACACTGGTTACCTTTACCACCGGACGTGTTGTCACACTAAAATCAACATATACCGCTGTTCCTCCAGTTCCGCTGGAATTATATGGGCGCATCCATAATCTGTAATTTCCACTTCCCAGTTTTCCGATATTATAGCTGTTTCCCGTAACATAATGATCGATTAAATCATCTCCGCTCTTCGGATTATAACGCAGAGTAAAACCATATTTTACAGTGTTTTCCGGTGTATTCCAGGAAACTACAACATCCTCATCCGTATAATACGTTGACTTCGCAGAAATGGAAAGGCTCCCCGGATTTGTACTGCCCAAATATACATATCCTAAAAATCCAGCATTACTAGATGCGATTGAAGAAACATTTACAGTAACTATTTCACAATACCCATGTGCAGAATCGCTATGAGAAGTACCACCCTCACTAATATAGGCTATATCACCTTCTATTTTTTCCAAAATAGCTACATGCCCTGACCAACAGATAATTGCAGGTGCCGCAGGAGACTGTCCAGTAGAAAAACCTTCTCTTCCATTTCCATTGTTCCACCAATTTGTACCCGCCCGTATGACATTCCCTTTTCCTGTCAACTGATTTGTCCGTGCAGACGCAAACCACGCACACCCCTGTTTAGTATACGCATACTCTCCATACGAATATCCTTGGAATGTAGTATATGGTGCCGAGTTGATATCAATATAGATACCACCACTTCCATTATTCTTAATTCCACTACTTGCTTCCGCTTTCACCGTAACCGTCCCAAGTGGTGCAAACACCATTCCGACGAGTAGCAGGATAGCCATCATGCCTGTGCCAATTCTTTTCAACAACTGTTTCATAGACTCATTCCTCCTTATTTTCTTAATTTGTGCCGTTCCACATATCTAGTACTTTTATATTATAATACTACTTTCTAGTATTTTCAATAGATTAAATTCTAGTTGCTAGTATCATTTATTTTTTTGATACATACCCTTTATATAATAGCAATCATAATTATTTCATAAAACAAGGGGATATACTTAAATGACATTTGGCGAAAATTTACAAATTTTACTGGAAGAGCGCACTA
>JBJEJC010000048.1:0-3445 GCA_051877675.1 Roseburia sp. | reverse complement strand
AAATCAAGGGTTCGCGCCACTTTGTGTTTCTTTAACTGTCGAAAACGGGATTATAAGAGAGATGTCAAGACTTGTTTCACAAGATTTTGGAAAAAATTTCACAAAAATGGTGCAGGGGATAATTTTCCGATACAATGGCAAACTAATAGCAATGAATTAAAAAAGAGTGGAGGGCATATGTATCAGATTCGTACCGACCTGGCACTGGAGACGCAGGAGAAAATGCAGGAGGACCATGTGGAATTAAAAGGGGTTCGTTTTATGGAGGAGAGGATTGACCACAATCTGACCATCAGTACAGTGGTGATTGAGACGGAAAACGGGGCGAAAGCGATGGGAAAACCGAAAGGAACATATATTACCATTGAGGCAGCCAATATGAACGAGGAGGACGAGGATTACCACAGAGAGATTTCGGAGCAGCTTGCAAAAATTATCCATAAGCTGATACGGATTAAAAAAGAAGAGATGGCGGTTCTTGTGGTGGGACTTGGAAACCGTGAGGTGACACCGGATGCCCTTGGTCCCCGGGTGGTGGATAATCTGTTTATCACGAGACATATTATCCGGGAATATGGAAAATATGCCTTTGGAACCGGAACGGTGAACCGTATCAGCAGTATCGTTCCCGGTGTTATGGCGCAGACCGGTATGGAGAGCCTGGAAATTATCCGGGGAATTATCCGGGAGACGGAGCCGGATCTTATCATTGCAATTGACGCCCTGGCAGCCCGAAGCACGAAGCGACTGAACCGGACCATCCAGGTGACGGATACCGGAATTAATCCGGGCAGCGGAGTAGGAAACCACAGGCATGGACTGAATGAAAAGAGTCTTGGTGTGCCGGTAATCTCTATCGGGATACCAACGGTTGTGGACGCGGCTACAATTGTGAATGACACTATGTACAACCTGGTGAATGCCATGAGTCAGAGCAGTGAATTAAAGCGCCTGGGGAGTACACTGGGAGAACTGGATGACGCAGAAAAATATGAACTGATCCGGGAACTTCTATCCCCGAATCTCAATGCAATGTTTGTGACCCCCAAGGATATTGACGAGTCGGTAAAACGCCTGAGCTACACAATTTCAGAAGGGCTGAATATTGCTTTCATGGGAGGAAAACCGTTGGAGCCGAGAACGGCATAAAGCGGTGTGGCATCGCATAATATGGATTATGCGAATTTACAGATACCATTCTTATCGTAGAAGAAAAATGAATAAAAAAGGGATTCTGTCCTTTGGCTTATCCGTAATACTTCTGCTGCTCTTATGGGAGGGCAGAGAGTCTCTGGGGGAACTGTACCGCAGCTTTTTTGCGGCAGGCTACGAGGAAATGCAGGAGACATTTCTGCCGGGAGTTGTGTATGGAGCCAGGGAGGAGCCGTTCGCAATTATAGAAGAATTGCTGCTGTCTTTTTTCCCGATTGGAGCATATGAGAATCAGGAAACGGTTTCCTATACGACACAGTCAGAAAGTGAACTGTCCTACGAACTGATTCTGGCGTGGGAAGCGGCGGATGAAAATTATGTAGGGCAGGAGATTGGAGTGGAAAATGGTACAGGCTCCGGGGAAGAGGTCACGGAGAATGGGGATATCCAGCCGGAAGTCAGTGATGGTGCAGCAAAGACTTCAGAGAGTGAAGCTGCCTGGGAGGAGGAATCTGAGAAGGCGGATGGTCAGTCCGGGGAGGAAAAGGAGACAGATGCGGGGGCTGACGGAGAGGACAGTGTGACGGCGGAAAACGGACAGCAGGAGGTCATGGCGGGACTGGCGCCGGGAAAAGTGGTGGATTATCCGATAGAAAAGCTGATGGATTACGATTATCTGATTCAGAATTTTTATCAGGTGGACAGTTCCACCACCATTACCAGTGAACAGCTGGATGCCCAGGAACTGCTGCAAAAGGATATGAAACTGACCCACGATGCGGATTCTCCCCAGATTTTAATCTACCATACACATGGGCAGGAGGGGTATGTGGATTCCGTGGCGGGGGATGTGTCCACCGGCATCATTGGTGTCGGGGATTATCTGACCGAAATTCTGACAGAGGAGTACGGGTTGAATGTAATCCATCACACCGGAATCTACGATACGGACCGGGATACGGCGTATTCCCGGTCGGGTCCGGCGTTAGAGCAGATTCTGGCAGATAATCCCAGCATTGAGGTGGTCATCGACCTGCACCGGGACGGTGTGGGGGAGAATACCCGCCTTGTCACGACACAGAACGGTGTGGAAATGGCAAAAATCATGTTTTTTAACGGCTTAAGCCGCCTCACGAAGACGGGTGATATCGGTTATCTGCCCAATCCCTACATACAGGATAATCTGGCACTTTCCCTGCAGATGCAGCTTGCAGCGGCAGAGTATTACCCCGACCTCACCAGAAGAATCTATCTCAAAGGCTATCGGTATAATATGCATTATTGCCCGAAGACACTTCTGATTGAGGTGGGAGCACAGACCAACACACTGCAGGAGGCAAAGAATGCCATGGTACCGCTGGCAGATCTTTTAAACCGGGTACTGACAGGTCAGGAGTAACCGCTTGAATAACAGGTAAATAGCTGGTATAATAAATATCATTATAGGAAAGCCGTCGGGAAAAGAAAACCGTCAGGCTGGCGGCTTTTTTATCAAAAGAAAAGGAAATGTACCTATGCTGGAAACAATTACACAGTTGGACGGAGAAATTCTTCTGTGGATTCAGGAAAATCTGCGGAAGGAGTTTCTTTCTCCGGTTGTAAAATTTATCACACATCTGGGAGACGCGGGATGGTTCTGGATTGTATTGGCACTTGTTCTGGTATTGATTTCAAAGACCAGAAGGATAGGGATTGCCACTGCATCGTCTCTGCTGGGCTCCTATGTCATAAACAATCTGATACTTAAAAATCTGGTTGCACGCACAAGACCCTATGAGGTTGTGGAGGGACTGCATCGGATCATAGAGGCGCAGTCGGATCTGTCATTTCCTTCCGGACATACCGGAAGCTCCTTTGCGGCAGCAGTGACAATCTTTCTTCTGTGCCCGCGCAAATACGGAGTTCCGGCAATGATACTGGCAGTTCTTATTTCGTTGTCCAGACTGTATGTGGGCGTGCATTATCCCACTGATGTGCTGTGCGGCGCCGTCACGGGAACCGTCATTGCGATTCTTGTATGCCGGTTCCAGAGTACGGCGCTGCGTTCATCGAAACTATGAAATGGAAAGATGATATTTTTTCATCCAGTCATTCATCTGGATAAAATATGCCATCAACTGCGGACCTGCCATCAATTGTCCAAACCAGGGTTTTCCAAGCTCCTTATGGGAGGCGATGAAGACCCTGGCTTTTTTTCTGTCGAGCAGGGGCTGAATTGGGGCGTTGGGATCCTCCACAATGGCGGAAAAACGCTCCGTCAGAAGTTTTTCATAGCCCGGATGATAGGTCTTTG
>JBJEJC010000047.1:0-18026 GCA_051877675.1 Roseburia sp. | reverse complement strand
AGTCCGCAGTAAATCTGTAAATTTAGTGCGAATTATTTTTTCCTTTCAACACTGTACATTGCGTTTTATACTCTAAGTATATAGTATAACAGTTTTTCCGCCATTTGCAAATAGGTATCTACTTCCTATATTATTCCGCTTTTTTCTTTTGGTTCCTGTTTTCCCGGTTCAAAAGCTCCACAATTTTTTTCACAGTATCTTTCACATCGCACTGCTGTTCCTCCAGCACCAGGTCCGCATATTTCTCATAGAGCGGCACCCGCTCCTCATAGAGTTCCCGCAGGCTCTGCCCTTCCTTAAGCACCACGCCTCTGCCTTTCAGGTCCTGTAAGCGCCCTGCAAGTTCCTCATAGGGAAGTTGTAGATAAACCACCGTACCGATACTCTTTAAATGCTCCATTGCCTCGGCACCATACACCACACTGCCGCCGGTGGCAATCACAGAATGCTCCACCGAAAGTCCGCAGTTAATCCGGTTCTCCACTGCAATAAAGCCGTCCACCCCGACTTCTTCCATAATCTCCCACAAAAGTTTTCCTTCTTTTTCCTGAATCACCAGGTCAGAATCCACAAAACGATACCCCAGCACCTTTGCCAGAACGACTCCCACCGTACTTTTCCCTGCTCCGGGCATCCCGATTAAAATAATATTGTCCTTTTCCATCTGTTTCTTCCTCTAATAGTCTTTCTCTTTCCGCCCCCGTTATTCAGCTACACGGAAAAAAGAGACTTCCGTTCTCCGCAGAAGTCTCTTTCTTACATTTTACTGTTCCGTTGTATCAACTACGTTCTCGGTATCCTCCGCACTCTCCGTGCTCTCCACCCAGGTGGTGAACAGATTGTCAAACGTAACCTTTTTCCAGACTTTTTCCTTTAATTCCCAGGTGGACGCATCCTCCCAGCTCTGAATTACTTCGTCATAATGATCACTCTGACGCTCCTCAATAATGCTCTGTCTCGTCTCTTCCGTTGCCTCTGCATCCGTTTTGGCATCCAGCCGCACTACATAGTAGCTGCTGTCAAGATCAATGAGACCGGAAATCTCGCCCTCATCCAATCCCTGCAGGGCAGCAAGGACAGTCTCATCCAGTGCCGTATCATCCGCGGTAAAGGTTCCCGTAGAAACCGTATAACCGGCATTCTCCGCCGCACTCTCCAATCCGTCCGCCGCCGCATTTTCTGCGAACTCTTCCATGCTCTTGGCAAGCAATGCCTGCTCATCCTCCGTGTAGGTGGCAGAATTGCCCTCGGAATCGGTATAGGTGGTTTTGGAAACGGTCACATAGCTGTAGGAGCTGGTGTTTGCCTCCTCATCACTGACCACCACATCCGCCTCTGCGATAATGGCATCATACATATACTGCTGGATTGTGGCAAGACTTAAGTATTCCTCCACAACCTCCTGGGTAGCTCCCATGGCATCCAGCGCTTCCTTGCTGTTTGCTGCGATGAAGTTCTCAGCCGTCTCCCGGATTGCGGTCTTCTCCTCATCCGTCAAAGCAATCCCATACTCATCGGCATGTGCCTCCATGGTATACATTACCCGGATCATCTCCATGACATCTTCTTTTAAATCGTCCTCCATGGTGGAGCCGGTACCGTACATATCCGTAGACCATACCTTTTCTCCGAAATACATGGTATAGAAATCGTCATAGGTCGCCTGCTGCAGACGCGCCGCAAAATTGGCAACCCCCAAAGTAATCTCCTGTCCGTCTAACGTTGCCACCACAGCGTCCTTGTTCAGGCTTCCACATCCTGCAAAAAGAACTGCAGCCATCGCACCGCCCAGCAATAATGCGGTAATCTTTTTTATCTTCATATGTTCCTCCTAGATTCTGTCTTGTCTTAAATCACTGCTCTATTATAGAGCTTTTTCCCGAAAGCCGCAACAATTTTCCTGTTTTTTTCATGAAGATACCGTTTCTTCCTGCAAAAGCAGGACCTTCGCACTGTTCAAGAACTGCTCGAGTACCTCCGTCACATCGACGTTTTTCTGTCGGGAATTCTTCTTCAGAAAATAGGTAAAATACGGGGCTTTGGTGTCCATGCTGAACTTAAGGCAGCCACCGTATTCCGCCACGAATTCCGGAATACGCGCCACATCCAGCTTTGCCTTTTCATACAGGGTAAACCGCAGGGTATCCCCCTTCTGCGCCACCTCCGTCATATACAGTCCGTGTGCCAGTGATTTGATTTTTGCAATGTAAAGCAGGTTTTCCACCGATTTGGGCGGATCTCCAAAACGGTCGATTAACTCCTCTAACATCTCCTCCGTCTCCTCACTGGTCTCCATATCCGCAATCCGCTTATAGATATCCAGCTTCTGAACCTCATTGGGGATATAGCCCATGGGAATATAGGCATCGATATCGATGTCGATGGAGGTGTCAAAGTTTTCCTCCACCGCAATCCCCTTCGCCTCCTTCACGGCTTCGTTGAGCATTTTGCAATAGAGGTCATAGCCCACCGCCTCCATATGTCCATGCTGCTCCGCCCCCAGCAGATTTCCGGCTCCGCGAATTTCCAGGTCCCGCATGGCAATCTTAAAGCCGCTTCCCAGCTCCGTATACTCCTTGATGGCTGCCAGACGCTTCTCCGCCACTTCCTTAAGCATCTTATCCCGCCTGTACATTAAAAAGGCATAGGCAGTGCGGTTGGAACGCCCCACCCGTCCCCGCAACTGATATAGCTGGGAAAGCCCCATATTATCCGCGTCATGGATAATCATGGTGTTGACATTGGAGATATCAAGCCCGGTTTCTATTATTGTAGTTGACACAAGCACATCAATTTCTCCGTTGATAAAGCGGTACATGATATTTTCCAGCTCTGTCTCGCGCATCTGTCCATGGGCGTATGCCACGTTTGCCTCCGGCACCAGCTCTGCCAGTTTTGTTGCCACATCCGCAATCTCCTTCACCCGGTTGTACACATAGTATGCCTGCCCGCCCCGGGCAAGCTCTCTGGAAATTGCCTCCCGCACCAGTTCCTCGTTATACTCCATAACGTATGTCTGAATCGGGATTCTGTCCATGGGCGGTTCCTCCAGCACACTCATATCCCGAATTCCAATGAGGCTCATATGAAGCGTACGGGGGATCGGCGTGGCGGTCAGCGTCAGCACATCCACATCATTTTTCAGTTGCTTGATTTTCTCCTTATGAGTGACGCCAAAGCGCTGCTCCTCATCAATAATCAAAAGTCCCAGATCTTTGTAAACCACATCCTTGGACAAAAGTCTGTGGGTTCCAATAATAATGTCCACGCTGCCCTTCTTCAGCTTCTCAATGGTCTTTTTCTGCTCCGCACTGCTCCGGAACCGGCACAGAAGCTCCACATTCACCGGGAAATCCTTCATCCGCTGAGCAAAGTTGTTGTAATGCTGCTGGGCAAGAATCGTGGTGGGAACCAGAAACGCCACCTGCTTTCCGTCCTGCACTGCCTTGAAGGCAGCGCGGATGGCAATCTCCGTTTTGCCGTAGCCCACATCACCGCAGATAAGGCGGTCCATAATCTTGGTGCTCTCCATGTCCTTTTTGGTCGCTTCAATGGCAAGCTCCTGATCCTCCGTCTCCTCGAAGGGGAACATCTCCTCAAATTCCTTCTGCCACACCGTATCCGGTCCGTAGACAAAGCCCTTCCTGCTCTGGCGCACCGCATAAAGCTGCACCAGTTCCCCGGCAATTTCTTTGACGGCTCCCCGGACTCTGGTTTTCGTCTTATTCCATTCCTGTCCGCCCAGCTTATTCAGCTTCGGCTTTTTTGCATCTGCGCCGGCATACTTCTGAATCAGCTCCAGTTGTGTGGCAAGAATGTAAAGATTTCCGCCGCCGGCGTACTCAATCTTAATATAATCCTTGACCGTCTTATCTACCTCAATCTTCTCGATTCCCCGGTAAATCCCCAGTCCATGATTTTCATGCACCACATAGTCTCCGATGTTAAGATCGGTAAAGCTGGCAATCTTTTCTCCCTCGTAAAGCCTTCTGTGTTTCTTTTTCTTCTTCTCTCCGCCAAAAATATCGCTCTCCGAAATAACGACAAACTTAATCATGGGGTACTCATAGCCTTTTTTCACCTTGCCATAACCCACAAGGATTTCCCCCGGCTTCACCTCATGGTTAAAATTCTCGGAGTAAAAAGAATTCAGTCCTTCCCCCATCAGGTCATCCGCCAGACGCTTTGCCCTGGTTCTCGAGCTGGAGAGGAGTACTGCCCGGTAGCCATTCTTCTTGTAACGCTGCAGATCATGTACCAGCAATTCAAAGCTGTTATTGTAGGGGTTTACCGTCTTCGTCTGGATATTGAAGCGCGCAGTAATATCCAGATACTTGTTCTTCATATCCAGTGCCACCAGTGCCACACATCTGCACACGGAAAGTTTTGCCAGAATCTCCTGGCAGGGAATCAGCTCCCGCATCTGCCCCGGCAGAATATAGCCCTTTTCCAGACGCTGCTTCATACTCTCCGCATACTCTGTCTCCGTGGAAATCCCCCGCTCGATGGAACGGGTCGCCTCGTCCAGAAAAATAATCGTATTTTTCCGGTCAAAATAGTCCAGCAGAGAGACCCGTTCCTCACAAAAATAAGACAGATAGGCATCCAGCCCTGCACTGATAGAAAGCTCTCCCGCCTCCTCCGCAATCTGCGCTGCCGCAGATTTCACCCGGTATGCCTCCTCCGTCTTCATTTCCTTCCGAAGCTTCGCAGAAACCTGCTCTGCTTCCTTGAGAATACGGGCAATCCCCGCCTCCCGTTCCTCGCGGTTTAACACCAGCTCACACGCCGGGTAAATGTGTACCTCCTCAAGATTTTCAATGGAGCGCTGGCTCTCCGGGTCAAAGGAGCGGATCGAATCCACCTCATCTCCCCACAATTCAATACGGAAGGGATTGTCCTCCGTCAGCGGAAAAACATCAATGATTCCGCCGCGCACGGAAAATTCCCCCATGGTTTGCGCCTGATAGTTTTTCTCATAACCAAGCTCCACAAGCTGCGCCGTCAGCTCCTCCAGAGAAACCGTATCTCCTACCGCAATCTTTTTCACCGCCTGGATAAATTTCTCCGGCTGCGGCATGGAGTTCATGAGCGCGTCAAAAGTAGTTACAATTGTGCAGTTTTCTTCCTCCGCCAGCAGTTTCAGCGCATTAATCCGTTCCGCAGTCATCACATTTCCCCGGATATCGGACTGGTAGAACAATACGTCCTTTGCAGGATAATATGCCGCCCGCGGGTCGAAGAAACGGTACTCCTCGCACAGTTCCCTGGCTCTCTGCTCATGAAAAGTAACAATGATTCTGTTTCCGGAACCATTGTTACAGCTATATATCATATGGGGCTTCGCCGCATCTATGCAGCCCGCCACCTGTATCACACCGGAAAGCCCGGGCAGTGCCTGTTCCAGATCTTCAAACTCTTTCAGCTCCGCCAGGGGCCTTTTGAATGTTTCCACTTAACCCTCCTGCTTTTTCGCATTAAAGTCGTTCATTGCCTTGTCCACCTCGCCCTGAAGCATCAGCACCGTGGCGGCCGCGGCATCCTCCATGGCTGTCTCCACTCTGCGCCTGTCCTCCGCATCAAAATGTCCCAGCACGTGGTCTGCAAGATCCCAGCCCTCCGGTTTTTCTCCCACACCTATTTTCACCCGCATGAATCCCTGGCTGCCGGTCATGGCAATGATGTTTTTAATTCCGTTATGTCCGCCTGCACTGCCCTTTTTGCGCACCCGGATATTCCCCGGAGCAAGACTGATGTCATCGAAAAGAACAATCAACTCTGTCTCCGGGTCCAGCTTATAATAGGAAAGCAGCTCCGACACGCTCTCACCGCTTAAGTTCATAAAGGTCTGCGGCTTCGCCAGCACCACCTTCTGTCCTTCGATGACTCCCTTGCCGCAAAGTGCCTTGTGCTTTTTCTCGCTGACACTGATATTATATTTGTCCGCCAGAACATCTATGACATCAAACCCCACATTATGTCTGGTGTGTTCATACTGTTTTCCGGGATTTCCAAGTCCGACAATCAGAATCATACCGTTATCCATACCTTTCCGTGTTTCTGCATTCTGCGCTTATGCATTTCTGCGCCGTATTACAATCGCTGCCGATTTCAGCTGCTCCTGATCATTGACACCGGTAATGTCCTCCGGGTCATCCAACGCGAAGGCATCCACCCGCAGTCCCTTATCCTTAATAATCGTAAGTGTATCCGGGAGATAGTATTCTCCCTGGGCATTGTTTGGTGTAAGTTTCTCTAAGGCTTCCCTAAGTTCCCTCGTGTCAAAAATATACATACCCGAGTTAATCTCATGGGATTGCAGCTCCGCTTCACTGGCATCCTTGTGCTCCACACTTTTCACAAAGTTCCCCTCCGCATCCCGGATGATTCTTCCGTAACCCGTAGGATCTTCGATCATGGCCGAGAGAACCGTCACCGTATTGCCATGTTTCTCATGATAATCCCGGAGCCGTTTTAATGTGTCTGCCGTAATAAGCGGTGTATCTCCAAACAGAATCAGCGTCTGTCCCTCATCCCCAAGGAAATCCTTTGCGCATTTCACCGCATGACCGGTTCCAAGCTGCTGCTCCTGCAGGACAAACCGTACATCCTTATGTGCCATGCTCTCCCGCACCACTTCATATTTATACCCCAAAACCAGGCAAATATCCCCGGCTCCCGCCTCAATGGCGGCATCCACCACATAATCCACCAGACATTTTCCTTCAATTGTATGTACCACCTTCGGAAGGTCCGACTTCATACGAGTGCCTTTCCCTGCCGCAAGAATCACTGCTTTTAACTGCTCCATAACCTTTCCATTCCCTCCTGCTTGTCGTAAACGCTCTAAGGTTACATTTTACAAAAGTTTCGAAATTTTACAAGACCTTTTAAAAGAAAAAGCTGTTTCCAAAAAGCAGAATATCTGTTTTTGGAAACAGCCTGTATGCTTTTACTGTGGCATGGCTTATGCCTCTGATGCCAGCATCTCCTGGTATTTCTCAAGAATCAGTGCCTGAATACGGTCTCTGGTATCCGAATTGATGGGATGCGCAATATCACGGTACTCTCCGTCCGCCGCTTTGCGGCTGGGCATGGCAATGAACAGTCCCTTCTCACCCTCGATGACTTTGATATCGTGTACGACAAACTCCTCGTCAATGGTAATTGATACCACCGCTTTCATCTTGCCTTCCTTCTCCACTTTTCTGATTCTCACATCTGTAATCTGCATATCTCATGTCCCCCTTTTGTCACTGCAGCTCCTGCGCCAACATTTTCCGCTGCCTTCTGTCACCTTGTATGTCTATAAAACATATCTTTCGTTATTCTCAGATACAATCTTAATTCCGTTGTCTCCGCAATAATAGGTATTCGCCTTTAAGGTATCGCGGCTCTCAACAATGCAATTCTCAATATGGGTGTTATCACCAATATACACATCATTTAAAATGATGGAGTTCTTAATCACACAGTTCTTTCCCACAAATACCTTCTTGAAGAGAATGGAATTCTCAACCTTGCTGTTGATGATACATCCACTGGAAATCAGGCTGTTACGCACATCGGAACCTGTATTATATTTTGCCGGCGGCAAATCATCCACCTTGGAATAAATCTTCGGCTCCTCACTGAAGAAGAATTTGCGCACCTCCGGTTTCAGGAAATCCATATTCGTACGATAGTAGGATTCTACGGTGGCAATATTGCTCCAGTAATCCTTCATCTTATAACCATAAATCCGTTTCATGTTCTTGTAGCGGATCAGGATATCGGTTACGAAATCCCAGCGTTCTTCTTCGGCGCTGCGCTCCAGCATCTCAATGAGCTGTCTTCTGCGCACCACATAGATTCCTGTGGAAATGGTATTGGACTGGGATACCATAGGCTTCTCCTCGAATTCCACAATCCTGGCATCCTCATTCATCCGCACCACACCGAAACGGCTCACATCCTCATCGGGTGCCATATCCTTGCATACCACTGTGATGTCTGCCTTTTTCTCCATGTGGTAATCCAGGATTTTGTTGTAATCAAGCTTGTATACACAATCACCGCTTGTAATGATTACATATGGTTCATGGCGTTTCTTGAGGAAATCAATATTCTGATACATGGCATCCGCCGTACCCCGGTACCACCAGCTATTGTCCACTGTCACAGTAGGATTGAATACGAACAGTCCTCCCTGTTTTCTTCCGAAATCCCACCATTTGGATGAGCTCAAATGTTCATTCAGGGAACGGGCGCTGTACTGTGTCAGTACGGCAACCGTCTGAATATGTGAATTGCTCATGTTGCTGAGCGCAAAGTCAATGCTGCGGAAGCTGCCTCCCACCGGCATTGCCGCAATGGCTCTCTTATTGGATAATTCCTGCATGCGGCTGTTATTACCGCCAGCTAAAATAATTCCTATTGCCTTCATACTGAGTCACCTGCCTTAATAATTACTTCACCGCTTTCAAGAATTCCATTCGGATAGTCTGCCTTGTCCGTCACACCGGAAATCGCCGTATTCTTGCCAACCGATACTCCATCCGGGACCACAGAATCCTCGCCGATGGTCGCAAGTCCAAAGGAATAAATGCTTGCATTCAGCTTATTCGGTGCTTCATTTCCGACGCCAATATGTACATTGGAACCAATCTGGCACTTCTCTGCGATAATCGCCTTATCAACCGTTGAATTCGCGCCGATTGCAGTTCCCTTCATAATAATCGAGTCTCTCACCACGGTTCCTGCTCCGATGGTGACACCGGCACCAATCACGGAGTTATAAACACGTCCGTATATCTGGGAGCCTTCACCCACAATACTCCGCTCCACAGCGGAGTCCGGTGCCAGATACTGTGGCTCGATGATATCGCTCTTCGTATAAATCTTCCAGTATTCTTCGTATAAGTTAAACTCCGGAATCAGATCAATCAGCTCCATATTGGCTTCCCAATATGAGCCAAGTGTTCCTACATCCTTCCAGTAGCCGTTAAATTCATACGCGAACAGACGCTGCTTTTTCTCATGGCAGTATGGAATAATATGCTTTCCAAAATCACAGCCGCTCTGATCCTTCATGGCATATAATGCCTCTTTCAGAACCTTCCAACTAAATATGTAAATTCCCATGGATGCCAGATTACTGCGGGGCTGAGCCGGTTTCTCCTCAAACTCCATAATTCTCTTGTTCTCATCCGCAATCACAATACCAAAGCGGCTTGCCTCCTCAATAGGCACCGGCATGGTAGCGATGGTCACATCTGCCTTATTCTCCTTGTGGAAGTCCAGCATCACCTCATAATCCATCTTATAGATGTGGTCTCCCGACAGAATCAGTACATACTCCGGCTCATAACCTTCCATATAACGCATATTCTGGAAAATTGCATTTGCAGTTCCGGAATACCATTCGCTGTTGTCGCTCTTCTCATAGGGCGGCAATACCGTTACGCCTCCATTGTTCCGGTCCAGATCCCACGGAATACCAATTCCGATATGGGTATTCAGCCGAAGCGGCTGATACTGTGTCAATACACCAACCGTATCAATGCCGGAATTGATGCAATTGCTCAGTGGGAAATCGATAATACGGTACTTCCCGCCAAAGGCAACTGCAGGCTTGGCAACCTTTGCTGTGAGCACGCCCAGACGGCTTCCCTGCCCTCCAGCCAGTAACATAGCAATCATTTCTTTTCGAATCACGTCAATCACCTCTCGTCATTTCTAAATCAAGTCTGCTCTACTCCCCTTACAGTTAAATTGTAGCACAACATCCGCTTCGTGTACAACATTTTTCACAATTTTTTTTACACATTTTTCTAATTTTTGACATTTTTTACAATGTTAGGAAATTATTTCCAATGGATTGACAGGTCTGTCGAAAAGATTTTATTCCAAAACGATTTGCAAATTAATAATATAAGGTTATAATTAGCTTTGAAACAAAGGAAGTAAAAACCAGACAGGCAGGTATTTATCATGTATAAAATTAATTTTGACAAACCAATACATATCCATTTCATCGGCATCGGCGGCATCAGCATGAGCGGTCTCGCGGAGATTCTGTTAAAGGAGCACTTTACCGTTTCCGGCTCCGATGCCAAAGAGTCCGAGCTTACCCGGCATCTTGCCCGGATGGGCATCACCATTTCCTACGGACAGCGCGCCGAAAATATAACAGACAGCGTTCAGCTTGTGGTATACACGGCTGCAATCTCCGATGACAATCCGGAGTTCGTCCGCGCAAAAGAGACCGGGCTTCCCATGTTAAGCCGCGCGGAGCTGTTAGGTCAGATTATGGACAATTACCGGCGGTCCATTGCAGTCGCCGGCACCCACGGCAAAACCACCACCACCTCAATGATCAGCCAGATTCTGCTTCAGGCACAATGCGATCCCACGATTACCGTAGGCGGAATTTTAAAGGCCATTGACGGCAATCTGCGGGTGGGCAGTTCTGACTATTTTGTAGCGGAGGCATGTGAATACACCAACAGTTTCCTGCATTTTTATCCGAAATACAGCGTCATCTTAAATGTAGAGGCAGAACATCTCGACTTCTTTAAGGATATTCAGGATGTCCGCAATTCATTCCATCAATTTGCAGCCAACACAAAACCGGACGGTCTGCTTTTTATCAACGGCGACATTGAACATTATCAGGAGCTTACCCAGGGACTTGCCACAGAGGTGCACACCTTCGGGCTCTCCGCGGGCTGTGAATTCCATCCTGCAAATGTTGTCTTCGATGACAAAGCCTGCGCTTCCTTCACCGTCATGCGAAATGACCTTGCAGTTATGGATGTCACCCTGCATATTCCCGGTATGCATAATGTATGCAACGCCCTCGCTGCCGTCGGTCTATGCCTTTCTCTTGGCATCTCCAAAGAGATCATCGCGGCAGGGCTTGCCGCTTTCGGCGGTGCCGACCGCCGGTTCCAGTACATGGGAACCTTCCGTGGCGTTACAGTGATTGACGATTACGCCCACCACCCCACCGAGATTGGCGCGACTCTGGCTGCGGCTGCCAACTATCCCCACAATCGTCTGGTATTGGCGTTCCAGCCCCACACCTATTCCCGGACCAAAGCATTTATGGACGATTTCGTCCGGGTGCTTTCCATGGCGGATGTGGTGGTACTCGCAGATATTTATGCTGCCCGGGAGAAAAACACCTATGGCGTCAGCTCCGAAGATCTTCTGGAAAAGCTGAAAAAGGCCGGAACTGAATGTTACTATTTTCCTACTTTCGACGAAATCGAACAATTTTTATCAAAAAATTGTATGAACGGTGACCTGTTGATAACTATGGGTGCCGGAGACATTGTAAACGTCGGGAAACACCTTTTGGAAAACTAAGTTATCCACATTATCCACATTCAAATTGGGGAAAACTTCAACTTTTGAATGTGGATTTTTTTGTTTACATAACACACAACTCCTTTTTGCTGCCATTCCTGTAAAATCTCCGCGGCAAAGCTGTTTTCAGAAGCGCACCATGCGTTTCGGGCATTGGGAAATTACTTTTATCCACATTATCCACATTTTCCTCAACCCCTTGATTTTGCTGGGATTGCCAAGAATTTGTACTTCTCATTTTAAAAATCCTGTGCTATAATTTGGGACAGGTTAGAGGATGGGGGCGCTTCCATCCCTGAAATGAAAGAGGGTTTATGGTTATGGGAAAGATTACACTGCACAGCGACAACACCAATTCCACCACCAGTGTTTCCAATATTTTTATTGATGAATATATGACGGATGCCAATGGAGAGTTCGTAAAAATCTATCTGTATCTTCTGCGTCTTATGAATGCACCGGATGCTGCATTCTCCATTTCATCCATTGCGGATAAGTTTGAACACACCGAGAAGGATATCCGGCGTGCCTTAAGCTATTGGGAGCGTATGCATCTTTTACGTTTAGAATACGATGATCAGGAGAATCTGACCAGCATCTGTCTGCTGGATTCCCCCGGTTCAGCGGACAACACTTCTGCAGGAACCGCATCCGTGGCCGCATCTGAGTCTGTGGCTGCACCTGAGGTTGATTCTGCGGCAAAATCCGTAGCTACGCCTGCGGCTGAATCTTCGGCTGCGGCAAAGGCAGTGACCGTACAACCGGCAGCTTCTGTGGCAACGGCTTCTGTCCCCGAGAAGAAATCCTATACTCCCGATGATATTTTAGAATTCCAGAAAAACGAATCGGTGGCTGAGCTGTTCTTTATCACAGAGCATTATCTGGGACGTACCTTGACTGCCACGGATGTCAATACCATTTTATATTTTTATGACGTATTGGGCTTTTCTGCGGATTTAATAGAATATCTCGTGGAATACTGTGTATGCAAAGGACACACCAGTATCCGGTACATAGAAAAAGTAGCTCTCGGCTGGGCAGAAAACGGTATTACAACCGCAGAGCAGGCGAAACAGGCTGCCAGCCTGCACAATCAGACTTATTTTGCCGTGATGAAGGCACTTGGAATTTCCGGGCGCAATCTGGTTCCCACGGAAACTGCCTTCATTGAGAAATGGAAAAACACCTACGGCTTCTCCACAGAGCTTATTACCGAGGCCTGCCAGCGCACCATTTCGGCAACGCATCAGCCAAGCTTTGAATATACGGATTCTATCCTTGCAAGCTGGGCAAAGAACAACGTAAAGACCACCGCCGATGTTGCAAGACTGGATGCCGCATTCCAGAGCCGCAAAAAGACGGCTCCCGCACCGGCATCATCCGGCACATCCAGTGCATCCCGGAATAAGTTCAACAATTTCGAACAGCGTTCCTACGATTACAGCGAGATGGAAAAGATGCTGCTGACCACCGGAAGCCGTTAAAGGATGGAGGAGAATAAATGCCACTGAACAATTCACAATACAGTGAACTGATACGTGAATATGACGCAAGGCAGCTCGCCAATCAGCGTCTTCTGGAACAGCGTATTCAGGATGCTTACCAGAGATTTCCCCGCTTAAAGGAAATTGAGGATGCAATCGCCTCCTGTTCGGTCAAACAGGCTGCAAAGCTTCTGGATGGTGATACCGCCGCTTTATCCGAATTAAAGCAGCAGATTGCCGCATACCGGGCAGAGAAGGAAGAAATCTTTGCCGCTGCCGGTTTTCCTGCCGACTATTTTGATCCGATTTACACCTGCAAAGACTGCAAGGATACCGGCTATATCGGCAGAGAACGCTGTCACTGCTTCCGGCAGGCAGCCATCGATCTTGTGTATACCCAGTCGAATCTGAAGGATGTACTTGCCACTGAGAATTTTGATCATTTTTCTTTTGATTTTTATTCCGACAAGGACACCGATCCTGCCACCGGAATGACCTCGTTGGAAGCGGCACACAGCGCCTACAGCAAATGCCGTGATTTCATTTCCCGTTTTGGCGGAAAGGACGCCGGAAATCTGTGTTTTTATGGAAATACCGGCATTGGAAAGACATTTCTTTCCAACTGCATTGCCAAAGAGCTTATGGATCAGGGACATTCCGTAATTTACTTTACGGCGTTCCAATTATTTGATATATTAAGCAAAGGTGTGTTTGACAAAGACGAGGAAGCCCTCGCCGCCCACCGCAATATTTTTGACTGCGACCTTCTGATTATCGATGATCTGGGTACGGAGTTTTCCAATTCCTTCACCACGTCGCAGCTGTTTTTATGTGTCAATGAGCGTATTCTGCGGAATAAATCCACGATTATCTCTACCAACCTTGGATTGAACCAGATTGCAGACCTCTATTCAGAGCGGGTGCTTTCCCGAATCACCAGCAAATACACGCTCATCAAGCTTTTTGGTGCAGACATCCGCATCCTGAAAAAGACAATGCCACAAAAAAGCATTCATTAGAGTAATCTATTGAACTATATATCATTTTATGGAGGAACCCATTCATGCCAAACGATGAAAGAAACTTAGAAACCATGCCTGACGGTACGCTCGGACTTATTCCCCTGGCGAGCTGCCGGGAATTAGGTCAGAAAGTCGATGCCTATCTTGCGGGCTGGAGGGCCAAACGGCAGATCCAGCACATTGAAGATCCGGCTTTCAAAGGCTACCACCGCAACTCCTACATTATCTCCACCGATGTTCCCCGCTTCGGTACCGGAGAGGCAAAGGGTGTCATCAAGGAATCCGTCCGCGGATATGATCTCTATCTGATGGTTGATGTCACCAATTACAGTCTGACCTACACCGTCTGCGGTCATGAGAACCATATGTCCCCGGATGACCATTATGCTGATTTAAAGCGCATTATCGCGGCTGTAGGCGGAAAGGCACGGCGCATCACCGCCATCATCCCATTCTTATATGAAAGCCGTCAGCACAAGCGTACCGCCCGGGAATCTCTGGACTGTGCACTGGCACTGCAGGAGCTTACGGCTATGGGTGTGGACAACATCATCACCTTTGATGCCCATGATCCCCGTGTACAGAATGCAATCCCGTTAAAGGGATTTGAGACGGTACAGCCCGCCTACCAGTTCATCAAGGGAATCTGCCGTTCCGTCAAGGGGCTTCAGATTGACAGCGACCATATGATGGTTATCAGCCCGGATGAGGGCGGAACCAACCGCGCCATTTATCTTGCCAACGTACTTGGGCTGGATATGGGTATGTTCTACAAACGCAGAGATTACAGTAAAATTGTTGATGGCCGCAACCCAATCGTTGCCCATGAATTTCTGGGTTCCTCCGTGGAGGGCAAGGATGTCATTATTATCGATGATATGATTTCCTCCGGCGAGAGTATGATTGACGTGGCAACTGAGCTTAAGAAGAGAAAAGCTAACCGGATTTTTGTTGTTGCTACCTTTGGTCTCTTTACCAATGGTCTTGCAAAATTTGACAAGGCAGTAGAGGAAGGAATTATTTTCAAAGTAGTCACCACAAACCTCACCTATCAGACTCCGGAGCTGCTTTCCAAACCCTACTATATCAACTGTGATATGAGCAAATATATTGCATATATTATCGATACGTTAAATCATGACAGTTCCATCAGCGATCTGCTCAATCCCTATGACAGAATCCAGCGTCTGGTTTCCAGATACAAAGCAGGAGAAGAGGTTTAAACAACCTCTTCTCCAACAAAAAAGGATGCCGTTTTCGGCATCCTTTTTTATGTAATTTTTATGTATTTTTTTATAAATTAAAACAAATCTACTCTGCCTGCAAACTTATCATTAATTACGAAATATGCAGCGCTTTCTTCCGGTTTTAAGTACACACGAAGAGACTTGATGGAGGACTCTCTGTGTCCTTCTGCGATGAACTGTGCCTTTGCCTTAGCAACTGCCTCTTCCACTACTGCTTCTCTTCCCTGGAACTGAACAAAAATTTCTGGTTTCAACACTGTCTTCTCAACCTTTGCTTTCGCTTTTCTTGTTGTCTTCACTGCTTTCTCCTTTACCTTTGCCACTGTTTCCTTCACCTCAGCCGCCTTCTCTTCTACTGCTGCCTTGGTTTCCTCTGTTTTCGCTACAATCTTGGCTTCTGCAGCCTTTACTGCTTCTGCTGCTTTCGCAGACTCGCTTTCTTTTGCCGGTGCTGTCGGTTTTACACTCTCTGTCTTCACCGGTGCTGCCGGTTTTGCACTTTCTGTCTTCGCCGGTGCTGCCGGTTTTGTGCTCTCTGTCTTCACCGGTGCTACAGGCTTCGTATTCTCTGTCTTCCCTACTGTAGTCTTCCCTGTGGTGGTTACGGTTACATCTGGTTTCGTTGTTTTCTTGTCCATATGAGCTCCCTCCTGAGTTAATCTACTCACACACTAAAAACTTCTCCATTGCCACTAATGCTTCCTTCTCATCGTCCCCTTCAGCAACGATATTCACCTTCATGCCCTTGGAAGGATTAAATGCCATAATTCCCATGATGCTTTTTGCATTGATCCTACGGTTGTCACTTTCCAGTGTAATGTCACTTTCAAATTTACAGGCAACCTGAACAAGTTCAGCAATTGGATTATCGTGTCCTTCAGAAACGTCTGATACAACTACTTCTTTTCTACTCATTTCTTTATCCTCTTTCCAAGTACTTCTCAAAATATAACCTATTATAAAAAATTTTGCAATACATACGGCGGAATTCTGTTAAACTTCCACGAAGGTTTCTATTTACCTGTTTCTTTTTTATGCAATTTTCATGCAATTTTTTTGCAATTGTATGCAGTCTTAATCCAGGTAAGTAAAGAAAACATTTCCCGCTTCCGAAAAAATTCTGTCCGCCTCATCGCTTGCCTGCTTCCGGGTTGTCCCAAGCGTCGGATCAAAAATCACAACATTATTGGCATCATATCCCACAATCAGAACAGCCGAATCCATTCCCGTCATGGCGAATACCGGACTGCCGCAACTGACGTAATACAGCACTTCATCCACCGTGCAGCCGGAAAGCTCCAGCACCCGCACATCCTTCATCGTATTCTTAAGAATATCCTTCGGTGTCTCTCCTCCTTCAATCAAAGCGCTTACACCGATGTTGATTCCCTGGGTTTCCAGCATGGCATTGATACACTGTGCAACGCTGTCCGCAGATGCATCCTCTGCCCCCACTGTAATGTCGCTAAAAGCAGTCTGAATACTTTTTCTTGAGCGTTTCCAGATATACTCCTGGTTATCGCTTAAGACCATTCCCATGTTCTCATTTGCCTTCACAATGGCATCCGTAACCCGCTCCGTGGAAAGGAGTACATCCCCCTTCACGTAAACATAATACCGCTCGGTACTGTCCTCATCCACAAGTGCCACATTCCTGTTTTCCTCAAGAATTGTCTCCTTCGGTGTCAGAAGCTTCGGTGACTTTTCACTCACCCGCTCCGCCAGGGACAACTGAATCTGCCGCTCCTTCCGCTCTGTCTCTGTGGTACATACTGCCACAATCTTCTGGCTGTCCCCCTCCCGGTTCATAATCATATCCTGCTCCGCATCCACATAGGTTGTCCCGTTATATTGTATGCGGTTTAAATACATAGTATATCCCTGAATATCAATATCCTTCACATAATAGCCATTTTTTTCATAGACCTTAAGTTCTTCATGGCTGGATGACACCGTATCGATAATCTTAATCTGGCTCATCGGGAAAATAATATTGCCCGCCGTATCCTGGTAAATATCTGCCTGATTCGCCACACCATAGACAAAATCCTCTTCCATAAATCCCAGTGCCCGCAGACTTTTTCCGCCTGATTCTGTGATGTCAAAGGTCTCCTCAATATTCAGATCCATCACATGTATGGTCTCATTATCCGTCTCGGATTCAGTCCATGCCAGGAAGCGGTTGGAATCCGATAAGGCAAAGGTTCCAGACTCAAGACCGGTAATCAGCTCCTTCATCTCCAGTGTGGCAGTATCAATGCCATACACCGTACCATCCACCATAATATAAAACATACCGCCATCATTCATGTACATCAACTGCCCCAGTTCTGATTTCATCACCTCATAGGACCGGTCTGACGGAATAAACACCAGCTCCTCGTTGGTGTTGGCAAGACTGTCATAATGGTACACAGCAATCCCCACCTGACCTTCATGAATTCCACGGTTCATATAACCATATACGATATAATCCAGGCTGCCCGCCTCATCAATACTGACTACTTTAATTTCATGTTCTCCGTAATTCTCACGGGCATCAATGCCCTCATACCCCAGAAAGCTGAATACCTTGGAAAGCGTATTTTCCTGGACATTATAGCACCACAATTCCCCTTCCTGCACGAACGCAACGATGGTTCCTGCCTCATTTGCTTTATAGTCCACATCCTCCGAACGAATTCCAAGCTGGATATAGTTATCATAAAATCCGTCATTTTCTCCGCGGAAAATTTCATCCACGGTGCGTTCAAAATTCAACAGATACATCATATCTGAAGTATAACGCACCCGGTAATATTCCTCCACATTATAATACTCACTTTCTCCATTCTCACCCACGCTGGTGGCAACATAGTCCAGCACCACCACAGTATAGGTGCTGGTGATTTCCTTCACCGAGGGCACCGGATCCGTCAGTT
>JBJEJC010000046.1:0-67386 GCA_051877675.1 Roseburia sp. | reverse complement strand
CGTGCCCCGGGTTTCCGGAGTGTCACAATACCAAGCCCTATTTGGAAAAAATTGGTGTGCCCTGCCCAAAATGCGGCAAGGAAATCGTTCTTCGCAAGACGAAAAAGGGCAGAAAGTACTTTGGCTGCGAGAATAATCCGGAGTGTGATTTTATGAGCTGGGCGCGTCCTGTGGCGGAGAAATGCCCGCGTTGCGGCGGTTATATGGTGATTAAGGGCAGCAAAATTGCCTGTGCAGATGCGCAGTGTGGATATACAACAACAAACAAAGAATGAAAAAATGCGAAAAAATGTATAAATTTATTGAAAATATTGAATTTTCTGAAATAAAGTGGTAGTATATGACCTATAATGAAAACTTGCTTGAAGTACGCAGGAGGCAGTCATATGAGCGTTCAATTGTTGGACAAAACACGTAAAATCAATAAACTTCTTCATAACAACAGCTCTTCCAAGGTGGTATTTAACGATATCTGCGATGTGCTGAAGGAAATTCTCGATTCCAATATTCTTGTGATCAGCAAGAAGGGAAAGGTTCTGGGCACCGGTGTGCGTTCCGGGGTAGAGGAGATTGGGGAATTGATTGTGGATGAAGTGGGAGGCTTTATTGACCCGTTGCTCAATGAACGTCTGCTCGGCATACTTTCCACCAAGGAGAATGTCAACTTGGAGACTCTGGGTTTTGTGGATGATGTTAAGAAATATACGGCAATCATTACTCCGATTGATATTGCAGGAGAGCGGCTGGGAACCTTGTTTGTATATCGACAGGAGTGCCAGTATGACATCGATGATATTATACTCTGTGAATATGGAACTACCGTAGTAGGGCTGGAAATGATGCGTTCTGTAAATGAAGAGAATGCGGAGGAGACCAGAAAGGTACAGATTGTGAAATCTGCCATCAGTACCTTATCCTTTTCGGAACTGGAAGCAATTACCCATATATTTGATGAACTGGATGGTAAGGAGGGAATCCTGGTTGCCAGCAAGATTGCTGACCGTGTGGGGATTACCCGCTCCGTTATTGTAAATGCACTGCGGAAGTTTGAGAGCGCCGGAGTGATCGAATCCCGTTCCTCCGGAATGAAGGGTACTTACATTAAGGTGCTCAATGATGTGGTTTTTGACGAACTTGACAAAATTAAGAAGCAAAATCTGATAAAATAAAAATTTTTTTCGGCGAAATGCAAGAGGACCGGCGGGGATAGACCGGTCCTTTTTTGGTGGATGAATACAAAGATGTGAAAAAGTGCAGGGGTGCGGTTTGGCTAATATGCACAAAAAACGAGGTTTTATGATATTTCCATATAGGTAAGATAAGACAATTTTCGGGCATTGGAAAGCGGCTATTTAGTGTTCCCTTTGACAAAAATGCACAATATTATGTGGATTGCGACAAAAAACTCTTGTGTTTTTTGTAATATATTCTATAATAGAGTTAGGTTTTTGTAGAATTTTGGAAGTGAAGGGAGACGCAGGGATGATAACTACCAATGCATTTGATTATATCAATGTCATGGATAAGGCCGCAGATGCAAGCTGGCTGCGTGAAAATGTGATAACGAACAACCTTGCTAATGTAGATACACCCGGATACAAAAGACAGGATGTGGATTTTGAGAGCGTGCTGAAAAGAGAGCTGGGACGTTCCAAATACGAGACCCTGGATAAGAAAATCCGTGGGCTGAATGGGGATTTGAGTGGTCTTACGGTTTCGAGCTATACGGATTCGGCTAATTATTCATACCGACTTGATAGGAATAACGTGGATGTGGACACGGAGAACGTGGAGCTGGCATCCGAACAGCTACGGTATGAATTGCTTACCACAGCAATCAACGAAGAATTTACCCGGATGAAAGCAGTATTGAAGTAGGAGGCGGAAGATGGGATTATTTCAGGCGTTTAATATCAGTGCCAGCGGCATGACCGCTGAGCGGTTCCGTATGGACACCATCGCAGAGAATATTGCAAATATCAACACCACCCGGACAGAGGATGGAACTCCGTATCGCAGAAAGGTGGTTACATTTGCCGAGAAGACAGTGACACCCTTTACCCAGTATTATCAGTCGGCGAGAGCCAGAGCGGTGGGAAATGGTGTCAAGGTAACTTCCGTACATGAAGATATGGATACGGATTTTATTATGGAATACGATCCTACCCATCCGGATGCGGATGAGAACGGATATGTTTCCTATCCCAATGTAAACACAGTGACTGAAATGACGAACCTGATTGATGCGTCCAGAGCGTATGAAGCTAATACCACGGCGTTTAATGCCAGCAAGAGTATGGTTCAGGCGGCGTTGAAGATCGGACAGTAACAGGATAAAAAAGAGGGGAACAGGATATGGATATCGCTTCTATGAATGGCATCATGGCGGAGTACCAGAATACGGTAGAACAATACAATAAGCTTACACAGAAGGTGGAGGACACGAGCTTCCAGGCAGTACTTTCGGCAACCATGGATATGCTGAATGAAACAAATGATCTGCAGAACGATGCACAGTCAGAGAAAATCAAATTTGCTCTGGGCGAGGCGGACAACCCGCACGATATGCAGATTGCGGCATCCAAGGCACTTACTGCGCTGCAATACACGGTGGCGATCAGGGACAAGATGCTGGATGCATACAAAGAAATTATGAATATGCAGATCTAAATGAATGGAGTAAGGAAAAATGCCGGAACAGTTGCAGAAAATAGGAAACCAGGCACTTGACTGGTGGAAAAAGTTTAATACAAAGCAGAAAGCCCTTCTGATTAGTATTGTGGCGGTTATTGTGATAGCATTGGTGATTCTGGCTGCTGTAATGAGCCAGCCCAATATGGTGACTCTGATTACCTGTGAGGACACCAAACAGGCAGGAGAGGTAAAGACGCTTTTAACAGACGAGGGAATTGATTACGAACTGTCACAGGATGGACTCGTATTTAAAGTAGATGCGAAAAATCTGGCAGATGCAGAAATCCTTCTGGGAAGTAACAGTATTCCGACCACAGGGTATGATATTTCTAATGTAACCAGTGGTGGCTTCAGTTCCACGGAGGCGGATAAGACCAAGCTTTATCGGCTTTATCTTGAGGAACGCTTTGCTGACCGTCTGGAAGGACTTTCGAATGTGGAGAGTGCTACTGTGAATCTGGATATCCCGGCAGATGACGGAACAATTCTTGCCAGAGACCAAGAGACCTCTGCAGCAGTTATACTCACTCTGTCCGGAGAGATGACAGAGGAGCAGGCGGCAACGGTAGCCCAGTATATTGCTACCGAGGTGGGAAATTCCAGCACAGATAAGATTACAATTCTTGATTCGGATTCCAATGCCCTTTTTATTGGCGGCAGTGAGGACAGCACGATTGGAACGGCAAGCAGCCAGTATTCCTTAAGAAGTAAGCTGGAAAGCTCCATCAAGAGCGAGGTGCGCAGCGTCATCACAAGTTCTTCCATGTTTGAAGGTGTGGAGATTGCCATGAATCTGGATATGAATTTCGATGCAAAAAGTGTGGCGACTCATGAATATTATGCGCCGGATGGACAGACCAATGGTATGATCGGAAGTCAGAGTACCTATGAGTCAGAGTCAGAGGGCGGAGCGGCTGCGGAACCCGGAACCGACAGTAACGGAGATAATACAACATATGTGATACAGGATAATGAGTATACACATTCCACAGTTTCCGACAGTACCATCAATTACCAGAATAATGAACGCATTACCAATGAGACCAGCGGTGTGGGAACCATCAATTATGATTCGTCTACCATTTCACTGATGCTGACCCGTTATGTGGTCTATAAAGAAGATATCTTAAGGGCTTCCGGTGCGCTGGATAACATGACGTTTGAAGAGTATGAGGCGGCAAACGGTGATCCGGTAAGGGTGGACGTGGACCCGGATTATTATACCATGGTTGCGAATGCTACCGGTTTTTCGGAGGATAATATTACGATTATCGCTTATGAAAAGCCGCTTTTCCAGTATTCTTCCGGCGGACGGAGTTGGTCTGATTATATGCAGATTATTCTTGCAGTTCTGGTATTCCTTCTTCTGGGATATGTGGTGTTCCGCAGTACCAGAAAGGAAAAAGTGCCGGAGATGGAGGAAGAACTTTCTGTGGAAAGCCTGCTGGAGTCTACGAAGGAGAACCAGGAGGATAATCTGGCAGATATAGGTTACAGTGAGAAGTCGGAGGTACGGCTCCTCATTGAAAAATTTGTAGAAGAAAACCCGGAGGCTGCGGCAGCTTTACTGCGCAACTGGCTGAGTGATGAATGGGAGTAACTGACGTATGGCGACGACTACAGACGGATACAGCGGAATACAGAAAGCAGCGATTCTGCTGATTGCATTGGGACCTGAGCGGTCCGCGGATGTATTCAAACATTTGAAGGAAGACGAGATAGAGGAATTAACACTTGAGATTGCCAATACCAGAAGTGTGTCGCCTCAGGTGAAGGAAGATGTGTTAAACGAGTTCTATCAGATCTGTCTGGCGCAGAAGTATATCGCAGAGGGTGGTATTGGCTATGCGAAGGAACTTTTGGATAAGGCATTGGGCAATGAGAAGGCGCAGGAAGTCATTTCCAAACTTACAGCCTCTTTGCAGGTGCGTCCTTTCGAATTTGTGCGGAAGACGGATCCGAGCCAGCTTTTGAACTTTATTCAGGACGAACATCCACAGACAATTGCGATGATTTTGTCTTATCTGTCTTCGAATCAGGCATCTGTGGTTTTGAGTGCATTGCCACCGGAGAAACAGGCAGATGTGGCAAAGCGTATTGCCATGATGGATCGCACTTCACCGGATGTAATCAAAGAAGTGGAGCGTGTGCTGGAACGCAAGCTTTCTTCTCTGGTCAATCAGGATTACACCATTGTGGGCGGCGTAGACGCAGTGGTAAATATCCTGAATACGGTAGACCGTTCTACCGAGAAACATATTATGGAATCCCTGGAAATCGAAGAGCCGGAATTGGCAGACGAGATCCGGAAGAAAATGTTTGTATTCGAAGATATTCTGCTGCTTGATGACCGTGCGATTCAGCGAGTACTTCGAGATGTGGATAATGCAGATCTTGGAGTGGCACTTAAGTCAGCGAATGAGGAAGTACAGAATGTCATCTTTAAGAATCTCTCGAAACGTCTGGCAGCCATGATTAAGGAAGATATGGAATTTATGGGACCGGTACGTATGAAAGATGTAGAAGAGGCACAGCAGAAGATAGTAAGTGTAATCCGTAAACTTGAGGATGCTGGTGAGATTGTAATCTCCAGAGGCGGAGGTGACGAGATCGTTGTCTAATCTTTATAAACCCTGGTTTGTCAAAACAGAGGCTACAGAGGCACGTGTAATTGATTCTAATGCGATTATGGCAGAGCATTTGGAAAAGAGCAGACTTGCCCAGAGAACATCGGAGATTCCCAGGGAGAGACCGGAAGGATTTGTGGAAGGAATTCCGGGGAGCGCAACAGTGGATATCCTCAGCGAGGAACTGGAAACAGACTATATCCAGAATGCAAAGGAAGAAGCAGAACGCATTGTGGCGGAAGCCAGGGCTCAGGCAATGGCATTACAGGCGGAAGCAGAAAACCGTGTGGAAATGATTCGGACGCAGGCAGAGAAGGAGGGCTACGAGACAGGTGCCCAGAAACGGATGATGGAACTGGACGAGTTGCAGGAGCGGCTTCAGAAGGAACATGAGAACCGGACGAAAGATCTTGAGCAGGAGTACGAGATAAAGCGTAGCGGCATGGAACGGGAACTGCTGGAGGTGATTCTACATGTGGTGGAACAGGTGTTTCATGTTCAGTTTGACGGACAGAAGGACATCCTCCTGCATCTGATAGATGATGCAATTTTACATATTGAAGGGGAAAAAAAATTCCGTATCAGGGTGGCGGAGGCAAATGTCGCATATGTGGAAGAACATAAGACCGATATCTTAGACCATGTGGGGCATGATGCGGAGCTGGAAATAGCAGTGGATCCCTCATTGGGAGCAGACGACTGTGTAATAGAGACGGATTCCGGTATTTTCGAATGCGGTTTGGGAACACAGCTTGACAACCTTATAAAAGCGATGAAAGCGCTTTGCCTATAAGATAATGGAAGATTTGTGTTTATAGAACAGGTAGACGTGGTGGGGCAGAATGACACAGGAATTTGACAAATATCTTTCGCTTTCTGAGAGGACCTATTTTAACCATCTTGGAAAAGTAGTGAAGATTGTTGGACTTACAATTGAATCCGTGGGACCGAGTGCCAAGCTGGGAGATTTGTGCCGGATCATGATTGACAGGGACAGAGGAATCTCAGCCATGGCAGAGGTGGTTGGCTTTCGTGATAAGAGACTGCTTCTGATGCCCTTTGAGAATGTGGAAGGAATCGGTGTGGGATGCCTCGTGGAAAATACAGGGCATCCATTGGCAATTGAGGTGGGAGAACAATTGCTGGGACATACGCTGGACGGTATCGGAAGACCTACGGATGGAGCTGTGTTACAGCTTGGCAGGCAGTATCCGGTAGATGCACCACCGCCGGATCCCATGTCACGCAAAATGATTGATGAGGTGCTTCCGCTGGGAGTAAAAGCGGTGGACGGTCTTATTACAGTCGGCAAGGGACAACGAATCGGTATTTTTGCCGGATCCGGTGTTGGAAAAAGTACCCTGCTTGGTATGTTTGCCCGCAATACAAAGGCGGATATTAATGTAATCGCTCTGATTGGTGAGCGTGGACGTGAGGTGCGGGAATTCGTGGAACGCGATTTGGGCGAGGAAGGTATGAAACGTTCTATTGTCGTGGTGGCAACCTCCGATAAACCGGCATTGATTCGGCGTACCGCAGCCAAAACGGCTACGGCGATTGCAGAATATTTCAGAGATCAGGGGAAGGATGTTCTTTTGATGATGGATTCCCTGACCCGTTTTTCCATGGCACAGAGAGAAATCGGACTGGCATCCGGAGAACCTCCGGTGACGAGAGGCTATCCGCCCAGCGTGTATTCGGAGATGCCAAAACTTCTGGAGCGGGCGGGAACATCTTCGGTAGGCTCCATTACCGGGTTATATACCGTATTGGTAGATGGAGATGATTTTAATGAGCCGATTACCGATACGGCGCGAAGCATTCTGGACGGACATATTGTGCTTTCCAGAAAACTGGGGCATAAAAATCATTATCCGGCGATTGATATCCTGCAGAGCATTTCCCGTGTCATGAGTGCCATTGCCACCAGTGAACACAAGGAACTGGCGGGAAAACTGAAAAATGTGCTGGCAACCTACAACGAGGCAGAGGATTTGATTAATATCGGAGCCTACAAGAATGGCTCTAACCGTGAAATTGATTATGCAATTCAGAAAATAAATGCGGTAAACGAATTTCTGATGCAGAGAACAGACGAGAAATTCAACTTTGAAGAAGAAATCGGAATGCTTCGAAGCTTGTTTGCAGACTGATTCTGGAGGCAGTGAGAGATGGCAAAGTTTACTTACCGGATGCAGAGCATTTTGGATATCAAAGTTAAAATGGAAAGTCAGGCAAAGATTGCTTACGGACTTGCAAATGCAAAGCTTGCAGAGGAACAGAAAAAACTGCAGGAAATTATGATGCGCAGGGCAGGCTATGAGAGAAAAGCAAAAGAGCTGGTAAGCGGGAAAATCTGCGTGCAGGATATCCGGGAATGCAAGCGTGCAATTGATACCATGAAAAGTCTCCAGAGAACTCAGATGATGAACGTGCACGCAGCGGAAAAAGATGTGGAAATGGCACGTGTCAGATTGAACGAAGTGATGGTGGAGCGAAAGACCCACGAGAAACTGCGTGAAAAAGCATTTGAAGAGTTTAAACAGGAAGTAGCCTATGCGGAGGGAAAAGAGATAGACGAACTGGTCAGTTATACCTACCACGAGGGCGGGAAGGCGTAAATACGGCATAGGAGGATTGTGAGAATATGGCAGAAGAAAAAGAGGAAGAAGTTTTAGATAAGAAGGCAGCGAAGAAGGCGGAAAAAGAGAGAAAAAAGGCGGAGAAGAAGAAAGCAAAGGGCAATGCGGATGATCTCGATATGGAGGAAGAAACAGTCGGAAGTAAGATTGCGGTATTTTTTGTCACATTGATCATCATTATTATCTGGCTGGCAATCATTGTTCTTCTGATTAAATGGGATGTAGGCGGTTTTGGCTCTACCGTGCTGCGCCCGCTGCTAAAGGATGTTCCTTATGTAAATAAAATTCTTCCGGAACTGCCGGAGGATGAGCTTTCAACAGAAGAAAGTCCCTATAGTTCTCTGGATGAAGCGCTGGAGCAGATAAAATCGCTGGAATTACAGTTGGCGGAGGCACAGAACTCGGCTTCCGAGAATGCGGACTACATTGCCCAACTGGAAGCCCAGGCACAGGAACTGCAGCGGTATAAGCAGGATGAGGCTGAGTTTGAAGCACTGAAGGAACAATTTTATGAGGAGGTTGTTTTTTCAGATGAAGCACCCGATATAGAAGAATATCAGAAGTTTTATGAGGGAATTGACCCTGCCAATGCAGAAGTTTTATATAAACAGGTAGTAGAACAGAGGGCAGATGAGGAGGATGTGGAAGAATATGTGAAGGCTTATTCCTCCATGAAGCCGAAGGAGGCAGCCGCCATTTTTGATACAATGACGGATAACCTCAAGCTGGTAGCGCGCATTCTGAAAAATATGGATGCACAGTCGAGAGCTGATATTCTTGGCAAAATGAACTCAGAGACCGCAGCAAAGGTCACTGAAATCATGGAGCCTTAGAATATAAATATCCGGTCATGTGATTGACTGAAAGAAAGGAGGAGAATACGTGGGAGGCACAGATATTTCCGGCATTGGAAAGACATTTACACCGACAGCCCAGACCGGAAAAATGGTGGGAGGTGTACAGGAAGAAGATTTAGAGATTCAGTTTGTGGATTTCTTAAATCAGATAACTGCAAATCCTGGAAATGAGCTGTTTTCGGAAAACCGGAGCGTACCGGAAAGCCAGGGAATGACGGATGACGGCGGCAATGTGGCAGAATATGAAACCTATTCCTATCGGGACAGGGAAATTAAAAGCCGGGAGAGTCAGACAAAGCAGTTGGATCAGAATGAGTCGACAGAGACACTGGACGCTTACGAAACAGAAGTTAAGGATGTACTGAAGGAAGAACTTGGTATTACCGAGGAACAGTTTGTGACAGCAATGGAGACGCTGGGATTTACGGCTGTGGATCTGATGGATACCAGCAAGCTGGCTGCGCTTGTGGCAGAGCTTACCGGGCAGGAAGTCAGCGATTTGCTGTGTGACAGTGGATTCTTAAATGTGATGCAGGAAGTCAATACGTTAAGTGATGCTCTTTTGCAGAAACTCGGAGTAACCAGAGAGGAACTGGCTTCGCTTTTTGAATTGTCACAGGAGTTTGATGTGGAGTCTTCTGGTATGGAACCTGTTATGACAGAAACAGAACAGCCAGAACAGCCGGTACAGCAGGAATCCCCCATTTTGACAGAGAATTCGGCAGCTTTGGCGGAGAAACCGCAGACAGTACAACAGTCGGCAGAACCGGCAGATAATCAGACGGTACAGCAGCCCGTGGCAGAGGAGACAGCAGAGACGTATGAAAATCAGCAGTTGACGGAATCTGTATCAGGTCAGACAAGACAAATGTCTGAATCGTCTGAAACGCGGGATATGGTGTCTGAGATTACAGAAACAGTAGAGCTGCAGGAACTAGAGGAAACCGCGGCAACGGAGGAACCAGACGCAGAACAGGTGACTGAGGATGCGGAGGAATTGCAGCGCGGTACCGATAACGGTGAAAAGCCGGCAGAGCTTGTAAAGGAAAATGCTGGGGCTGCAAAACAGGAGAATTCTGTAAATCATAACCAGACAAAACAAGGGCAGAGCCAGAGTCAGAGTCAGAGTCAGGGGCATCCGGAGAGCACCGTGGCGAATACGTTTTCACAGAGCAGCGTGACGACTACGGGAAATACACAGACAACAGGATTTTCCGGTCAGGTTGATATCCAGAATATCGTCCGTCAGATTGTGGAGGCATCGAGGCTTACGGTAGCGAATACCAGAACCACGATGGAGCTGGAATTAAATCCGGCAAACCTTGGAAAGGTCTTTCTTGAAGTGACCAGCAAGAATGGTGTGGTATCCGCACATATCCAGACGCAGAATGTGGTGGCGAAGGAAGCTCTGGAAGCACAGGTGGCAGAACTTCGTCAGAATTTAAACCAGGCAGGTGTCAAGGTGGAGGCTGTGGAAGTGACGGTCGGAAGCCATGAGTTTGAACGCAATCTGGAACAGAATGCAAAAGAGAATGAGCGGCAGGCAGAGGAACAGGAGAAAGCTGCAAAAGGTACACGGCATATTAACCTGAATAATCTGGACGAATTGTCGGGGCTTATGACCGAAGAAGAAAGCCTGGTGGCGCAGATTATGGCGGACCGGGGGAACACCGTGGATTTCACGGCATAACAGCTTACAAGCAGAAAGGAGAAGAAGAATGGCGTTAATTACACCTATAGAAAATGGAAAGGTAGTTGAGACCACCACAGAAGATACCAGCAGGAATACCAACGACTTGGGATATGATCAGTTCTTACAGTTATTGTGTGCTGAGATGCAGTATCAGGACCCGTTGGAACCTACCAGCAATACGGAATATGTGGCACAGTTGGCGACTTTTTCCCAGATGGAAGCAACACTAAGCATGCAGAACACCATTGAAAGCAACAATGCAAATGCTTTGGTGGGACAGTATGTAATTGTGAAGTCTACTTCGGCAACCACAGGCGAGACCACTGCAGTGGCGGGGTTTGTGGATTATGTGCAGTATGAGAACAATACGCCGTATTTAAGTATTAACGGAAGTCTGTACAAGGCATCGGATGTGTATGAGGTTGCAGATGTGGACTATATGGAAGCGGTTACACTGGCGGAGTCTTTTGGCAATGCAGTGGCTGCACTGCCGTCAGTAAACAAACTGACGCTGGCATGGCAGGAGGATGTGGAGAATCTTTCTGCGGTTTATAGCAGTCTTAGTGCTTACCAGAAATCCTATATTGACAATGATACACTGACTACGTTTCAGAGTCTTGTGGCACGTATGAAGGAGCTTGTGGCGGCTGCGGAAGAGTCAGACAGCAGCTCCGGCACGGAAGACAGTTCCGACACAGCGGGCAGCACGGATGGAACAGACAGTTCTGACACGGCAGGCAGCACAGACAGCGTTTCCTAGGAAAGGAAGATGGGTTTATGAATAAGATCAGTAACCAGTTTGCTTCCATTGAGCAGGTAACTGACCAGTATCTGAACCGGAAAAGCACGGATGCGGTAAAATCTTCCAGCATCTCTTTTGAGGAAATCCTAAAACAGAAACAGGAGATTACTGGCAGTTCTGAATTAAAGTTTTCCAAGCATGCAGCGATGCGCCTTTTAGACCGGAATATCAGTCTTTCACAGGAGCAGAGCGAGCGGTTGGAGAATGGTGTTCATAAGGCAGACGAAAAGGGAATTCGGGAGTCTTTGGTACTTATGGATTCACTGGCATTCATTGTAAATGTCCCCAACAGAACCGTGGTGACAGCAATGGATCAGACGGAATCCGATGAAAACATTTTTACAAATATTGACGGTGCTGTGATTGTATAGCCGGACCTTTATGGAAGCTATTCCTCCCGGACTGACAGAAGGGAGCAGACAGCACGTTAGACTTAGGAGGTCATTTCAACTATGATGAGATCAATGTACTCTGCTGTGTCAGGTTTAAAGACACATCAGACAAAAATGGACGTAATTGGTAACAACATTGCCAATGTCAACACAGTAGCATTTAAGTCATCCTCTGTTACATTCAGCGATATCCTTTATCAGACCACATCCAATGCATCCGGCGCGAATGCAGCTACGGGCGTGGGTGGTGTCAATGCCAAGCAGATTGGTCTTGGTGTTACCGCAGCAGCTACCAAAATCAGTATTACATCTGCAGGCGCAGCGGAGACCACCGGTGACGGACTGGATATCCGTTTGGCAGATTCCAATACAACAAACTTTTTCATTGTAAATAACGGTTCAGAAAATCTGTTCACCAGATCCGGCGCTTTCTATGTGGACGGAGCAGGAAACTTATGTATGACCACCACCGGATACAACGTGATGGGATGGCAGGTTGATCCTACTACCGGTGAGATTCAGAAGGATACGGTTTCCGCACTTCGTGTGATGAAGCAGGAGAATTTAACTTCTGCACCGGAAGCAACCACCAACGGAACGGTTTCCGGCATTCTGGATAAAAATGATTCGGATGTGACCAGTGATGCCGGCAAAATCATGACACTGAATTTCTATGACGATCTGGGATATCAGTATACGGCAAGATTTGCAGTTCGCGCAGTGAATAAGGATCAGTGCCAGTATTCTGTGGAGCTTTCGGCGTTGCTGGATTCGGAAGGAAACGATTTGATTGCAAACTTTACCAATGCACAGAAAGCAGCCTTGTTCGGAAATGCAGGTACAGATACGGCATCCTACACAATTGCAACCAGTACTACCGGAAACGCGACAACGGATGATCCGGCGATTGCCGACGGAACTGCATTTTACAATACGACGGACAGCAGTTATTACTATAAGATATCTGACACCTCTACCGTGGCACTTACTGCAGTAACGGATGCGGGAGGCAATGTGACGGGATATACATATACGGACCCTGTAACATCGGATACCGTAACTCTTACTCCGGCACAGGTATTCGGCTTCAGCGCGACAGACTGGAACAATATCAGTTCTGCCACTTCTGAGGTTACCGGAACAATAACCACGGATGCAACCACAGGTGTTCCTACTTATAATGTGATTACTCCGGTTGCAAATTATACCTTAAAGTTCAGCACAGCAGACGGAACATTTTCTTACATTAACAGCGCGGGACAGGAAGAAGCAACCTTAAATCTTGCAAGCTCAGGGTTGTTCCCGAACGGTAACTTCAAGGATATTTCCATTGACTTTAGCCAGTCTTTGAACCAGAACAACGGAGGAAAATCCACCATTGGAGCAGATTCCGGAGACCTTGACGGCACCACAGGAAAAGGTAAGAAACTGGGAGCCATGATTGGACTTTCCGTTGATACCAGCGGAAAGATTTACGGTACCTATGACAACGGAAACACAACCCTGCTGGGACAGATTGCAGTGGCACAGTTTGCAAATGCTTCCGGTCTTGAGAAGGTGGGAGATAACTGCTATACCACTACCTTGAACTCCGGTGATTTCGATGGTATCGGTGTGGATATCTCTGCAGACGGAAGTTCTATGACGACCGGAGAACTGGAAATGTCCAACGTTGACCTGTCCACAGAGTTTACCCAGATGATTATCACGCAGCGTGGTTTCCAGGCAAACTCCCGTGTCATCACCACATCAGACACACTGTTAGAGGAGCTGGTAAACCTGAAGCGCTAATTCTTCTTTTGACAGACAAAACTAGAAATTTAACATGTATCTGGTAAAAAGTATTCACACTTTCTACCAGATGTGGTATACTAACCGTGTAACCTAGTCCTTTTGTACGGGTTAAGGACCGGGTTATACGGTTTTCTTGCCGAGATATGTTGTGTATATACAGCATGGAAAGCAATAAATTGCAAAAGAAAGTAGACAAGAAGTCAAAAGTTTAGTAGAATTATACACAAAAGGAAAAATAGTGCAGTTTTTCACGGATGAAAATTCCGGAAATATTTCCGGAAACCAAAAATTCAAGGATGGCAGGTGGATAAATTGGATATAGCGTCTTTAGCAGGAATCATACTTGGTGTGGTAATGTTCGCATTTGGAGTAATATCGAACAGCGGTGTTGCGGGACTGAAAAATATGTGGGACACTGCGTCGTTCATCATCACCATTGGTGGTTCGTTATCGAGTACACTGGGGTCTTATAAACTTAAGGATTTTATCAACGGTTTAAAGAGTGCAGCACTGGCATTTAAAGATAAAGCAATGGACCCGGCGGTTACAATCAAGAATATTCTGGATCTTGCGAACATAGCCAGAAAAGAGGGGCTTCTGGCATTAGAGGAAGCGGCAAACGGGATTGAGGATGACTTTTTGAAGAAAGGAATCATGCTGGTAGTAGATGGTACGGATCCGGAACTGGTTCGCGGCATCATGGAGACAGATATGATATGTGTGGAGACCCGGCATAAGAAATCCATTGCTGTATGGGAGAAATGGGCAGAACTTGGTCCTGCATGGGGAATGATCGGTACACTCATCGGTCTTATTCTTATGTTAAAAAAGATGGACGACCCGTCATCTATCGGACCGTCCATGGCTGTTGCACTGGTAACCACATTGTATGGTTCGCTGGTTGCAAACTGGTTATGTAATCCGATTGCTTCCAAACTGAAAGTAAACAATGATATTGAGATGATGCTCAAGGAAATAACGGTGGAGGGTATCCTGTCCATTCAGGCAGGGGAGAATCCCCGTGTCATAGAAGAAAAACTGAAGTCGTTCCTGGCTCCTTCTGCTCGTGCTAACGAGCCGGAAGCTGGCGCTGGAGGTGAAGAGTAGTGGCAAAACAGAGAAAAGAAGACCCACCTAAAGGTTCTCCGGCATGGATGAATACGTTCTCGGATCTGATGAATTTGCTGCTGTGCTTCTTCGTGTTGCTCTTTTCCATGTCCTCTGTGGAGGAAGAAAAGTTCCAGGCAGTTATCGCGTCCTTTCAGAATACATTCAGCATTCTGCCCAACGGCGGCTCGGCCGTGGGAGAGGGAACACTGATATCGTCTGGTGTCAGCCAGCTGGAACTGTTGGACAACTACTACAAGGACAAGACGAATTCAGAATCCCGGAATGAGGAAGAAGAAGCTGACGTGGAGGAAGCCTACCAGAAGCTGGAACTTTCTGAGTCCGAGAAAATGGCGGAGGAGATTGAAGCGTCGCTGAAGCAGTATGGAATTCAGGATGATGTGGATGTCAGTTTTAATGCGGAGTATGTGTTGCTGAATATGAACGGTACCCTGCTCTTTGATTCCGGTGAAGCGGATATTAAGGAGGAGGCATATCCACTGATTGAGAAACTGGGCAAGATCATTGAAAAGTATGACCAGAATATTATTGAGGTAGAGGGTCATACCGATAATGTGCCCCAAAGCTCCAGCAAATATGCGGATAATAACGTTTTATCTATGTTCCGTGCGCTGACGGTGGCAGATTATCTTAGGAATGCAACCACCATTGATCCGGCATATCTTAAGTCTTCCGGACGGGGGGAATACAGACCGATTGCAGAAAACTCAACTCCGGAGGGGAGAGCCTTAAACCGGCGTGTTGAAATTAAAATATACAATTCATATAATTCAAATTTAGATTGAATTGGGAAGGAAGACGTATGAAAAAGAATCTGATAACAGTAATCATTTTAGCACTGGTACTGGCGAACCTTGTACTGACAGCAATCCTCGCATTTACGATTATTCCCCAGACAAAGAAATCAAACGCATTGATTGATCAGATCTGTACTGCAATCAATCTGGATCTGGAGGCTGGAAAAGCGGATCCCGGAACACCAACGGTTCCCATGGAGGATATTGAGGTATATAATATTACAGACAGTTTTACAGTGAACCTTCAGAGTGATGGGGACGGGAAAACACATTATGCAGTATTTTCTGTGGGACTTTCCATCAACACCAAGAGCGAAGGCTACAAAACATATAGTGGAACTGAGGGACTTTCCGCAAAGGAGACCATTATCCGCAGTGAGATCAATTCACTGGTAGCCGGTTATACCGCGGATGAGTTCAGCGCGGATTCCTATCAGGCGGTCAAGAATGACATTTTAGCTGCCCTGCAGGGAATGTTTGGGGGATCAGACTTCATCGTTGCAGTCAATTTCTCTGACGTGAATGTGCAGTAATACTTCAAAATATATTAGGTGGTGAGAGAGAATGGGTGAAGTCTTATCTCAGAATGAGATAGACAGCCTGCTCAGTGCTCTGAGCAAGGGTGAACTAGATGTAGATGAAATAAAAGAGAATAAAGAAAAACCGGTTAAAAATTATGATTTTGCCCGTCCTGCAAAGTTCTCAAAAGAACATTTGCGTACTCTGGAAATTATTTTTGAACATTATGGGCGGCTGCTGTCGACAAACCTTCCGGTGTATCTGCGCAAAAATGTGCAGGTGGAGGTTATGAGTTCTGAGGCAGTGACATATTCCGAGTTTTCCAATGCATTGTCTAATCCGGTTCTGCTTGGAATCGTAAACTTTGCACCATTAAAGGGAAATATTATTCTGGAGGTTGCGGAGAATATCGGTTATGCTATTGTAGACCGAATGCTTGGCGGTCTGGGTAACCCACTGGAGAAAACCAGAGAGTTTTCAGAGATAGAGCTTTTGATTATTGAGAGGATATTTAATGTCTGTGTCAATCTTCTGACGGACCCGTGGCAGAATGTGTGTGAGATTACTCCACGCCTGGAGCGGATCGAGACAAATTCACAATATGCCCAGATTATATCACCTTCCGAGATGATCGCGCTGGTTACCCTGAACATCAAAATCGGTGAGGTGGAGGGACTGATTAATATCTGTCTGCCCTACATTACGTTGGAGAACGTGATGGATAAGCTGAATACCAAGTACTGGTATGCAAGCCAGCAGGAGCGGGATGAACAGGTATATACCGATGCAGTTGAGGCTTTGATTTCCAAAGCGCCGATGCCGATTAAAGCCGTACTTGGAAACAGCACTATTTCTGTAAACGACTTTTTGGGCTTACAAATGGGAGACATAATCCGGCTCGATACCAAAGTGGATGAAGAACTGGATGTTTATGTTGGAAATATTAAGAAATTTACTGCTCTGCCGGGTGCATCCGGTGATAATTATGCAGTAAGGATTACAACAGTGATTAGGGAGGAGCAGTAGAGATGGATGGAAGTATGTCTCAGGAAGAAATCAATGCACTACTGAACAATTCTGCTGGTCTGAGTAGCGGCGATTCGCCGGAGCAGCTTACAAATGATGAAAAAGATGCAATTGGTGAGATTGCCAATATCAGTATGGGAACTGCAGCGACTACGCTGTCTTCTCTGGTAAACCGCAAAGTAGATATTTCGACTCCGGTGGTGTCTTTTGCTACATGGAGCGATATCGTGGCAGCGTATGAGCGTCCTTGTGTATTTATTCGGATTGCCTATACGGTAGGATTGGATGGAAATAACATTCTGGTCCTTAGGGAAAATGATGTAAAAGCCATTACAGACCTTATGATGGGAGGAGATGGCTCCAACGTGGAGGGTGAGCTGGGAGAGCTTCATTTGAGCGCAATCAGCGAGGCAATGAACCAGATGATGGGTTCCGCGGCAACGTCACTTTCTTCCATGTTAAGTAAGGTAATTGATATCAGCCCGCCAGTGGCGGATTTGATAGATTTACAGGAAACCGTCGATGAAAGTGCTATTGATGAATTCCTGTCAGGTGAATTCGTAAGAATCACATTTAAAATGGAAATCGGTGATGTGGTCAACAGCGAACTGATGCAGTTATATCCGTATTCCTTTGCAAAGGAAATGTGTCGAAGCACAGCAGCAAATATGGAAGCGGATACAGAGGCAACCTTAAAGGAATCACAGGCATCAGGTCAGCCGCAGGCAGCGCCGCCTCCAGCACCACAGCAGGCAGTAAGCCAGCCACAGATGACAATGAATCCGCAGGCACAGCCTATGATGGGACAGCCTATGATGATGCCGCCTATGATGGGGCAGCCTATGATGAGTCAGGAGATGTCGCAGATGTATGGACAACAGCAGGTAAATGTGCAGCCAGCACAGTTTCAGGCGTTTAACGGCAGTATGCCGGTAAATTACGGACCTGAAAATATTGATTTGATTATGGATGTGCCGCTTGAGGTAACCGTCGAGCTTGGCAGGACTACAAAATCCATTAAGGAGATTTTGGACTTTGCTCCGGGAACAATTCTTGAACTGAACCGAATCGCAGGAGAGCCAATCGATGTGCTGGTCAACGGAAAATACGTTGCGAAGGGTGAGGTAGTCATTATCGAGGAAAGCTACGGTATCCGGATTACCGAGATTATCAAATAATTCACAATACCGGGAAACCGGTGTGTGTATAGAATGTACCGGTGGCACGAAACATGTGCAGGTACAGCGTATTTAGAACAAAATGTAAATTATTAAGAATAGGAGAAAAGAGATATGGCAAAAATTATGATTTGTGACGATGCTGCTTTTATGAGAATGATGATTAAGGACATCTTAACAAAGAATGGTTATGAGATTGCTGCAGAGGCAGAGAATGGGGCAGTGGCTGTAGAGAAGTATCCGGAAGTAAAACCGGATCTGGTGCTTATGGATATCACCATGCCGGATATGGATGGAATTCAGGCATTAAAGAAAATCAAAGCAATTGATGCAGGAGCCAATGTTATTATGTGTTCTGCTATGGGACAGCAGGCAATGGTTATTGAAGCAATTCAGTCCGGTGCAAAGGATTTTATTGTAAAACCGTTCCAGGCAGAGCGTGTACTGGAAGCTGTGAAAAAAGTAGTTGGTTAATATGATACTGCTGACGTCTTCCTTAAACAGCTTTGTCCAGCTTTTAGGGGCAATTCTGATTTTTCTTCTTGTGCTGGCACTGACCTACTTTACCACAAAATGGCTGGGAGGATTTCAGAAGTCGAAGATGCACAATAAGAATCTTCAGATTATAGAAACCCTGCAAATTGCCAATGGAAAGTACATAGAGATTGTGAAAGCAGGTGAACTTTACCTTGTGGTAGCAGTGGGCAAAGAGGAAGTATCCATGCTGGCACAGTTGACTAAAGAGCAGCTCACGGAGCTGCCGGAGGTGACAGAGCAGACAACTTCAAGACAGTTTAAGGATATTCTGGAGAAGTTTAAGGAACAGAAATAGGGTTAGACTATGACAAAATTTAAAAAAATATATTGCATCGTCTCGTTCCTTTTTGCAGTGATTGTACTTGTTGCAGTGGTAACGGTATCCTGTGGAACTACCAGAGTGTATGCGGCATCTATGGATCCGGACAGCATCAGTGGATTTACAGATCCGGATGAGAAAAGTACAGCAAGCGCTACGAGTGACAACAATAATGGGCTTTCCATTACCTATAACAACGATACCGGGGCTGTGTCTACACCAATTCGTGCACTTCTGGTTCTGACAGTGCTGGCGCTGGCACCCTCCATTTTGATTATGATGACTTCTTACACCAGAGTCATTATAGTACTTCATTTTGTCAGGACTGCAATCGGTACGCAGACATCACCACCGAATCAGGTGCTGATTGGTCTGGCACTTTTTATCACATTTTTTATCATGTGGCCCACGTTCCAGCAGATTAATGAGAATGCGATTAAACCGCTGGATGCCGGAGAGATTACGATGGAGGAAGCGCTGGAAGAAGCGGAGGGACCGATTCGTCAGTTCATGTATGGACAGGTTCAGGAGAAGGATTTAAAGCTTTTCGTTGATATGGATTCAGAGGGGGAGACCTACGAATCTTATGACGATATTCCGATGACTACCCTGGTTCCTGCATTTATTATCAGCGAACTGCGTTATGCATTTATTTTAGGCTTTGTAATTTACATACCGTTTATTGTAATTGATATGGTAGTGGCGTCTGTGCTTATGTCGATGGGTATGATGATGCTGCCGCCGACAACCATTTCCCTTCCATTCAAGATATTACTGTTTATATTGGCAGATGGATGGAATCTCTTGATCGGAAATCTGGTGAATACGTTCTATTAGACAGAGCAGCTTTCAGCAAAGGAGGGGATAGAAAGTGACAGAAGGGCAGGTTCTTGATATTGCCCGGGAGGCAATTTATACGATTATCATTTGTTCAGCTCCGCTGCTGATTATTTCGCTTGTGGTGGGGCTGATTATCAGTATTATCCAGACGGTTACTTCTATTCAGGAGCAGACGTTAACTTTCGTACCTAAGATTGTGGCAGTGTTTGTGGGAATTATGATTTTTGGACCCTGGATTCTTAAGAATCTGACAACACTTATTCAGTCCTTGTGGTCGAATTTCAGCTTGTATCTTGGCGGTTAATAGTTTATGGTTAATTACACGTTTTCACTGGCTAATCTGGAGATACTGATTTTAATATTGGTACGCATATCCTGTTTTGTATATATCGCGCCGTTCTTTGGAACACAGGGGGTTCCCAATAAGGTAAAAATTGGGTTTTCTGCGGCTGTTGCCATCGTGCTCTATGGAGTGGTGGATAAGACAGGCATTGAGTATACGGGTCTTTTTGGGTATGCAATCATAGTTTTAAAGGAAGGAATTACAGGGTTGCTGATTGGACTTGCTGCAAACATTTGTAATTCCATTATTTTATTTGCAGGAAACATTATTGACATGGATATTGGTTTGTCCATGGCAATGGTTTTTGATCCGACCACCAACAATCAGGTTACTATCACCGGCAGCTTATACCAGTACTTTATTTTACTGTTGCTTGTTGTGACGGATATGCATCATGTGATTCTGAGGGCGTTAGTGGATTCCTATCAGGTAATACCAATCAATGGACAGGTGTTTCATTGGGACAGCCTGCTGACATCGATGACGACTTATATGGGAAATATGTTTAACATTGGTTTCCGTATCGTACTTCCTATTTTCATCTGCATGATGATTCTGAGCAGTATTCTGGGCATTATGGCGAAGGTAGCACCACAGATGAATATGTTTGCTGTGGGTATGCAGATGAAGCTGCTGTTGGGTCTTACCATCTTGCTGGTGACAGTTTCCATGCTTCCGGTGGTTGCAGATTTTATTTTCCAGGAGATGCGGAGACTTATGGTTATGTTCATAGAAGGAATGTATTAGGATGGAACAAAAAGGAAGCGAATGGGTTCTCGCCTATGATCTTCAATGGTTTGCCAAAGACGGACCCGGCGGAGAGAAGACAGAGCCGGCAACTGCGAAGAAGTTAAGAGAGGCGAGAGAAGAGGGAAAGGTTTCTAAGAGTAAGGAACTGGTGTCCGCCATTGACCTCATAGTTTTCTTTTTGGTATTGAAGGCGTTTGTTGGATTTGTGGGGAGCGGGTTTCTGGAGACCTTTGATTTTGCTTACGGTTCCATGTCGACGCTGGCAAGACAGAGCGCGAAAAGTTTTTCCGAGCAGGAAGTGGCTGCATTTCTCTACAAGATATTACTTGAAATCATAAAGCTGACAATTCCTTTTATGATTTTTGGATTTTCCGTTACTGCATTGGTCTCCGTTTTGCAGGTGGGGTGGAAGGTCACAGCAAAGCCATTAAAACCCAAGCCGGATAAATTTAATCCAATCAATGGATTTAAGCGTATTATTTCTAAGGATTCGCTGTTTGAACTGGCAAAGTCTATTTTAAAAATATTTTTGATTGTTTATGTGGCATATACTTCTATCCGTGGTGATGCGGATAAAATTTTTATCTTATATGATATGCCGTTAAATCAGGCGATTGCCTTCTGCGGGGATATCGTCATCAATACCGGATTTAAAATCAGTCTCGTATATCTGATTGTCGGTATTGCGGATTTTATTTATCAGAAGTTCCGCTTCAAGGAAGACATGAAGATGACGAAGCAGGAGGTTAAGGATGAGTATAAGAATACAGAGGGAAATCCGGAGATTAAAGGCCGTCAGCGTCAGCGTATGAGGGAGGCATCCCGAAAGCGTATGATGCAGGACGTTCCCAAGGCGGATGTGGTCATCACTAACCCGACCCATTTTGCAGTTGCGATTAAGTATGAGGCAGAAAAGGCAAGAGCGCCGGTGGTGCTGGCAAAGGGTGAGGACTATCTGGCACAGAAGATTAAAGAAGCTGCAAAAGAGAATGGAATAGAAATCGTAGAAAACAAGCCCCTTGCGAGAATGCTGTATGCCAATGTGGAAATTGGAGAAGAAATTCCACCCGAATTGTATCAGGCAGTAGCGGAAGTTCTTGCAATGGTTTATAATAGGAAGAACAAATAGAAACTTAAGGAGGAAATGGCATGAAGAAATCTGACATAGGTGTTGCACTGTACATACTTGCTGCAGTCATCTTTTTGATAGTGCCGATATCTTCCACCCTATTGGATGTCATGCTGGCAATCAACATTTCCATTGCATTGATTGTACTGTTTAACACATTATTCGTGCAGGAAGTTCTGGATATGGCCTTTTTCCCGACCCTTCTGTTATTTACCACCATTTTCCGAATTGCGTTGAACGTGTCGTCAACACGTCTGATTCTGACTACAGGTTCACCGGGTAATGTGGTGGAAACCTTCGGTCAGTTTGTAGGTGGCGGTGATATGGTAATCGGTGCCATCGTGTTCATTATCCTTATCATCATTCAGTTTGTTGTCATTAATAAAGGTTCTGAGCGTGTGGCAGAGGTAACGGCACGTTTTACTCTGGACGCAATGCCCGGTAAACAGATGGCAATTGATGCAGACTTAAACACTGGTACAATCACAGAGAAGGAAGCGAGAGAACGACGGAATAAGATCCAGGAGGAATCCAGCTTTTTCGGTTCTATGGATGGTGCCACCAAGTATGTAAAGGGAGATGCGGCAGCCGGACTGATTATTACGTTTGTCAACCTGATAGGCGGAACCATTATGGGTGTATTGCGAGGAGGAATGGAGTTTAGTGAGGCAATCCAGCATTACGGCCTGCTTACCATTGGTGATGGACTTTGTTCTCAGATTCCGTCACTTCTGATTTCACTGGCAACCGGTATTCTGGTAACGAAGGCATCTAAGGAGGCGGATTTCAGTCATGTACTGGTGTCCCAGTTGTTTGGTATTCCCAAGGTTCTTTATATCGTAGGCGCAACTCTGGCTTTCCTGGGAATTGTGACTCCGCTCAAGGTTTATCTGTTCGTACCGTTGGGTCTGGTATTTGCAATTGCCGGGCGTTCAGTGGAGAAGAACAGTGCGATTGAAAGTATTGAGGAGGAAGCAAACGAAGCGGAGGCAGAAGCGGAGGAAATCCGTCGCCCCGAAAATGTGGTTTCTCTGCTGCAGGTGGACCCAATAGAACTGGAGTTTGGTTATGGCATTATTCCGTTGGCTGATGTGAATCAGGGCGGAGACCTTTTGGATCGTGTGGTAATGATACGGCGCCAGATTGCCATGGAGCTTGGTACCGTTGTTCCGATTATCCGTCTGCGTGATAATATCCAGTTGAATCCGAACCAGTATATTATCAAGATTAAGGGTATCCAGGTGACAGAAGGCGAGATTCTGTTTGATCATTATATGGCAATGAACCCAGGTTATGTGGAGGAGGAAATTACCGGTATTCCTACCTTTGAACCGTCCTTCCATCTGCCGGCAATCTGGATTACGGAGAGCCAGCGGGAGCGTGCGGAGAGTCTTGGATATACCGTGGTAGACCCGCCGTCTATCATTGCAACGCATCTGACGGAGGTAATTCGTTCCCACATTGCGGAACTGCTTACCAGACAGGATGTCCAGAATCTGGTCAACAATTTAAAAGAGAGCAATCCGGTTCTGGTGGAAGAACTGGTGCCAAAGCTCCTTGGACTTGGAGAAATTCAGAAGGTATTGCAGAATCTGCTTAGCGAGGGAATTTCCATCCGCGATCTGCTTACGATTTTTGAGACACTGGCAGATCATGCATCTGCTACCAGAGATACGGATGTACTTACGGAATACGTAAGACAGGGCTTGAAACGTGCAATTTCCAGCAAATATTTTCCGGCAAATGAGACTACGAGCGTCATTACTCTGGACCCGAAGCTGGAGCAGGAAATCATGTCTTCTGTAAAACAGACGGAACAGGGCGCGTACCTTACGCTGGATCCGGACAAGACCAAGGCAATTATGGGCTCTGTGGAGAATGAAGTCGCAAAGCTTGAAAATATGGGAAAGAGTGCAATCGTTATTACATCTCCGATTGTAAGAATGTACTTTAAAAAGCTGACAGAAGATTATTTTAAGGACCTGATTGTAGTCTCATACAATGAGGTTGAATCAAACGTAGAATTACAATCAGTAGGGATGGTGACCGCGTAAATGACAATCAATAAATATCAGGGAAAGACAAAAGAAGAAGCAATTGAGAAGGCAAAGCAGGAGCTGGGTGCCGGTGCGGTGGTAATGAATGTCAAAGAAATTAAACCAAAGGGAGTCTTTAAGGTTTTTAAAAGCTCCACATTTGAGGTGACAGCAGCCATTGAAGAAAAGGAGAAATTCAACAATCCGCTGCAGGCACTGGGAACACCGATGAAGATGCATGAGAGCATTAACCTGGCAGCGGACGAAAACTTAAACCTTTCCCGGTTGCAGCAGAGCAGCGCACCGGAGGAGAAGACGCAGGAGAAGAAAATGGAGCAGTCTACGGCAAAACCCAAAAGTGAAATTGACAGTGAAGAACTTGGGAAACGCCTGGAAGATCTTTCCAGCATACTGGAGAAGCAGTTTGCGGCGGAGGGAAGCCGTGTGGCGGAAAAGGAAGTGCAGGAGCCAAAACTGGAGAAAACGGCGGCGAATCAGGAGGGATTCCAGTTGATCAAGATGCTTTACCGCACCCTTTTGGAAAATGATGTGAATGAGAAGTACGTCAATCAGATTATGGACGAGGCTGAGAAGGTGATGCACAGTGGAAGCAGTGTGGATTACATCCTTTCCAGTGTTTATCAGAAAATGATTTTGAAATTTGGACAGCCCCATCCGATTGCGCTGAATGGAAAGAAACCCCGTGTCATTTTCTTTATCGGACCTACCGGTGTAGGAAAAACTACTACCATTGCAAAGATTGCTTCCCGTTATAAGGTGGAATACGGAAAACGCGTTGCATTTCTGACAGCAGATACATACCGGATTGCAGCGACAGAGCAGTTGCGGGTGTATGCCAATATTCTCGATTCTCCGATGAGCATTATTTATTCTGCGGAGGAGTTAAATGATGCGATTGCAAGAGTCAGTGACTATGATTTTGTATTTGTGGATACGGCAGGCTTTTCCCATCGGAATGAGGTTCAGTGTGAGGATATGAAAAAGCTCATTGGCGGTCTGGGAGAGGAATATGAGAAGGAAGTTTTTCTTGTTTTAAGTGCGACTACGAAATATCGGGATCTTTTGGATATTGTGGATATCTACAAGGAAATAGCAGACTATAAACTGATTTTCACGAAGCTGGATGAGACGGCATCGCTGGGGAATATTCTCAATATCAGACTATATTCCGGGGCGGAGGTTTCCTATACGGCATATGGTCAGAATGTTCCGGATGATATAGAGGAATTCAATACGCAAAAGATTGTGAAGCAGCTCCTGGGAGGAAGGTAGTTTATGGATCAGGCAGAAAGCCTAAGAAATGTGATAAAACTGAAAAATCAGGCAATTAAGCCAAGTGCCAGGGTAATTACCATAACCAGTGGAAAAGGCGGAGTCGGGAAATCAAATGTAGCGGTAAACCTTGCGGTCTGGATGCGCAGACAGGGAAAAAGAGTACTAATCTTTGATGCGGATTTCGGGTTGGCGAATGTAGAGGTTATGTTTGGCGCAATGCCGAAGTATAATCTTAGTGACTTGATTTACCGTGGGAAAAATATCCGTGAGATTATAACGGAGGGTCCGATGGAAATCGGATTTGTTTCCGGAGGCGCCGGGATTGTGGGAATGAACCAGCTTACCAGGGAACAGATTATGTATTTGGTGAAGTGTCTTGGCGAACTGGATGAGCTGGCGGATGTGATTTTGATTGATACCGGAGCAGGAATATCGGATCAGGTGCTGGAATTTGTGGCGGCAAGCCAGGAGGTCCTGGTGGTTACGACGCCGGATCCGAGTTCACTGACCGATTCCTACTCTCTGCTTAAGACACTTTACCGGAATCCAGGTTTTAATCCGGGAGCCGTATCTGTCAATATTGTTTCAAACCGTGTTACGTCGGAGGAGGAGGGCAGAAATGTCTATGAAAAGCTGAATTCTGTGGTTCAGCAGTTCCTTCACGGAACCGTTGGCTATCTTGGAATGATTCCACAGGATGCGATATTGGAAAAGGCAGTGCGTCAGCAGAAAATCGTATCAATCTATCAGCCCAGAAGTAATTCAGCCCGGGCATTTGAGGTGATGACCTCGAATCTGCTTAATGATGAGCGTAAACCTGTACGGCTGAACTGGGGAATCGCAAAAATGTTTTCGGATTTATTGCGCCACAGAGAGTGAGGAGTTGACAGGATGAAAATTTCAGAATTACTCCATCCGGGAAATAAAATTGACATTCGGCTGATACAGCAGGTGGTGGAACAAACGGATGGAGAAGCAAAAAATGCTAAAATCTATAAGAGCCAGATCCTGGATATCAAGCCCAATGAAGATATTGAAGTGCTGATGCCTACGGAGGGAGGAAGGCTTATGCTTCTGCCTCTGAATGTCAGGTTTGAGTTTATCTTTTACGGGGGCGGCGGAATGTACCGTGCTACTGGTATCATTGTGGAGCGCTATAAGAAGGAAAATATATATATGCTGCTGATTCGTCTGAAATCTTCTTTAGAAAGATTTCAGCGAAGAGAATATTACCGGCTTCCCATGGTCATAGAGGTGGATTATTATGATCTGACCGAGGAGGAGGCAAAAATGAATTCCGGGGATGCCATTTTTGTTCGCCTGAGCGAGGGGGAAGAGGTTGGTTCGCGGGAGCATACCTGTAAAATGGTGGACATCAGCGGAGGCGGTGTCCGGCTGAATGTACCGGAGCCACTGGAGGCAGGAAAATATATTATGCTTGCCCTAAGACTTGTCAATGATAAGCTTAATAAGATGTATTATCTTGTGGGGCAGGTGATTGAGAGTATTCCAGTTACAGCGGCAAAGGAAAGACATTATGAGAGCCGTGTCAAGTTCCTGTTGAAGGACGATAAGGTAAGAGAAGAAATCATTCAGTTTATTTTTGAAGAAGACCGGAAGGCACGTTCAATCAAGCACTGATAAGGTGAATTTTATGAAGAAAAATATTTTGGTTGTTGATGATTCTGCACTTATGAGAAGGGTCATCTGTGATATAATTAACTCAGATGGAACATTTCAAGCAAATGATGTATGCCGGGATGGTCTCGAGGCATATGAGAAGCTTAAGACAACAAAGTATGATGGTGTGATTCTGGATGTAAATATGCCGCATATGGGAGGTCTGGAGCTTCTGGAGAGACTCCAGCGGGAACGGATTAATGCAACCGTGATTATGGTAAGTACCATGACCACAAAGGATGCGGATGTGACAATCCGGGCAATGGAACGCGGAGCGGTGGATTTTGTGACAAAGCCTACCAATATCGTGGAGGCGAAAGGTGAGCAGTTCCGAAAAACACTGATTGAAGTGCTTATGGCTGTGGTAAAGACAGAGAACTACAATCAGTCAATTCGGAGCACAGGGCTTGCCAAGACACCTGCAGCTCCGAAGAAAAAAAGCACAGGACTCAAAAGCGGAAATAAGATTGTTGCCCTTGCCTGTTCAACCGGAGGTCCAAAAGCCCTGCAGAGCGTAATCCCCAAACTTCCCAAGGATCTGAATGCGCCGATGGTACTGGTACAGCATATGCCCGCAGGATTCACCAAGTCCATGGCAGATCGTCTGAACGAAATCAGCCCGATAAAGGTAAAGGAGGCTGAGGAGGGCGATATCCTGCAGAAGGGAACGGTATACATTGCGCCGGGTGGAAAGCACATGGAGGTCGTGAAGTGTGCGGGAGGGCATAAAATTTCCCTGAATGAAATGCCCCCGATTGGAGGTCTGCGTCCCTGCGCCAATATTACCTATGATTCTCTGAAAAACAGCGGATATGATCAGGTAGTGTGTGTGGTGCTGACAGGAATGGGAGCAGACGGGACCAACGGAATCCTGTCTCTGGCAAAAAGCAAACCGGTTTATGTGATTGGGCAGAATGCCAGCACCTGTGTTGTATACGGGATGCCTAAGGCGATTGCTGATGCCGGTATGGTAGATGAAGTAGTTCCACTGGAAGAAGTAGCTCAAACTATCACAAAGAATGTGGGGGTACAGTAGTATGGATGTAAGCCAGTATCTTGAAGTATTTATCGATGAAGCAGATGAACATTTACAGAACTTAAGTGACTGCATCATGGTTCTGGAAAAAGAGCCGGAGAATATGGATACCATCAATGAGATTTTCCGTGCAGCACACTCCTTAAAGGGAATGGCGGGAACCATGGGATTTAAGCGTATGCAGCGCCTGACCCATGATATGGAGAATGTGTTCCAGGAAGTCCGCAGTGATAAAATCAAGGTAAACAGTTCCATGATTGATCTTCTGTTCAAATGTCTGGATGCCATTGAAGGATATCTTACGAGCGTAAAAGAAAGCTCGGACGAGGGAACGGAAGAAAACGAGCTGATCATCAAGGAATTGAATGATTTTATCGCGGCAGCAAACGGAGAGGCTCCGGTACCGGAACCGGCGGCAGCGGCACCAAAGGAAAGCGGTGCTGTGGAAGCGGAAGACGGCAAGAAATATTATACCGTTGAACTGAATGAGGCGGAGAAAAACAAAATCAAGGATGCACAGGATAACGGCGCACATATTTATGGATTTACCATCTACATACAGAAAGAGTGCCTGTTAAAGGCGGCCAGAGCATTTCTCGTCTTTAAGGCAGTGGAGGAATTTGGTGAGATCCTTGTATATAGTCCCAGCTCCCAGGAAATTGAAGACGAACATTTTGATTATGATTTCAGCTTCTTCATGGCATCCGACGAACCCTTCGAGAAAATCTGTGAAGCTGCAAAAGCAGTATCCGAGATTGAACGTGTGGTAGGGGAAGAAGTGAAATATGAGACATTAGTGGACAAGCAGGAGGCAGCGGAGGCTGCTGCGGCGGCAGCGGAGACCGCACCGGCAGCACCGGCGGAAGCATCAGCAGCACCGGCGGCAGTGTCAGCGGAGACCGCACCGGCAGCATCGGCAAAACCGGCGGCATCAGCAGGAAACAATAAGAAGCAGGCAGTGGCGAAACCCGTCACAAACCGTACGGTACGTGTGGATATTGAAAAACTGGATACACTGATGAATCAGGTGTCCGAGCTTATTATCGAAAAGAACAGTCTGGTGTCCATTGCAGATAATACCACAAGTACTGCAAACTCACAGTATCAGTTGTTCCATGAAAGAATTGAGTCGCTGGAGCGAATTACCACAAGCCTCCATGAATCTGTCATGAAAGTGCGAATGGTTCCTATTGAGAGTGTAGTAAGTAAGTTCCCGCGAATGATCCGTGATTTGTCCAGAAAGCTCAATAAGAAAATGGAACTGCATATGACAGGTGAGGATACCGAGCTTGACCGTACCGTGGTGGATCAGATTGGTGACCCGCTGCAGCATTTGCTCCGTAACTCAGCGGACCATGGCCTGGAGGACAATGCGACCCGTATTCAGAGAGGCAAGCCGGAGGTCGGGACAATTTTCCTGAATGCATTCCAGGAAGGAAATAATGTCATCATTAAAGTCGGCGATGATGGAAACGGAATTGATGTGGAGGCAGTGCGCACCAAAGCGATTGAGCGTGGTGTTATCACAGAAGAGCAGGCGGAGAATATGAGTCAGAAGGAAATCATCAACCTTCTGTTTCTGCCAAGCTTTTCCATGGCAAAGAAGATTACAGATATTTCCGGACGTGGCGTAGGTCTTGACGTTGTAAAATCGAATATCGAAGCATTGGGCGGTGATGTGGAGGTAGAGACAGCTTTAGGTGAGGGAAGTACCTTTACCGTGCGTCTGCCGCTGACCCTTGCAATTATTCAGGCGCTTCTTGTGGAAGTACGTGACGAGAAATATGCGATTGCATTGGGCTCCATTTCAAATATTGAGGATATTCCCGTGAAGGATATCAAATATGTGGAGGCAAAAGAAGTGATTCATCTTCGCGGAAAGGTTATCCCGCTGATTCGTCTGGATCGTATGCTGGACTGCCCGCCGAAGGAAGAAGAACCGGAGAGCCTGACTGTGGTTATTGTACAGAAGGGGGACAATTTGACAGGACTTGTTGTGGACGGGCTGTTAGGACAGCAGGAAATTGTTATCAAGTCACTTGGCAAGTACATGAACAACAGCAAGATTATCAGCGGCGCTACCATTCTCGGTGATGGCGAAGTGGCGTTAATCCTGGATGTCAATACATTAATGTAATGGAGGGTGGCAGTCATGGCAAATGAAATTGAAACAATGGAAAAGGAAACCAAACAATATATTGTAGTTATGGTCGGCAGTGAGCAGTATGGTATTGATATCGGGTATATTGACAATATTGTTCGTATGCAGAAGATTACCAGAGTTCCGAAGGTGCAGCCCTATTTTAAGGGAGTGATGAACATCCGTGGTGAGGTGGTGCCCGTTATGAGCGTGCGTCTTAAAATGGGACTCCCGGATGATGAGTTCACCAATGCCAGCCGTATTATTATTTTGAAAATCGAGGAGCTTGGAGCACTGGGAATTATCGTTGATGAAGTGAAGGAAGTAGTGATGTTAAGCGACGATGATATTGAGAAAGGCTCCAATCATGGAGAGTTCATCAATGGAATTGGCAAGCATGGAGACGAGCTGATTTCTCTGTTCGAACTCAGTGCAATTGTTGGAGAAAGCATATAACGGGTGGCAGTTGTATGTAAGTGCCACTGATATAGAAGTTAGTGAGATCTGTCCGGTCTCACTAACGTTCTATATTAAGAAAGGAGGGCAGTGTAGATTCATGGGAAAATTAGAACTGGAAACCGTAAATGAAATGTATTTGGATGTCCTGAAGGAAATCGGTAATATCGGCGCAGGAAATGCTACGACAGCCATTGCAAATATGCTTGGCATGAAGATAGACATGAATGTGCCGAATATCAGACTGATGGAAGTATCGAAGCTGGGAAGCGCTGTGGGTGCAGAAGACGAGACAATTGTAGGAATCTTTCTGGAAGTGCAGAATGATATCGAAGGAAGCATGATGTTTCTAATCGACATTCCGTCTGCACGTTATCTGGTGAATCGGTTAATGATGATGGATGCACCGGAGGATCAGCCGTTTGGTGAGATGGAACTGTCCGCTTTGAAGGAAATTGGAAATATTATCGCAGGCTCATATCTTTCTGCGCTTTCTTCCCTGACAAACCTTGTAATTGCACCATCTATTCCTTATATTGCAGTGGATATGGCGGCATCTATTTTAAGTGTGCCGGCAATAGAATTTGGGCAGTTTGGAGATAATGCATTGCTGATACAGACGGAGATTTGTGCGGATGTGTCAATCAATGGTTATTTTATCCTGATGCCTGAGCAGGAGTCTTACGAGAAAATCTTGAAAGCACTTGGGGTTCCACTATAAGGAGAAGGTATATGAGCGAAGTGATAAAAGTGGGAATGGCAGATTTGAATATATGCAAAGCGCCTGACGTTATCACTACTTTAGGGCTGGGATCCTGTATTGGACTTACATTTTATGATCCGGTTTCTAAGGTGGGAGGTCTGGTTCATTATATGCTGCCGGACAGTACAAAGGCAAGAAACAATGGAAATATTGCAAAATTCGCAGATACAGGCATTGATGAACTGCTGCGCAGAGTCATTGCGGCAGGCGGAAACAGAAGCCGTCTGGTGGCAAAGATTGCGGGGGGAGCAAGGATGTTTGAAGTCAGCGGACTGTCCGATATTGGAAACATTGGAGCAAGAAACGCGGAAGCGGCAAAGCTTAAGCTGAAGGAACTTGGAATTCGGCTTGTGGCGGAGGATACCGGTCTGAATTACGGTAGAACAGTGGAACTTCACTGCGATACGGGGGAATACTATATTAAGTCGGTTGGAAAGCCTTTAAAGATTATATAAGGAGATGTGTTTCGCCGGAGCTTTGGGAAAGGTATGGTTGGTTTATGAAGACAAAATCAATACCTGCAATTATTATGCTGACAGCAGGTCTGGTTACCTGCATCACTGGTATTGTAAAGCATATAGAGCTTTTTGAATTTACGAAGACACTGTTAATCGTACTGATTATATTTTACATATTGGGCAGTGTTGTAAAAGTTGTGCTGGACCGCAACTTTAAGGAGATGACGGAGGAAGAAGATACCACGGAAGGTACGGAGGAAACTGCAGAAGACAGTGAAACCGGGGAGGGTGAGTCTGAAAAGCAGGAAGAAAAATAACTTGAACGTGGGGGCTTCAGATGAAAACAGTAGACAGAGAGAAACTTTGGGAAGAATATCAGAAACATCCGTCCACGGAATTGCGTGAAAAAATCATTGTAGAATACGCGCCATTGGTAAAGGTGGTGGCGGGGCGGCTCAGTATGTATCTGGGCTATAACGTGGAGTATGAGGATCTGGTCAGTTATGGAATATTTGGACTGATTGATGCAATCGATAAGTTTGATCTGGGAAAAGATGTCAAGTTTGAAACCTATGCGAGCTTACGGATTCGGGGGGCGATATTGGATCAGATCCGTAAAATGGACTGGATTCCCAGAACGGTAAGGCAGAAGCAGAAAAAGATCGACGAGGCAATCCGACAGATTGAAACAAGGACGGGAAAGAATGCCTCGGATGCGGATATTGCGGGAGAGCTTGGAATAGCAGAGTCAGAATTGAATGAGTGGCAGTCGCAGCTTAAGGTTACGAATATGGTTTCTCTGAATGAGTTTGTGGAGCAGGGAGGGGAACCTGTCATGGATGCCACATTTAATTCTCATTTTGCGCAGCCGGAGGATTCCATTGAAGAAGAGGAACTGAAAAAAGTTCTGAGCGAATCGCTGGACCTTTTGACCGAGAAGGAACGTAAGGTCATACTGCTATATTATTATGAAGATTTGACATTAAAAGAAATCAGCAATATTCTCGAGGTGTCGGAATCCCGCATTTCTCAGCTTCATACAAAGGCACTGCAGAAGATGCGAAAGAAAATGGGAAATTATATGGGGGTTCTGGTGGATTAGAACAGAGGTGACGAATATGTCGATACGGCCGGTTGAATTCAATGGGATGATTCAGCGGACACAGGATGTCAGCAATATGAAGCAGGCAGAGGATAACAGACCTGTGGTGGAGCAGCATAATATCCAGGTGCAGCAGCAGAAACAGGAAGACCGGCTTGCCCATCAGGTACAGGATCCGGAGGAAAAGGAGAACACGGGCTACCGCTACGATGCCAAGGAGAAAGGAAATAATTCTTATCAGGGCAGTGGGGGAAAAGAGCGCCGTAAGAAGAAGGAGGATACTGTAAAAGACGGGAAAGTCATCTTTAAAGGGCAGAGAGGAAATTTTGACATCAAGATATAGGGGAAATATATGACTGGAGTAGAGATTATTTTGCTTCTGATTGGATGCATATTCATGATTGGAAGCTTTTTTGTCACAGAGAAACTGTCACCTTCGGAATTAAATAAAATTGCGGAGCTCAGTGAGGAAGAACTGAAAAATATTATTGAGCGGGATCTGAAGAATGCGGATGCTAAAATCGAGGATGCCATTGACAGACAACTGGAAGCCTCTGCGGGTAAGGTGGAACGAGCCATGGAGCAGATGAGCAATGAGAAAATTATGGCAATTAATGATTACTCCGATACCGTGATTGAGCATATGAATAAGACACACAATGAGATTATGTTCTTATATAATATGCTGAATGACAAACATACGGAGCTTACCAGTATGACCTCAGACCTTCAGCGCCTGGCAGCGGATGTGCGCAGTATGCAGGAACAGGCGGCAAGTACACAGCGAAGGCTGGAAGAACTTCCCCAGCCGGGCATGATCAGAAGTACCTCGGGTGTCCAGGAACTGTTAAACCAGCAACTGGTGGGTACAGATAATACGGCAGTGGAAAATGCCGGACTTCCCGATCTTTCCGAGCTGGAGATGGATATGGTCGCCGAGGAGGAGACTGCGGAGCCGGAGACTCCTTCCGGGGAAAAGGAAAATCATAACAAAGAAATACTGACCCTGCATGAAGAAGGGGTAAAGGATGTGGAAATCGCCAGAAGACTTGGGCTGGGACTTGGCGAGGTAAAACTTGTGATTGGACTTTATAAAGGAGAATTGAACCTGTGAAGTTGAAATATTATCTGCGCGGGCTTGGCATCGGAATTATTGTTACCACGATTATTCTGATGATTGGCTTTGCAAACCAGGACAATTCTATGTCGGATGAGGAAATCATTGCAAGAGCAGCCCAGCTTGGAATGGTTATGAAAGAAGATGGAGGTCTGTTCGATACCGCAGAACCGGATACGGAAGAGATATCGGAGAGCACGGAAAGAAATTCGCAAGAATCTGACAACAAAAAGGATACGGCAGAGAAGACGGATACGAACACAGAAAAAGATACAACAGAGAAAACGGATACGGACACAAAAAAAGATACAACAGAGAAATCGGATACGGAAAAAGATATGGCGAAGCAGCCGGATACGGAAAAAGAGTCCGGGGATGAAAACAGTCAGAAAGAATCGGAACAACCAGCAGAAACCTATACACTTGTAGTGAAACGCGGTCAGGTATGCCGGGATATCTGTGAGGAACTGACGAAGGCGGGAATCATTGACGATGCAGAAGCCCTGCGTAAATATCTGTTTGAGGTAAACATAGCTGATTTTATCAGCGTGGGAACTTATGAGATTCCTATGGACGCCACAATGGAAGATATTGCCGAGGAACTGACGTTAGGACCGCTGGAGAAAAGAGAACAGTAGAAACAGAAGCGTGGAAAGGGACTGCGGATAAGAAGCAGTCCCTTTTTTGTGCCTTTTTGAAAAGAAAAAGCTTGCATCCATACCGGATTTGTGATACAATCCTTAAGGCTCAATTGAAAAAACACATATGCAGACCGCCGGAATGGTGCCGGAAACGGTTGTCCGGAGGGATGAGGCATATGGAAGAACAAAACCATGGAGGTAGAAAAATGAGTGTTATTTCAATGAAACAGTTATTAGAAGCAGGTGTTCACTTTGGACATCAGACCAGAAGATGGAACCCGAAGATGGCTCCGTACATCTACACCGAGCGTAACGGCATCTACATCATCGACTTACAGAAGTCTGTAGGTAAGGTAGATGAGGCTTACAAGGCTGTATCCGACATCGCTGCAGAGGGCGGTGCCATTCTTTTTGTTGGTACAAAGAAGCAGGCTCAGGATGCCATCAAGAGCGAGGCAGAGCGTTGCGGAATGTACTATGTAAATGAGAGATGGTTAGGTGGTATGCTTACCAACTTCAAGACCATCCAGAGCCGTATCGCAAGATTAAAAGAGATTGAGACAATGGCTACCGACGGTACCTTTGAAGTACTGCCGAAGAAAGAGGTTATCGCACTTAAGAAAGAGTGGGAGAAATTAGAGAAGAACCTTGGCGGTATCAAGGAAATGAAGAAGATTCCGGATGCAATCTTCATCGTTGATCCGAAGAAGGAGAGAATCTGCGTACAGGAAGCACATGCACTGGGAATTACCCTTATCGGTATCGCCGATACAAACTGTGATCCGGAAGAGTTAGATTATGTGATTCCGGGTAATGATGATGCAATCAGAGCCGTTAAATTAATCGTATCTAAGATGGCTGATGCAGTAATCGAGGCAAATCAGGGCGCTGAGATGACCGCAGAGGAGGCAGAGTCTGCTGCAGCCGATGAAGAAGAGGCAGTGGCAGAGGCAGAGTAATCTGTAACGATTTTATAATTTTGGAGGACGAGAAAATGGCTATTACAGCAGCTATGGTAAAAGAACTGCGTGAGATGACCGGCGCAGGTATGATGGATTGCAAAAAAGCATTGAATGAGACAAATGGCAATATGGAAGAGGCTGTTGAGTTCTTAAGAAAGAACGGACAGGCAAAGGCAGAGAAGAAAGCAAGCAGAATCGCAGCAGAAGGTCTTTGTACAGTTGTTGTTAAAGACGACCAGACAGCAGCCGTTGTGGAAGTAAATTCTGAGACAGACTTTGTGGCAAAGAATGATACTTTCCAGCAGTTCGTAAAAGCAGTTGCAAATCAGGCAGTGAATTCCGATGCAGCCGATATGGACGCATTCATGGAGGAAGCATGGAATGAGGACAGCAGCAAGACCGTTAAGGATGCGCTGGTTGAGAAGGTTGCGGTAATCGGTGAGAACTTAAAGATCCGCAGATTTGAAAAAGTTGTTGCAGCACATGGCTGTGTGGTATCTTATGTACATGGCGGTGGAAGAATTGGTGTTATCGTAGAAGCGGATACCGATGTTGTAAACGATGCGGTAAAAGAGGCTATGGTAAATATTGCAATGCAGGTTGCAGCGCTTAATCCGAAGTATGTATCCCGCGAGGAAATCAGCGAGGAGTACATTGCTCATGAGAAAGAAATCTTACTTGCACAGATTATGAACGATCCGAAGGAATCCCAGAAGCCGGAGAAGGTAATCAACGGCATGATTGAGGGACGTGTAAGCAAAGAGCTGAAAGAAATCTGTCTGGTAGATCAGGTATATGTGAAGGCAGAGGACGGCAAACAGACCGTTGCAAAATATCTGGATGAGGTTTCCAAGGCAGTTGGAACAACCGTTAAGGTAAAGAGATTTGTTCGTTTTGAGACTGGTGAAGGTCTTGAGAAGAAACAGGAAGATTTTGCGGCAGAGGTTGCTGCTCAGATGAACGCGTAAGCATTTTGCAGGCAGAATCCTTTACATTGTGAAGGAAAGCAGGCAGTGTAAGGGAGGGAGAGGAGAAAGTCAGAATTTATTTCTGACTTTTTCTTATCTTATAGGAAAATTTCCTGGAATTTCCTATAAGATTTATGATGATGATTGGGCTTCTGTTTGAAAGGATTGAATTACTATGAATGAAGAACAGAGAAGACGAAAATCAAGAGAGCAGGCAAGAAAGAGAAAAATTAAGAGAATGCGCAGACAGCGCCGCATCCTCATTTTCTGTATGACAGCAATTCTGGCAGGTGCCGTTTATGGGATTTACCGTGGCTTTTTTGACCGTGTTTACAAAAAATGCGTTGTGGAAGTTGGAACAAGCGTAAGTGTTTCTGACTTTATGAAGAGTGAAAGATATGAGGGCGTTTATACGGAAGCGAGCCCTACGGTGGATACAGACACACCGGGAATCTACAATGTTTTCATTAAGTCTGGACCTTTTACGTACCATTCGGAGCTGACCGTACAGGATACCAAGGCTCCTCAGGGAACGGTACAGGAACTGAGTGTATCCAAGGGCAATACCGTAAGCGCTTCCGAATTTGTCACTGCGGTGGAGGATGCTACGCAGGTGACAGTTTCCTATGCCAAGGTACCGGATTTTAACACAGTGGGAGATCAGGAGGTTACGGTACGTCTGGAGGATGCAGGAGGAAATGTTACGGATTTAAGCACGGTGTTGCATGTGGAACCGGAGGATACGGAGCCGCCGGTAATCTCCGGAGTGGAGGACCTTACCGTGGAGGTAGGGAAAAGTATTTCCTACAAAAGAGAGATTACGGTGACGGATAACTGTGATGATAATGTGGAGCTGGTGGTGGACAGCAGCGGTGTCAATCTGAATGAAATCGGTACCTATACGGTTTCTTATTCCGCAACAGACCGGGCAGGAAACACAGTAACTGCCACCGCGCAGGTTTTTGTAGTGGAAGCAAGCGCCCAGACGGCTACGGCGGAAGAAGTCAATGCAGTGGCAGATCAGGTTCTCTCGGAGATTCTGACGGATGATATGACACAGTTGGATCAGGCCTACGCAATTTACCGCTACGTGCATGACAATATATCCTATATTGACAGCTCTCCCAAGGATAACTGGGTGGAGGGAGCCTATCTTGGACTGGTGGAGCATAAGGGAGACTGTTATGTCTATGCGATGACAGCGAAGTGCCTTCTGACAAGGGCAGGCATTACCAATATGGACATTGAAAAGATACCCTCGGATACACGGCACTACTGGAATCTCATTGATGTGGGGGAGGGATGGCATCATTTTGATGCTACCAGACGGAAGGATGGAACAGAATTTTTCTACTGGACCGATGCCGAACTCATGGAGTATTCCAATGCAAACAGTGGCAGTCATAATTATGATCCGGAGCAGTATCCGGAGATACAGTAAGTGAGGGATTGAGAAATGAAGAAGTTAGGGGTAATCGGCGGGCTGGGTCCCATGGCGACTGCATTTTTCATGCAGATGGTGATTGAGATGACCGATGCAAGGACCGATCAGGAGCATATTGAAATGCTGATTCATAACTGCCCCTGGATTCCTGACCGAACCAGTTATATTTTGGGCAGAAGCAGTGAGAATCCCTGCATTCCCATGGCAGAGATTGGGAAAAAACTGGCGGCAGACGGGGCGGAGCTGATTGCGATTCCCTGTATTACCGCAAATTATTTTTTTGATGAACTGACAAAACAGATTGGTGTACCGGTGATTCACAGCATCCGGGAGAGCGTTTCCTACCTGCGAGCGCGTGGCGTAAAGACCGTCGGTGTGATGGCGACAGACGGCACCATACAGAGCGGTCTGTTTGACGCGGCTCTGCATGAGGCAGGAATCCGCGGAATCATTCCCTCCCCCGAAATGCAGCGCTATGTCATGGATTTAATCTATGAGGATGTGAAGGCGGGAAGACCTATCGAGATGGACAAATTTCATGCGGTGTCAGAGGAACTTAAGAACAATGGGGCAGAGGTAATTTTGCTGGGCTGTACAGAGCTTTCCATGATTCGCAGAGATGAACAGATTGGTGCCGGATACCTGGATGTGATGCAGGTGCTGGCAAAATGCTCGGTAGAGTTATGCGGGAAATTAAAACAGGAATATAAGGAAATCATTACTGCCTGAAACGGCAGAAAGGACAGACTTTTATGAACAATCATGTAATGAATTATCTGGACGATATTGTTAAAAAAGTGCCGGATAAAATCGCTTTCGCAAATGAGAGTGAAGGATTCACATTTCAGCAGGTATATGACCAGAGCAGAGCGGTGGGGACGTGGCTTCATGACCGCGGCATCTACCGGAAGCCTGTAGTTGTATTTATGAATAAGCATCCAAAGACAATCATTGCTTTTTTTGGTGTAATCACAGCGGGCTGTTACTATGTTCCGATTGATGAGGAAATGCCGGAGAGCAGGATAAATCTGATTCTTGACAACTGCAAACCGGAGATTATCGTCTGTGACAGCGCCACCATAGAAAAGGCAAAGGATTTCCGGTTTGATGGAACTCTGTGCCTTTACGATGAAATCAGCCAGAATCCGGTAAATGCACCGGCACTGGCGGCAATCCGCGCAGCGTCATTGGATGTGGACCCCATTTATATTGTGTTCACCTCCGGCTCCACCGGGGTGCCAAAGGGAGTTGTGGCGTGCCATCGTTCTGTCATTGACTATATCGAGCAGTTGTCGGAGACACTGGGCTTTAGTGAGGATACGGTTTTTGCCAATCAGACACCGCTGTATTTTGATGCCTGCCTCAAAGAGATTTACCCGACATTAAAGTTCGGAGCCACAACGTATATTGTTCCCAAAAGCCTGTTTATGTTTCCGGTGAAGCTGGTGGAATTTTTAAACGAGCATAAAGTGAATACCATCTGCTGGGTGGTGTCTGCGCTAACTATGATTTCTGCGTTTGGCACCTTTAAGACAGTAAAGCCGAAGTATTTAAAGACCATCGCCTTTGGAAGCGAGGTGTTCCCCATCCGGCAGTTTCGGATCTGGCGGGAGACACTGCCGGAGGCATCCTTCACCAACCTCTACGGTCCGACGGAGGGAACCGGAATGTGCTGCTACTATCACGTGGAGCGGGAGCTGGCGGATGATGAGCCGATTCCCGTGGGCAGACCGTTTCCCAATACGGAGATTCTGCTGCTGAACGAGAAAAACGAACCGGCAGGCGAGGGAGAGCCCGGTGAAATCTGCATCCGGGGCACATCGGTGACTCTGGGGTATTACAACAATCCGGAGAAGACAGGGGAATCTTTTGTACAGAATCCGCTAAATACCGCATATCCGGAGATTATCTACCGTACCGGTGATATCGGAAAATATAATGAGCATGGCGAGCTGGTATTCGTTTCCAGAAAGGATTATCAGATTAAGCACATGGGACACCGTATTGAGTTAGGAGAGATTGAGGCCAATGTCAATATGGTGGAAGCTATCAAGATCTGTGGCTGCATCTATGACAATGAAAAGGGCAAGATTGCCCTGTATTATGTGGGTGACATACCCTCCGGTGAACTGGTGAAGCTGCTGAAGGAAAAACTTCCCCGCTACATGATTCCCAATTATGTGGAGCAACTGGAAGAGATGCCATTCACTGCCAATGGAAAAATAAACCGCGTTGCATTAAAAGAAAAATATAATGGAGGATTAAAATAATGGAAGAGATTAAGAGTGCTTTACTGGAGATTTTAGAGGGGCTTCACCCGGATGTGGATTTTGTATCCAGCAAGTCCCTGGTGGATGATAAGATTCTGGATTCCTTTGACATTGTGTCACTGATTTCCGAGATCAACGATGAATTTGATGTGACAGTTTCAGCGGATAAGATTGTTCCGGAGAATTTCAATTCTCTGGATGCCCTGGCAGGGCTGGTGTCCGAGCTGCTGGACGAGGACTAGGCATTGCTGTTCGCATCGTATGAGTTCCTTGCGTTTATAGCGGTTTTGTTTGTCCTTTACTATCTTGTGCCAAAGAAGCTGCAGTGGAAGCTGCTGTTGATTGCCAGTTATCTATTCTATCTGGTGAGCGGACCGGAAAACCTGCTTTACATTTTATTTACTACAGCCACAACCTATTTTCTCACCCGTGCCATCCAGAAAAGGAAGGATGCGGAAACTGCCTATCTGAAAGAGCACAAGAAGGATATGAGCAGGGAGGAGCGCAAGGAATACAAGGAGGGCTGTAAAAAGAAGCAGTGGCATCTTCTGGTATGGTGCCTTGTGTTAAATATTGGTATGCTGGCGGTCATTAAATACACGAACTTCATGATTGCCAACATCAATGGTGTAATGAGCTGGTTTGGAAGCGGAAAGACACTTTCTTTCTGGGATATTGCACTGCCCATGGGAATTTCTTTTTATGTGTTTAAGACGATGGGCTATGCCATCGATGTATACCGGGGCAAATATCCGGCAGAGGAAAATCCGTTTAAACTGGCATTGTTCGTTTCCTTTTTTCCACAGCTTGTGCAGGGACCCATCAGCCGGTTTGACTATCAGGCGGAAAGTCTTTTTGCGGAGCACCGTTTTGATGCAAAGACGGTAAGTTTCGGGCTGGAACGTATCCTGTGGGGATTTTTCAAAAAGCTGGTCATTGCGGACCGGATGCTTGTGGCGGTAAATGCCATTATCGGGGATACTGTGACATACCGTGGTGCCTATGTGTTCTTAGGTATGCTGTTTTATGCACTGGAGCTGTATGCAGACTTTACCGGAGGTATTGATATTACCATCGGTGTTTCCCAGGTGTTAGGAATTGCGGTGGAGGAGAACTTTATCCGCCCGTATTTTTCCAAGAACATCAAGGAATATTGGAACCGCTGGCACATTACCATGGGAAGCTGGTTTACGGATTATATTTTCTATCCGATTTCTGTGTGCCAGCCCATGTTAAAACTGAGCCGTTTTTCCAGAAAACATTTTGGAGAGCAGATTGGAAAGCGGGTTACGGTGTATCTGTCCTGCTTTGTCGTCTGGTTTGCCACCGGAATCTGGCACGGTGCAAGCTGGAATTTCATTGTCTGGGGACTTGCCAATTATGTGGTAATCATGGTGTCCCAGGAGCTGGAACCATTTTATCGCTGGTTCCATAGTAAGTTTAAGGTGGAGGGAACCTTTGGCTTCCGGCTGTTTCAGGTGATTCGTACCGTGCTTCTGATGAGCGCACTGCGTACCTTTGACTGCTACCGGGATGTGCCGTTGACCTTCCGGATGTTCGGAACCATATTTACCACCTGGAACTGGGGGGAAATCTTTTCCGGTTCCCTGCTTAATCTGGGACTTAACGTGGCGGATTATGTGATTCTTTTTGTGGGACTTGTGCTGCTTGTCACAGTAAGCTTAATTCAGCGCAGCGGTTCTGTGCGGGAAAAAATCGCGGCAAAGCCCTATGCAGTACGCTTTGCTCTGTGGTTTGGGCTGTTTTTAGTGGTTCTGTTGTTTGGAAATTACGGAATTGGCTATGATGCCAGCCAGTTTATTTACAATCAGTTTTAAGGAAAGGGCATTACCGTGGAAAAGACATTGAGTAAGAAGAAAAAGGTCCTGCGCTTTGTGCTGTCGGCAGTGGTGGTGACAGTGGTATTGTATCTTCTCCAGCGGCTTATGATACCGAAATATATGACCGGAGTCGTGGAGGGTGCCATGGTGGCTGAGTACTACGGCGAGGAAAAAGACCATGACGTTGTTTTTATCGGCGACTGCGAATTGTATGAGAACATATCGCCGGCAGTGTTGTGGGAGGAGTACGGAATCAACAGCTATATCCGTGGAAGCGCCCAGCAGTTGATCTGGCAGTCCTATTATCTGATGGAGGAAACCTTCCGGTATGAGAAGCCGGATGTGGTGGTATTTAATGTACTCTCCATGAAGTATAACGAGCCGCAGAAGGAAACCTACAATCGAATGACACTTGACGGAATGCGTTGGTCATCTTTTAAGGTAAAGAGTATTCTTGCTTCCATGACGGAAGAGGAGAGCTTTGTGGATTATGTATTCCCTCTGCTGCGGTATCATTCCCGCTGGAATGAACTGGATTCGGATGATCTCCGCTATTTCTGGGAGAAGAAGCCGGTAACACATAACGGGTACTATATGCGTGTGGATGTGCTTCCGGCAGACAATGTGCCGGAGGGAAAAATACTTGCGGACTATACCTTTGGCGACAATGCCTATGCCTATCTGGATAAGATGGTGGAGCTCTGCGAGGAAAACGGCGTGGAGCTTGTGCTGGTGAAGGCACCGAGTCTTTACCCCTACTGGTATGATGAGTGGGACGAACAGATGACAGCGTACGCAGAGGAACATGACCTGAAATATTATAATTTTTTGGACTTGACCGATGAAATCGGGCTGGACTATAATACAGATACCTATGATGCTGGTCTGCACTTAAATCTTTCCGGTGCAGAGAAGCTGTCCCGGTATTTTGGTGCAATCCTTCAGGAGCAGTGCGGACTTGCTGACCGCAGAGGCGAGGAACACCTCGATGAACTCTGGGAGGAGAAGATTGCTGCCTATGAGGCAGAACGGGATGCACAGCAGGAAGCATTGCAGGAGAAAGAGGTAGAAAATGAAAAGTAAATTATGTATGTTTCTGGTAACGGGTGTGTGTGCCATGCTGGCGTTTGGTGCGACTGCATGTGGAAGCAGTGAACCGAAGGAGATCGGAAGCAGTTCCGATGCCGGGGCAGATTCCACAGACGCTGAGAAGACAACCGGCTATGTGTTCAAGTACAATGGTGTTGTCGTAGGAGCGGATATGGACATGGCTCCGATTGCGGAAACACTGGGAGAGCCATCCAATTATTACGAGGAGCCGAGCTGCGCAGCCCAGGGAATCAGTAAGATTTATAATTATGCAGATTTTGATATCTATACCTATCCGGACGGAGATACGGACCGTGTTCAGACAGTAGTGTTAAAGACCGATAATGTGGCAACTGCAGAGGGCGTGGATCTGTCAAAGAGCAAAACAGATATCACAGCGGCCTACGGTGAGAATTATGAGGAGTCAAACGGCCAGATGGTTTATGACAAGGACGGTATGAAACTTTGCTTTATCATGGACGGGGATACAATTCTTTCTATTGAATACAATTCCGGCATCCTTGATTAGGAATCTTTTTAAAATTTCAGAAAATAATGGAAAAAGTGCAGAAAAATTAATCAGTTTTTTTGCGCTTTTTTCTTTGAAAAATGAAAAAATGTGATACAATAGAGAAGTACTAACGATTAACGTGGGGGTTTTGCATGCAGGATATAGACGAGGAAGCGCTTCGCATCCAGAGAAGACGCAGGAAGCGAATTGCACGTATGAAGACCGGAATTATTCTGGTGATTTCAGGATGGATTTTGATATCCATGATTCTAATTATATGTCTGTTGGTTCGGATGTCGGTTTTAGAACACAGGATTCAAATTCTTGAGCAGAAAACGACAACGGCATCTGTTTCAGACGGTACGGGAAGTGAAGCGGTGGCGGAGCCGGAAACCGAGGTTACGGAAGCAGAGACAGAGACACAGCAAAGCATGATTTATGCGGCACCGGAGATTACCGGAACGGATGATGCGGATAATATGGCGGAGCCGGGAGATGTACATAAGGTGTATCTAACCTTTGACAACGGACCCTCGGAGAATACTGCAGAGATTCTGGATATTTTAGACCGCTATGGAGTGAAGGCAACCTTTTTTGTGGTGGGCAGTGAGGCTGAGGAAGCGCAGGAGATATATAAGCGGATTGTGGAAGACGGACATACGCTTGGGATGCACTCCTTCTGCAATAAATACAGTGTCATTTATCAGTCCACGGATTCCTTTGCCGAGGATTACGAGAAACTGCATGACTACCTTTATGAGGTGACGGGAGAGGACAGTATCTATTACCGTTTTCCGGGAGGAAGCAGCAATCAGATTAGTAATGTTTCCATGGCAAATTTCATTCATTATCTGAATGAACAGGGAGTTACATATTTTGACTGGAATGTCTCCGCAGGGGATGCGGTGGCAGCATACACGGCGGAAGAAATTGTTGAAAATGTCACTGCAGATGTTGTAAAATATAAGACATCGGTGGTACTGCTTCACGATGCAGCAGATAATGCAACAACGGCGGAAGCACTTGGACCGCTGATTGAAGCGTTGCAGGCAATGGGTGCAGAGATCCTGCCGATTGATGAGGATACACAGGTTATTCAGGCTGTCAAGGCAGAGAGTGTGAAATAACCGGAAAATAAATGGAGGAAAAAATATGGGATTTTTCAAAGATTTCAAGGATGATTTTTCACAGGCAGTAAATGAGCTTGTACCGGGTGGTGACAGCCTGGAGGATGCGGCAAACGAGGATGATCTTGTAGTGAATACCTTAGAGGGTGAAGTGGATGTGGAATCCGAACTCTCCAAGCTGGACGGGCTGTTAGAGCAGGTAACCAGACAGGAGACGGCAAAATCGGAGCCGGTACCGACCAAGATTGTGGAACCGACACCGGAGGTAAAGATGGCTGCACCGGAGCAGAGACCGGTTCAGACAGTAAATACGATGAAAGCAGCACAGGAGGAGAGAAAAATGGCTGACAACACAACGACACAGCAGAATGCAACAGTTTCAGATGAGGTTTCCGTAATCACAGAGGGCACAATCATTAAGGGCGATATCGTTTCCAATGGTTCCCTGGATATCAGAGGACAGGTAAATGGTAATGTAGGATGCAATGGCAAACTGGTAGTAACCGGTATGGTAACCGGAAACAGCAACGCATCTGAGTTCTTTGCAGATGCTGCTAAAATCGAGGGTGAGGTAGTAAGCAGCGGAACGGTTAAGATTGGTCTTGGCTCTGTTATCATCGGAAATGTGACCTCTACTTCTGCAGTGATTGCCGGTGCAATCAAGGGGGATATTGATGTGCAGGGACCGGTTGTGGTTGATACCTCAGCAGTTGTCATGGGCAATATCAAGTCCCGCTCTGTACAGATTAACAACGGTGCAGTAATCGAAGGTTTCTGCTCACAGTGCTATTCTGATGTGGATGTTCAGAGCCTGTTTGAGTCAAAGAAGGAGACTGAGTAAATCATGAAGCGCGTTTTATTAAAATTAAGCGGTGAAGCCCTGGCAGGGGAAAAGCATACTGGCTTTGACGAGGCTACTGTGACGGAAGTAGCAAAGCAGGTAAAGCAGATTACAGACAGCGGTGTTCAGGTGGGAATTGTAATCGGCGGGGGCAATTTCTGGCGTGGAAGAACCAGTGAGAATATTGACCGTACCAAGGCAGATCAGATTGGTATGCTTGCTACAATCATGAACTGTATCTACGTATCTGAGATTTTCCGCTCTGTGGGTATGATGACACAGATCTTAACTCCGTTTGAATGTGGGAGCATGACAAAGCTTTTTTCAAAGGATCGTGCCAATAAATATTTTGCAAAGGGTATGGTGGTATTCTTTGCAGGAGGGACAGGACATCCTTATTTTTCCACCGACACCGGAATTGTGCTTCGCGCTATTGAAATGGAAGCAGATGGTATTTATCTTGCCAAGGCGATCGACGGTGTCTATGACAGCGATCCCAAAACGAATCCCAATGCGGTGAAATACGATGAGGTTTCCATTCAGGAAGTCATTGACAAGAAGCTTGCAGTGGTGGATCTGACTGCCTCCATTATGTGTATGGAGAATAAGATGCCAATGTATGTATTTGGCTTAAATGAAAAAAATAGTATCGTGAATGCCATGACGGGAGCGTTTAACGGCACGAAGGTCACGGTATAGGAAAGGCATAGGTTTTTGATATGGATGAGAGATTAGCTCAGTTTGACGAAAAGATGCAGAAAACAATGAACAACTTATCCGAGGAGTTCGGAAGTATCCGCGCCGGACGTGCAAATCCGCATGTGCTTGATAAGTTGCGTGTGGATTATTATGGGACACCCACTGCGATTCAGCAGGTTGCCAACGTCAGTGTTCCGGAACCCAGAATGATTCAGATTCAGCCTTGGGAGGCATCCATGGTCAAAGAGATTGAGAAAGCAATCATGACCTCGGATCTGGGAATTAATCCGACCAATGACGGCAAGGTAGTGCGTTTACTGTTTCCGGAGCTTACCGAGGAGAGACGTAAGGAGCTTGCCAAAGAAGTAAAGAAAAAGGGCGAGAATGCCAAGGTTGCAATTCGCAATATCCGCCGTGACGCCAATGATTCTTTCAAGAAACTCAGCAAATCGGCTGATGTGTCTGAGGATGAAATCAAGGAATTGGAGGATAAGGCACAGAAGCTGACAGACAAATACATCGCTGAGGTGGATAAGGCTGTCGAGGCAAAGTCCAAGGAAATTCTTACTGTATAGAATATCAGAAAATGTGGGGACATGACGGAAAGCGTGTCCTCATTTTTTCAATCATTGGAGTAGGGATTGTCAGATTAAAGTATAAAAGCGCAGGAAGGCTGGAAAGGTTATGAAGATACCACAACATGTTGCGATTATTTTGGATGGAAACGGACGCTGGGCAAAGAGCAAGGGGATGCCCCGGAACTATGGCCATACGGTGGGGGCTAAGAATGTGGAGACAATCTGCAGGGCGGCTCACGAGATGGGAATCCGCTATCTGACATTGTATGCATTTTCTACGGAGAACTGGAATCGTCCGGAGTCTGAGGTACAGGCACTGATGAAGCTTCTGGAAAGTTATTTGAAGAACTGTACAAAGACGGCAGCAAAGAATAATATGCGGGTTCGGGTGATTGGAGATCGGAGCCGCCTGACTGAGCAGTTTCAGAAACAAATTGCGGAGCTGGAGGAGACGTCTGCAGGGTATGACGGACTGAATCTTCAGATTGCCATCAATTATGGCAGCCGGGATGAGATGATCCGCGGGATGAGGCGTATGTGTCAGGATGTGGTCGGCGGAAAACACAGTGTAGAGGAGATTGATGAGGAGCTTTTTGAAAAATATCTGGATACTGCAGATATTCCCGATCCGGATCTTTTGATTCGAACCAGTGGGGAACAGCGTCTTTCCAACTATCTCTTATGGCAGTTGGCCTACAGTGAGTTCTATTTTACGGAGGTTCCGTGGCCGGATTTTGATAAAAAGGAATTGGAAAAGGCTGTGGAGGCGTATAATAGCAGAGACAGACGATTCGGTAAAATTGCGGAAGAACGATAGATAGCGGGGGTGTCGGAATGTTTAAGACAAGGTTGCTTAGCGGGATTGTGCTGGTTGTGCTGGCATTACTCCTGATTATAACAGGTGGAGATGTTCTGTTACTGTCCACACTGGTGATTTCCTGGATCGGAATGTTTGAACTGTATCGGATTTTCCGGATGGAGAAATCTCTGCCGGCATTGATAGGGTATGGAGCTGCAGCGGTGTACTATGCAGATTTACGGTTTCATTTTGTACCGGAGCAGATGATGCTTGTGCTGGGGCTATTGATTCTTCTGATGGCGGTCTATGTGTTCCGCTATCCCAAGTTTCGTACCGAACAGATTCTGGCGGTATTCTTTGGTGTGTTCTATGTGGCGGTGATGCTGTCTTATGTTTATCAGACCAGACAGCTTGCGGCGGGGGCATACATCGTATGGATGATTTTTCTGTGCTCCTGGGGATGCGATACCTGCGCCTACTGTGTGGGTGTACTGTTTGGAAAGCACAAGATGTCTCCGAAATTAAGCCCTAAGAAATCGGTGGAGGGTGCCGTAGGCGGAGTGGCGGGAGCGGTGCTGCTCACTGCCTTGTATGCGGCAGTTTTCCGTGAAGCGATGGGGATTACTGCGGAACACATCTGGATTCTTGCGGCTATCAGCGGAGTGGGAGCTTTGATTTCCATGGTGGGTGATCTGGCGGCCTCTGCGATTAAGCGCAATTACGGGATTAAGGATTACGGAAAACTGATTCCGGGGCACGGAGGAATCTTAGACCGGTTCGACAGTGTGATTTTTACGGCTCCGATTATTTACTTTCTGGCATCCGGTCTGATCAGATTATAGGAAAACGGCAGGGAAAGCATATGAAAAAAATAGCAATTTTAGGTTCCACAGGATCAATCGGAACCCAGACATTGGATATAGTGCGGGAACAGGGAGATATTCAGGTGGTGGCAATGGCTGCCGGCAGTAATATTGAATTGCTGGAAAAGCAGATCCGTGAGTTTTCACCCGTATTGGTATGTGTGGGAGAGGAGAAGAAAGCAGCGGAGCTCCGGACAAAGGTTGCAGATTTACCGGTGCGTGTTGTCTGTGGAATGGATGGACTGATTGAGGTGGCGGAGTATCCGGACAGTGAGATACTTGTTACTGCGATTGTAGGGATGGTTGGAATACGTCCCACCATTGCAGCCATTTGTGCCGGAAAAGCGATTGCTCTTGCGAATAAAGAGACTCTGGTGACGGCCGGGCATATCATTATGCCACTGGCAAAGGAGCATCAGGTTCCTATTCTTCCTGTGGACAGCGAACACAGTGCGATTTTTCAGTCACTGCAGGGAAATGAGGGGAATAAGCTCCATCGGATTCTTCTGACTGCATCCGGCGGTCCCTTCCGTGGGAAAAAGCGGGAGGAACTGGAGAATATTCTGCCCGAGGATGCCTTAAAGCATCCGAACTGGTCCATGGGAAAGAAAATTACCATTGATTCCTCCACATTGGTGAATAAGGGGCTGGAGGTTATGGAGGCAAAGTGGCTGTTTGGTGCGGAGTTAGACCAAATTCAGGTGGTGGTTCATCCCCAGAGCGTGATTCATTCTGCGGTGGAATATGAGGACGGCGCGGTGATTGCCCAGCTCGGCACACCGGATATGCGTCTGCCCATCCAGTATGCGTTATATTACCCAGAACGCCGGAACTTATCGGGTAAGAGGCTGGATTTGTTTGAACTGGGAAGTCTTACTTTTGAGAAACCGGATACCGATACCTTCCGGGGATTGGCATTGGCCTATGATGCCATGCGAAGGGGCGGGAATATTCCCACGGTTTTCAATGCAGCAAATGAACGGGCAGTGGCATTGTTCCTGGAACGGAAAATTCGTTATCCTGAAATTACAGAGATTATTGAGGCGTGTATGGAGGAGATGGCTTATATGGATGCTCCGGACGTGGAGCAGATTCTTGCCACTGAGGCGGCAGTATATGAGTATATCGACGGAAAGGTTTTTTGATTGATGAAAATTATTATTGCGTTACTAATATTCAGTATCATTATTATATTTCACGAGCTGGGACATTTCCTGCTGGCAAAGGCAAACGGAATCCGGGTTAATGAGTTCAGTCTGGGACTCGGACCCACGTTGTTTGGTTTTCAGGCAGGAGAGACGAAATATTCCTTAAAATTGCTTCCCTTCGGCGGTGCCTGTATGATGGAAGGTGAGGATACCGAGAGCAGCGACAGTCGTGCTTTCAACAATAAGTCGGTTCCGGCGCGAATCAGCGTCGTGGCGGCAGGACCGGTTTTTAACTTTATCATGGCATTTCTCTTTGCCGTGATTGTCACCTGCAATGTAGGATATGACCTGCCCGTACTAACGGACGTGACGGAGGGCTATGCAGCGGAGGCTGCCGGAATGCAGGCGGGAGATGTGATTGTTAAGATGAATCACACCCGTATTCATTTTTACCGGGAGGTAAGCTCCTATTCTTCCTTTCATGCGGGAGAGTCGGTGGAGGTTACCTACGAGCGGGACGGAGAGCGATATACCACCACGTTGACGCCTACCTACGATGAGAGCACCGGACGATACCTTTATGGCTTTGTGGGAAGTTTGCAGGGGGTAAAGGGAGGTTTTTTTGATAATCTGAAGTACAGTGTATATGAGGTAAAATACTGGATTTCGGTAACCTTATCGAGCCTTAAGATGCTTGTTACCGGGGCATATACGGTCAATGATTTAAGCGGACCGGTGGGGATTATCGATGTGATTGGGGACAGCTATGAGCAGAGTGTTTCCTATGGTTATTTCCAGGCATTTCTACAGATGTTATATATTGCTGTTCTGTTATCCGCCAATCTTGGGGTTATGAATCTGCTTCCGTTGCCTGCCTTAGACGGAGGAAGACTGGTATTTCTTATCATCGAGGGAATCCGCAAGAAACCGGTGGACCCCGACAAAGAAGGAATGGTTCATTTTATTGGATTTGCCCTTTTGATGGTTCTTATGGTGGTAGTGATGTTTAACGATATCCGCCGGATTTTCTTTGCATAGTCCGGTGTATATGAGAGGATAGAAATGTTTTAAATGGAGGGGAAAATGACAAAAACAGTGAAAATCGGTGACCGGATTATCGGAGGAGGCAATCCGATTTTAATCCAGTCCATGACAAATACAAAGACAGAGGACGTGGCAGCCACCGTGGCGCAGATTCAGAAGCTTGCGGCGGCGGGGTGTGATATTATCCGCTGTGCGGTGCCCACGATGGAGGCAGCGGAGGCACTGACGGAAATTAAGAAACAGATTTCAATTCCCCTGGTGGCGGATATCCATTTTGATTACCGGCTGGCAATTGCTGCCATGGAGCATGGGGCCGATAAAATACGGATTAATCCGGGCAATATCGGAGCCATGGAGCGCGTTAAAGCGGTGGTGGATGTGGCAAAGGAGCGGAACATTCCCATCCGTGTGGGAGTCAACAGTGGTTCCCTGGAAAAGGAACTTGTGGAGAAATATCATGGTGTCACTGCGGAGGGCATTGTGGAAAGTGCGTTGGACAAGGTACACCTGATAGAAGATATGGGTTACGACAATCTGGTCATCAGTATTAAGTCTTCCGATGTGCTGATGTGTGTGAGGGCACATGAACTGATTGCAGAGCAGACCGATCATCCCCTTCATGTAGGAATCACCGAGGCAGGTACCATCATCAGCGGAAACATCAAATCTTCGATTGGACTGGGGCTGATTCTGCATCAGGGAATCGGGGATACCATCCGGGTTTCCCTGACCGGAGATCCGCTGGAGGAAGTGAAGTCTGCAAAGCTGATTTTACGGACATTGGGACTGCGCAAGGGCGGCATTGAGGTGGTGTCCTGTCCCACCTGCGGGAGAACGCGCATTAACCTGATTGAGCTGGCGAATCAGGTGGAGAATATGGTGGCGGATATTCCGCTGGATATTAAGGTGGCTGTCATGGGCTGCGTGGTGAACGGACCCGGAGAGGCGAAGGAAGCGGACATTGGAATTGCCGGCGGTATCGGTGAGGGACTGATTATCAAGCACGGCGAGGTGTATAAGAAGGTGCCGGAGGCAGAACTTCTGGGCGCACTGCGGGAGGAACTGCTGCACTGGAACGAATAGAGGATGTGAAGAACGATGAACAAGCTGTTTTTTGATGTTTTCCCGACACTGACAGTAGAAGGGGATATGAAAAAACTGTTGGCGGAGGCGGAGGTTACCAAGGTGGGTATGAACCATGAGAAGGATCATATCCGCATTTATTTAAGTAGCAGCCGTCTGATACATAAAAACAAAATCTACCAGTTGGAAGATGCAATCCGTGACCAGATCTTCAAGGGAAAAAATATGGATGTGAAGGTCATTGAGAAATACCAGTTGTCCGAGCAGTATACCCCGGAGAAACTGTTGGATCTCTATAAGGACAGTATGCTGGAGGAACTGAAAAATTACAGCCTGATGGAATATAATCTGCTTCGCGGTTCTAAGATGGAATTTTCCGATGAAAAGCATATGGTGCTGACGCTGGAAAATACGATTATTGCCCAGACCAGGGCACATGAGATTGTAGAATTTCTCGAGAAGGTAATCTGTGAACGCTGTGGTTTGGATCTGGCGGTGGAGCTTGCCTATGAGGAGCCAAAGGAAAGCAAGCATAAGAAAAACAGTGATTTGCAGATTCAGTTTGAGATTCACAATATTATGAAAAAGGTGCATCTGACTGCGGATGATGGGGAGGGATTTTCGGCATCAGAGGCAGACGGGGAAAATGGCAGTGGTGGAGAGCAGAGCAAAGCACCTCAGGGTACAGCGGAGAAAAGCACCGGTTCGGCTAAATCTGCAAAGGATTATGCAAAAACGACATCAAATGCAGGAAAAGATTCATTTCCCGGAAAAGTTGGGGAAGGTGCCGGAGCCAGCGGCGAGAAACGGGAATTCCGGAAAAAGTATGACGGTGGTAATTATAAGAAGTCGGATAACCCGGATGTGATTTACGGGCGGGATTTTGATGATGAACCCATTGCCATTGAGAAGATTGTGGGTGAGATGGGTGAGGTTACCATACGCTGCCAGGTGATGAGCGTGGAGACCAGAGAAATCCGAAACGAAAAAACCATTGTGATTATGTCTGTGACGGATTTTACGGATTCCATTGTGCTGAAAATTTTTTCAAGAAACGAAAATCTTCCGGAATTGATGGGAGGATTGACCAAGGGGGCATTTTTAAAGATTAAGGGTGTCACAACCATTGACAAATTTGACAGCGAGCTGACCATCGGTTCCATTGTGGGAATCAAAAAGACAGCGGATTTCACCACGACCCGTATGGACACCAGCCCGGAGAAGCGGGTGGAGCTTCATTGCCATACCAAGATGAGCGATATGGATGGCGTTTCCGATGTGAAGGATATTGTAAAGCGTGCCATGAAATGGGGGCATAAGGCAATCGCAATCACCGATCACGGGGATGTACAGGCATTTCCGGATGCGAATCATGCACTTTCGCCGGACGATGATTTCAAGGTCATTTACGGTGTGGAGGCCTATCTGGTGGATGATCTGAAGGAGATTATTGAGAATCCGCGGGGACAAAAGTTAGACGATACTTACGTGGTATTTGATCTGGAGACGACCGGACTTTCCTCGGAGAAAAATAAGATTATCGAGATTGGTGCGGTGAAGGTGGAGGGCGGGAACATTACGGAACGGTTTTCCACATTTGTCAACCCGGAGGTACCGATTCCGTTCAACATCGAGGAACTGACCTCCATCAATGACGAGATGGTGCTTGATGCGCCCAAAATCGAGGAGATTCTGCCGGAGTTCATGCAGTTTTGCCGGGGCGCGATTATGGTAGCGCACAATGCGGAATTTGATATGAGCTTTATCCGGAAAAATTGTGAACGCCAGGGACTGTCCTGCGATTTTACGGTTGCCGACACCATGGTTCTGGCTCGTGTGCTTTTGCCGGCACTCAATAATTTTAAGCTGGATACGGTGGCAAAGGCACTTAATGTTTCACTGGAAAATCATCACCGTGCGGTGGACGATGCAGGATGTACCGCGGAAATTTTTGTGAAGTTCATCCAGATGCTGAAGGATCGCGGCATGCATACGTTGGATGAGGTGAATCAGATGTCCTCCACATCTCCGGAGACGGTGATGAAGCTGCCAACCTATCACGCAATCATTCTTGCGACGAATGATATTGGCAGAATCAACCTTTACCGGCTGGTTTCCCTGTCCCATTTGACCTATTACCGTAAACGTCCCAGAGTGCCAAAGAGTGAATTTGTGAAATACCGCGAGGGACTACTGCTGGGTTCGGCATGTGAGGCGGGCGAGCTTTACCGGGCGTTAGTCAACGGCAGACCGGAGGAGGAGATTATCCGGCTGGTGAAGTTTTATGACTATCTGGAGATTCAGCCTCTCGGCAACAATGCATTTATGCTGCGAAGCGATAAGGAGCCGGTGAATTCGGAAGAGGAATTGATGGATTTGAACCGCCGGATTGTAAAACTTGGTGAAACATTTAACAAGCTTGTGGTAGCCACCTGTGATGTGCACTTCCTGGACCCGGAAGATGAGATTTACCGCAGGATTATCATGGCAGGAAAGGGCTTTAAGGATGCGGATGACCAGGCGCCGCTTTATCTGCGTACCACAGAGGAAATGTTAAAGGAATTTGAATATCTCGGCAGTGCCAAAGCGGAGGAGGTGGTCATCACCAATCCGAATAAGATTGCAGATATGTGTGAGAAGATTTCACCGGTGCGTCCGGACAAGTGTCCGCCGGTCATTGAAAATTCAGACCAGATGCTTCGGGATATCTGTTATAACAAAGCCCACAGTATGTACGGGGAGGAACTTCCACCTATTGTGAAGGAGCGTCTGGACCGGGAATTGAATTCCATCATTTCCAATGGTTACGCGGTTATGTATATCATTGCGCAGAAGCTGGTGTGGAAATCCAATGAGGACGGCTACCTGGTGGGCTCCCGTGGCTCGGTCGGTTCCTCTTTTGCAGCTACCATGGCAGGTATCACAGAGGTAAATCCCCTGCAGGCACATTACCGGTGTGAATTCTGCAAATACAGTGATTTCGACTCACCGGAGGTGAAGGCTTTTTCCGGCAGAGGCGGCTGCGATATGCCGGATAAGATATGTCCGGTCTGCGGAAAAAAATTAAAAAAAGACGGTTTTGATATTCCGTTTGAAACCTTCCTCGGTTTCAAAGGAAATAAGGAGCCGGATATTGATCTGAACTTTTCCGGTGAGTACCAGAGTAAGGCACATGCCTATTGCGAGGTTATTTTCGGGTATGGTCAGACTTTCCGTGCCGGAACCATCGGTACGCTGGCGGATAAGACGGCATTTGGATATATCAAGAATTATTATGAGGAGCGTGGAGTCCGCAAAAGGAATTGCGAGATTGACCGTATTGTGCAGGGCTGTGTGGGGGTTCGCCGTACCACAGGACAGCACCCCGGCGGTATCGTGGTGCTCCCGGTAGGGGAGGAAATCAATACCTTTACTCCGGTGCAGCACCCGGCAAATGATATGACGACCGCCACAGTTACCACGCATTTTGATTACCATTCCATTGATCACAATCTGTTAAAACTTGATATTCTCGGACACGATGATCCGACGATGATAAGAATGCTGCAGGATCTCACGGGAATTGATCCCACCACAATCCCACTGGATGATGAGTCCGTCATGTCGTTGTTTAAGAATACCAGTGCGCTGGGCGTAGAGCCAGAGGATATCGGTGGCTGCCCACTGGGATGCCTCGGAATTCCGGAGTTTGGAACGGAATTTGCCATGCAGATGGTTATTGATGCAAAACCGCAGGAATTTTCGGATTTGATCCGTATTTCCGGCTTGTCCCATGGAACCGATGTGTGGTTAGGCAATGCACAGACTTTAATCGAGCAGGGACTTGCCACCATTTCCACGGCAATCTGTACCAGAGACGATATCATGATTTACCTGATTCAGATGGGACTGGACAGTGAGCTTTCTTTTACAATTATGGAGTCTGTCCGTAAAGGAAAGGGACTGAAGGAGGAGTGGAAGACAGAGATGCGGGAACACGGTGTACCGGAATGGTACATAGACTCCTGTCTGAAGATTAAATATATGTTCCCGAAGGCACATGCGGCAGCATACGTTATGATGGCATGGCGTATTGCTTATTGTAAGGTGTTTTATCCGCTTGCCTATTATGCGGCATATTTTTCTATCCGTGCCACCGGATTTAACTATGAGATTATGTGTCAGGGAAAAGAACGGCTGGAGTATTTCCGCCGTGACTATGAGCGGCGCAAGGATTCTCTTTCCAAGAAGGAGCAGGATGTGTACCGCGATATGAAAATTGTGCAGGAAATGTATGCCCGGGGTTATGAATTCATGCCGATTGATATTTATCGGGCAAAACCGGATCGTTTTCAGATCTTTGACGGAAAGCTGATGCCGGCGCTGAACACCATCGACGGAATGGGAGACAATGCTGCAATTGCAGTTGCGGAGGCAGCAAAGGACGGAAAATTCCTGTCCAAGGATGATTTCCGCCAGCGCACCAAGGCAACGAAGACAGTAATTGATCTGATGGCAGACCTTGGGCTTCTGGGAGATATGCCGGAATCCAATCAGCTTTCCCTGTTTGATTTCACATAACAAAGGCTTTAATCAGCCTTTCCGGGATGGAAGCCTTCCACACTGCCCGGTGCATCGGTGGGGGTACGGAGTACCTCCCCGGTGTAGTATTCTGTAAAATATACATAAGAGGAAGTCACGTTAATAGTATTGTAGGTTCCGGATGCAATTACCGTATAATCGGAGCCGTCGGTGCGGATACGGCAGAGAGCCGGATCGCTGCCGCTGCGCTGAAAATATATGTATTCGCCGGAAACATTGTAGGTATCAATGCGGTCTTCGGTCAGCAATACCTGCTCCCCGGTGGATAAATCGGCGCGGGCGAGGGCGTAATCGTGGTCACAGTCCATATAATAGGCGGTGGTTCCTTCTACCACAGTGGGCATCCAGCAGTTTGCGGAAAGAAGCGTACTCTCGGAATCGGAGGCTGTGTCCAATCTGCGGATATTATGATCGCTTTCTCTTCCGTTGTAATAAATGCACTGTCCGTCTGTACTGCATGTATAATAGGCATTTCTGTTTACTTCTTTCTGTTCGGAACCGTCGATGCGGATCTTATAAAGGTTTGTGGCGGTTTCCTTGGTATAGCGCAGATAATAAATGTAATCTCCCACCAGAGAAGCATAAATGCTGGGCTCCCGATCCATAATCATGCTGTTTTTCCCATTGGCACGGTCAATCCGGCAGAGACTGTTGGTATTGATGGATAAGAACGAAAATGCAGTGTCCTCCGAAGCGTTGTTCCGGGTATAGTAGACGTAGTTATTATCCGCATTGATGTAGGTGGCATTGTCATCACTGAGCTTTTTCAAATCTGAGCCGTCCGGGTTCATCACATAAAGTCTGTTCTCATCGTCCGGGTTGGCGAAAAAAATCTGCCCGCCGTTTTCACAGAATCTGCCGGAGTTGTAAAGATTTCCAGCGGTATTTCCATTTACATAGCTTTCATTGAACCGGGTTTTTGTGCTAAAATGGCGGTATACGCCAATGGCTACAGCAATACAGAGCAGCACAAAAAGCAGCACGAACGGTAATTTTTTTTTCATGTAAAACGCCTCATTTCCCTTGTAAAAAGTTAGATTTCCGAAACTGCAAAACAGTTTTGGAGGTGTGAAAAAATAATGTTTTTTTATACAAAAATTATAACATTTTCCCCCAGATTCTTGCAAGGGTGTCTTGCTATTCACACGTTAATATACTATAGTATAAATAGGGAAGAAATCGGCATGGCAGGATATCATGCCGGATAACTCCGGGTTTTATACAGGAGAAACTAAAAAGTATCGGAGAAAATATGAAAGATTTAAAAGATTTGCGCGAACAGATTGACACCATTGATCATCAGATTGTGGAGCTGTATGAGAAAAGAATGGAGATTGCCGAGGAGGTTGCGGAGTATAAGATCCAAAACGGCAAAAAGGTTTTTGACAAGGAACGGGAGGTTCAGAAACTGGAAAACCTTACGGCGTTGGGGAGTAATTTGTTCAACAAACGGGGCATTGGGGAGTTGTTTGAGCAGATTATGGCAGCGAGCCGCAAGCGTCAGTATCAGTTGTTGACGGAGCATGGAATCTATGAGAAGCCGGATTTCGTGCAGGTGGATAAACTGGATTACCGGAACGCCCGGATTGTATTTCAGGGAACTGAGGGCGCTTACAGCCAGCTTGCGTTAAAGGAGTATTTTGGAGCGGATACGGATGGATACCATGTGGAGACCTGGAGGGATGCCATGGAAGCCATCCAGGGAGGAACGGCGGATTATGCGGTACTTCCGATTGAGAATTCCTCTGCCGGTATTGTATCAGAGAATTATGACCTGCTGATTGAATACGACAATTGTATTGTTGGGGAACAGATTATTTCAATTGAACATGCATTGTTAGGGCTGCCGGAAGCAGAACTTTCTGATATCACGGATGTTTATTCCCATCCGCAGGCACTGATGCAGTGCGGCAGGTATTTGGAGCAGCACAGAAACTGGGAGAAGCACAGCCTTAAGAATACAGCCATGTCTGCACTTAAGGTAAAGGAGGACGGTAAGAAGTATAAAGCGGCCATTGCCAGTGAGCTTACAGCAGAGATTTATGGGCTCAAGGTGCTGGAGCAGAGAATCCAGAATAATCAGGCGAATGCAACCCGCTTTATTATTGTTACCGGGAAAAAGGTTTACACGCCGGATGCCGGAAAAATCAGCATCAGCTTTGAAATCCCCCATGAGAGCGGTTCTCTTTATCATATGCTGTCACATTTTATCTACAACGGCATTAATATGAATCGAATTGAATCCCGTCCGGTGCAGGATCGGAACTGGGAATACCGCTTCTTCATCGATTTTGAAGGAAACCTGAATGATGCAGCGGTGCAGAACGCACTGCGGGGAATCCAGGAGGAAGCCATAAGCCTTAAGATTCTTGGCAATTATTAGACAGAGCAGGGGGGAGAGATATGGCGATTCAGACATTTGCGGCAATTTATATTGGCTCCTATGAGGTTAGCCTTAAGATATTTGAGCTGTCTGCAAAACGGAAACTTCGTGAGGTGGATTATGTCCGGAGCAGAGTAGAGCTTGGCAGGGATGCATATTCCAAGGGGAGTATCGGCTATGAACTGGTGGAGGCGCTGTGTGACACTCTGGAGGAGTTCAATGGAATCATGAAGGAGTACCGGGTGGACAGTTGCCAGGCATATGCGGCGGCAGTGTTGCGGGATGTCAGCAATGAGCTGTTCATTTTGGATCAGATTAAGATTCGGACCGGACTTGAGGTTCACGTGCTGAGCAATTCCGAACACCGTTTTATCAGTTATAAGGCGGTGGCGATGCGCGGTGAGTTTGAGGAGATGATTCAGAAAAGCGCAGCGGTGGTGGATGTCAGCGGCAGTGGCATGCAGATTACCATATTTTCCCATGGCAAGGTTATTACTACGCAGCATCTGGGCTTAAGCACGATGCGTATGCGGGAGCAGCTTGCACGAAAGAGCGTGAATCTGGCGCAGTATGAGCTTCAGATTGAGGAACTGGCGGAGAAGGAGCTGGAGGTATTCCGTTCCATTTATATGGAAAAAATGAAAATCCAGTACCTTGTCATTATCGGGGATTACATAACGGAACTGACCCGGCTTGTGGAGGGAAATAAGGATAAGAACACGGTGAGCGTGGAGAAGTTCGAGCGGCTTTTAGACCGGGTGTGTCGGGGAAGTGTGGAGCAGATGACGGAGGCACTGGGACTGCCGAATGACCACGACGGACTTCTGATTCCCTATATGATGATTTTCCGGTGCATGGCAAAATATCTGGGAGCCCAGGAGCTTTGGGCACCCGGTTCCAATATCAGTGACGGTATTGCATGCGATTATGCGGAGAAACATAATATCTATAAAGTAACCCACGATTTTGATGCGGATATCCTGTCCGCAGCAAGAAGTTTATCTAAGCGCTACATGAGCTATTCGCCCCATATTGATGCACTGACGAATATGGCAACGCTTTTGTTTGATACCATGAAAAAGGTGCATGGACTTGGAAAACGGGAGCGCCTGCTGCTGCAGTTGGCGGCAATTCTTCATGACTGTGGAAAATATATCAGCTTTTCCAATGCGCCGCTTTGTTCCTACGATATCATTATGGCATCTGAGATTATTGGACTTACCCATCTGGAACGGGAGATTGTGGCGGAAATCGTGCTTTATAATACCTATCCGCTGGGAGATTACAGTGAGGTGGCGGATAAGCTGGATCAGAACAGTTACCTTACGGTTGCAAAGCTTTCGGCAATTCTGCGGGTATCCAATGCGATGGACCGCAGCCATAAGCAGAAGTTTAAGAACGTCAGGGTTGCTGTAAAGGGAAAGGAACTGGTCATTACGGTGGAGACTATGGATGACATCGCACTGGAGAAAGCACTGTTTGAAGCAAAGACGGCATATTTTGAGCATATTTTCAGTATTAAACCGGTGCTTAAGGCAAAAAGGGTTTACAATTCATAGGAGTGAAAAGTATGGAGAAAAACAAGGATTTCACCAATCCGGATTATTATGAAAACAGAGAGCTGAGCTGGCTGAAATTTGACGGAAGAGTTTTGAATGAAGCGCGGGATAAAAGTATTCCGCTGCTGGAGCGTCTGAAGTTTATCAGTATTACCTCCTCAAACCTGGATGAATTTTTTATGGTGCGGGTGGCTTCCTTAAAGGATATGGTGCATGCAAATTATAAGAAAAGGGACATTGCCGGCATGACAGCAGCACAGCAGCTTAGTGCCATCAACGAAAAGACCAGGGAGCTGGTGAATCTGCAGTACAGTACCTATAACCGTTCCCTCATGCCGTTGCTGAACAGCAGCCACATTTATATCGTGGATGCCTTTGAGGAGCTGACGAAGGAACAGGCTGCCTTTGTGGACCGCTATTTTATGGACAGCGTGTATCCGGTGCTGACACCTATGGCGGTGGATGCCTCGAGACCGTTTCCGCTAATACGCAATAAAACGCTTAATATTGCTGCACTTCTTTCCCGGAAGGGAGAAAAGAAGGCGGGAGAGAGCGTGGAGTTTGCTACGGTACAGGTGCCGGGGGTACTGCCGCGGCTGGTGCAGATTCCGGCAGAGAACCCGCAAGACCGGATTTTTATCCTGCTCGAGCAGGTCATTGAAAAAAATATTGATAAGCTGTTCCTGAATTATGAGGTGCTTTGTGCCTGCCCCTACCGTGTTATGCGAAATGCGGATCTGACCATTGACGAGGATGAGGCTGCCGATTTGTTAAAGGAGATTCAGAAGCAGTTAAAAATGCGTCAGTGGGGGGAGGTAATCCGCCTTGAAGTGGAGGAGGGCATTGACCGGAAACTGCTGCAGTTTTTAAAGGCAGAATTAAAGGTGGCGGAGGAGGATATCTTCCGTATAGCAGGTCCGATTGACCTTACTTTCCTGATGAAAATGTATGGACTGGAGGGCTGTGATGAACTGCGCTATAAGCCCTATGTGCCCCAGCGCGTACCCCAGATTGAACCTGGAACCGACATTTTTGCTGCAATCCGGAAGGGAGATATCCTCCTTCATCATCCCTACCAGACCTTTGATCCGGTGGTGGATTTTATCCGGCAGGCAGCGCTGGACCCGGATGTGCTTGCAATTAAGCAGACTCTTTACCGTGTCAGCGGCAATTCCCCGATTATCGCATCTTTGGCGCTTGCCGCAGAGAATGGCAAGCAGGTGTCGGTGCTTGTGGAGTTAAAAGCACGGTTTGACGAGGAAAATAACATTGTATGGGCAAAGAAGCTGGAAAAGGCGGGCTGCCATGTCATCTACGGTCTGGTTGGATTAAAAACCCACAGTAAAATTGCACTTGTAGTAAGAAGAGAAGAAGACGGAATCCGGCGCTATGTGCACCTTGGAACCGGGAATTACAACGATTCTACGGCAAAGCTGTACACGGACTGCGGCATTTTTACCTGCCAGGAAACCATCGGTGAGGATGCTACGGCGGTATTCAATATGCTGTCCGGGTATTCGGAGCCACTGTCGTGGAACGAACTGGCACTGGCACCGCTTTGGCTGCGTTCCAAGTTCATGCGCCTGATTGAGCGGGAGACGAAGCACGCAAAAGAGGGGAGACCGGCAAAGATTGTTGCGAAAATGAATTCCCTGTGTGATGCCGGGATTATTGCAGCCCTCTATGAGGCATCAGCGGCAGGAGTGAAGATTGAACTGGTGGTGCGCGGAATCTGCTGCCTTAAGGTGGGAATACCGGGCATCAGTGAGAATATTACCGTACGCTCTATTGTGGGGAATTTCTTAGAGCACAGCAGAATCTTTTATTTCTACAATGACGGGGAGGAAGAGGTGTATATGGGAAGTGCGGACTGGATGCCGCGTAACCTGGACCGCCGTGTGGAAATCCTGTTTCCGGTTCTGGATGAGAATATTCGCAGACAGGTCATGCATATTCTGGAGGTGGAGCTTGCGGATAATACCAAAGCCCATTATCTGCAGGCGGATGGAGCATATGTGAAACCGGATAAGCGGGGGAAGGTTCTGGTAAATTCCCAGAAACAATTCTGTGAGGAGGCAATGAACGCGGTGCCGAAGGCGGATCATGTTTACCGGGAGCGGGTGTTTGTGCCTTTACAGGAGATTACAACTTAGCGCATACAAAAGTGCTGCAGGATAAGGTTTTGAATAAAAAACGAGGACAGAAGAAAGGGGAGTGAATTTATGAGCAATAAAATTCTGTTTGTGGATCTGGACTGCACCCTGCTGTGTGATGACAAAAGCATCTCTGCAAAGAACCGTGAGGCAATCCGTGCAATGCTTTCTGCGGGGCATTACATTGCCCTGGCAACCGGTCGTTCTGTGGAGAGCGGCAGACATGTGGTAAGGGACCTGGGGCTTACGATGCCGGGTTGTTATATGCTCGCCTTTAACGGTGCGGTGCTTTACGATTGTGCGGCGGACCGGGTGCTTTTAAAACGTGCCATACCTGTTGATGTTGTACAGGAGATTTTTGAGCGGGCAGACAGGGCTGGCATCTATGCACAGACCTATAACAGTACGGATGTGATTACTACAAAGCATACCAGGGAATTGGATTACTATCGGGAAAGAACCCATTTAAACTATAAGCTTTCTCCCAATGTGCTGGATGCGCTGGCGGAGGAGCCGCAGAAGGTGCTTTTAATAGATCTGGACAATCACGAGCGGCTGGTACGATTTCAGAAACGGAATCTGCACTGGGAGAAGGGAAAATGCAGCAGCCTCTTTTCCTGCCGGGAATATCTGGAATATTGTCCGCTGGGAACCAGCAAGGGAACCGGAGTGGAGGAACTGACGCGGATTTTAAATATGCCGCTGGAATCCACGGTGGCAGTGGGGGATGAGGAAAATGATATTGCCATGATAAAGACTGCCCATGTGGGCATTGCGGTAAAGAACGGAATCCCGGAAATCCGGGCGGTGGCAGATTATGTCACGGAGAATGACAATAATCATGATGCCATCGCGGAGGTTATCGAAAAGTTTATTCTGTAGGAAATAGAAAAGCAGAGGAAATATCAGCGCAGCTTCATATACGAAGCTGCGCATTGGTGAACGGAAGGGTTAGCGATGCTCTGCTGCCTGCCGGAGCGCGGACAGAACGGAGTAGGGAACGAAGAGAGAGCCTTTTCCGCTGCCCAAACGGATGGATGGCTTGTTGGAGCCGTGAAAGTCAGAGCCTCCGCTGATGAGAAGCCCGTTTTTGGAAGCAAGTTCCTTCATCAGCCGTTCCTCGCCGGGAGTATAGGTAGAGTAGATTGCTTCAATGCCGTCAAGTCCTGCTGCTTTTAAGTCATCAATAAGCTGCTGTAGTCTTGCGGAACTCATATGGTAAAGCAGAGGATGGGCGAGAATGGCAACACCCCCCGCCTGGCGGATCAAAGCTGCCGCCTCCATGGGAGAAATCTTAAAACGTCCTACATAGCAGCGGCAACCGTCGCCGATATATTTATCAAATGCCTCCTGGACGCTTTTGATATAACCGTGATGGAAGAGAAAGCGGGCAATATTGGCGCGGGTAATCACACAGTCCGGGTTTTCCTGCTCTAACTGCTCCATGGTGATGGGAAAGCCTTCCTGCTGCAGGGCGGCGACCATTTTTTCATTGCGACGGTCTCTGCAGTCGCGAAACTCCTTTGTTTTTGCGGAAAGCAGTTCGTTCTTCGGGTCAATGAAAAGACCCACGATATGAATTTCCTTATCGCCATAGGTGGTGGAAAGTTCAATACCGGGAATAAGCTCAATGCCGGAGCGCTCTGCAGCCTGGGCTGCTTCCGGTACACCGGCGGTGGTATCGTGATCCGTCAGGGCAATGGCGGAAAGACCGGCTGCCCTGGCAAGGGAGATGAGCTCTGCCGGGCTTACGGTGCCGTCTGACGCGGTGGAGTGTACATGTAAATCTACAATAGGCTGGTCCATAATAACATTCCTTTCTTCTGACAATAGAATTATCATAGCGGAAAAAGCGCTAAAAGTCAAAAAGGAACCAGCTCACACTTGATGAATACTGTGCCAGGTGATAAAATATCTGTAGGTCGCCTGTGGGCAGAGAGAACGGAGGAAGTAAAGATGCAGCTGTTGACATTTTCACTGGGGCAGATTGTGTATGGGATGCCGGTAACGGATGTGGAGTCCATTGAGACGAGGATGAATATTTTGAAGATTCCGGATTCCCCTCAGTTTATTGAGGGAATCATGAATCTGCATGGAGATATCGTGCCGGTCTATAATCTGGCAGCGAGATTTGGAAATCCAAATGAGAGGATTGACAATATTATCGTGGCAAATGTGGCAGGAATGAAAGTTGGTCTGGAGGTTGGACAGGTGAGGGAGATTATCGATGCGGGGAAAGCAGAGATTAATCCCATGCCGCAGTTGATGAATTCCACACAGAACTTTTTCCGTGATGTGGTGTCAAAGAACAAGATGCTGATTGGAATTCTGGACGTGAACAGTCTGATTACACAGGAGGAGCGGGAGGGAATCCGCAAGCTCATTGATGACAACAAGAATCAGGGAGAGAAGTAGACAGAAGGAAACGCTGCGTAGAAGCGTGCAGGAAATAATTGACAACTGTACTTTAACATGATAAAGTAAGAGAGGTTTTTTAATAACAATTAAGGAGAGAAGATGAGATGAAAAAAATCAAATTAGCAGCATTGACGCTGGTAATGGTACTCACCGTGGGATTGCTGGGAGGATGCGGACTTTCTTTTGATGCAAGTGCATACATCAAGGCATTGCTGGATAATTCCTATAAGAATGACTCCACTGAGTTCCTGGCACAGAAGATTGGCACGGCAGAGGAAGCTTCCAAGCTTTATGAGGAAGGAATCGATACCGAGCTTGAGGCACTTCTGGCGGGTGTGGAACTTTCCGAGGAACTTGAGGCAGAGTATCGTCAGGTACTGAAGGACATGTTCGGGGCTGTGAAGTATACGGTAGGAGAGGCAGAGAAACAGGATGACGGTTCCTATGTCGTAACTGTAAATTATCAGCAGATGCAGGTTTTTGCAAGCGCGATGGCAGCATATGAGACAGAGGTTACAGAATTGATGACGCAGTGGACAGAGGATGAATCATCTGTACCAAGTGATGAGGAAATGCTTGAGCAGATTTATGCATCTTTGAAGGATTGCCTGAAGGATGCGGTTGCAGGTGCGACCTATGCAGATGAGGCTTCTACCACGATTCGTGTTGAGCTTGCTGACAATGTATATTCGCCCAATGAGGATGACGTACTGAATCTTGAGACGTTATTGTTTGACCTGAATGCTGCTTACTAAAAAATAAAATAAAACTCTTGACAGAAGAAAATATTTATGTTACTTTATAGAAGTTGTAAAACAAAGTAGAGTATCCACTCTCACCGGAGCACCGGAAGCTGACCGCTTACTGCGCGTGACTCATGGTTCATATTTCAAAGTAGCACAAATGATTTGTGTCTGGAAATAAAAGTGGATAGTCTGCCTATCCACTTTTTTTAATGCATAGACACAACTAATTATTTGGAGGTGCAATACCATTAGCGACTTAATGATTAATGAACAGATCAGAGATAAGGAAGTTCGTCTGATCGGAGAAAACGGAGAACAGCTTGGCATTATGTCTGCGCGTGAAGCAATGAAGCTGGCTGAGGAAGCAGAACTGGATCTGGTGAAGATTGCTCCGACGGCAAAGCCGCCAGTATGTAAGATCATTGATTATGGCAAGTACAAGTATGAGATGGTCCGCAAGGAGAAAGAAGCGAAGAAGAAACAGAAGGTGGTAGAACTGAAGGAAATCCGTCTGTCTCCGAATATCGAATCCAATGATTTGAATACCAAAATGAGCGCTGCGAAGAAGTTCTTAAGCAAGGGCGATAAGGTGAAGATTACATTGCGGTTCCGCGGACGTGAGATGGCTCACATGAATGCCAGCAAGCATATCCTGGATGATTTTGCGGAGAACCTTTCCGATGTGGCAGTGGTAGAGAAAGCACCAAAGGTTGAGGGCAGAAGTATCAGCATGGTGCTGGCAGAGAAAAAGTAAATTATTTTAAGGAGGAACATATCATGCCAAAAATGAAAACAAGCAGAGCAGCTGCAAAACGTTTCAAAGTAACAGGAACAGGAAAGTTAAAGAGAAATAAAGCTTACAAGAGACATATCTTAACCAAGAAGACTACTAAGAATAAGAGAAATCTTAGAAAACCGGCTATGACCGATGCAACAAATGTTAAGAATATGAAGAAGATTTTACCGTATTTATAGGATTCAGGGTTAAGGAGGAAGTAAAAAATGGCAAGAGTAAAAGGCGGTTTAGGCGCTAAAAAAAGACATAACAGAACATTAAAGCTGGCTAAGGGTTACAGAGGAGCCCGTTCCAAGCAGTACAGAGTAGCAAAACAGTCCGTTATGAGAGCACTGACAAGCTCTTATGCAGGAAGAAAAGAGAAGAAGAGACAGTTCCGTCAGCTGTGGATTGCACGTATCAACGCTGCAGCAAGAGTGAACGGAATCTCTTACAGCCAGATGATGCATGGATTAAAGGTTGCTGGTGTTGATATCAACCGTAAGATGTTAGCAGAGATGGCAGTAAACGATGCAGAAGGTTTTGCAGCATTAGCAGAACTCGCTAAGAAAAGCGTTGCATAGTAGATGAGCAGAGAGGACTTATGATTCTTAGGACAACCTAAGAGTCATAAGTCTTTTTTTGCAGGGAGCGAAATTCTTTGGGCGACATATTTTTCTTCTTGCGGAATGTCTTGGAGAAATAGAGACTG
>JBJEJC010000045.1:0-3554 GCA_051877675.1 Roseburia sp. | reverse complement strand
TAGGTCAGCATATACTGAGCTGCAACAGGATTGAAATGATAGGTTATCCCATTCGCCCGAAGGACACGCACAATAAAATCCACATAATTGGATACGATCCATTTATCTCCATCTACATAGTAGTAAACTGCTTTATTGGAAGTATGATCCGTATAAATCAGGGTTTCCTTCCGGTCTTTATCATAAACATAACCGCAGAAAGCTCCTCTAAGCTTCTGAAAATGAGCCTTGGTATCCTTCTTCAAAGATGCCGCAAAGGACTCTGCCCATTCCTGCGATGTCTCTTCCTGTGTACTGTCATTCTGTAAGAAATCCTGCTTATTATACACATAACCGGTTAAAAAGCAGATATGTCCTTCTTTGCATAGGAAAATCTCGTCCTTGGGAAATTTATGCAGAAGATTGCTGTACTGCACTACACCGTTTCCCGGATTCTCACACTCTCCGAGACAATTAATATTCAGATTTCCGGCTGCCAACCAGCCTCGTAATTCCTCTTTTTCATCCATATGAATTGTCCATCACATTAATCTAAAATATTATTTGTTCCCACCATCGCAGGACAGTTTCAAAAGCTCCTCTATCATCTCAGGATGCAGATTATCTGCATCATAGGAAGTGAGGTATTTCTGATATGCATTCTCTCTCCACTCACAATATGCCTTTTCCTCCATTCGGCACATCTGAGTAATCGCTCCGGCTATCTCTTGTGGTTTAGGATTCTCACTAAGAAGAATACCGTTTCCCTCTACCATATAAGGAATGTCACTAACTCTAGTCCCGATAACCGGAATCCCATAAGACAAAGCTTCCTGTATGGATACCGGATTCCCTCCCTCTGTGGAGGTTGTAGTAATAAAGCAGTGCACCGTCTGCTGCCGATAAAATTCCATTACCTCTTTATTGGACAGTGCACCCTTCCATTCATAAGTAATATTTTTTTTGGTCCCCAAAACCTCTTTTGCTCTGTTCTGAAGTTTACTTCTTAAGGTTCCGTCACCAATGTGTATCCATCTGACAGGCTCCTCCACCAATGCCAAAGCATCTATAATCAAATCAATTCGTTTAATATCTACCACATTAGAACAACTGACAAGCACAAATTCCTTATTTCTCAGCACATAGGGAGCCTTATCTTCATGCTTTCTGATTCCCAGTCGGTGCAATGGATATTTCTCGCTATCCTTCTTGTTATATCTGTGCAGATAATAATTCTTACCATACTCAGATACAAAAACAAGCCGATCAAGTTCTCTGTCCATCTGAGGCTTAAAGAACTGTCTGCCATATATCTCCCTCTCATCGTATAACTCATAGCCGTGGGTTCTCGCCACAATATGAATATGCGGATACTTTCTGTGATGCATGGTCAGGCCAAAACATTTGTAATCTGCCCAGTAAAAATAGTAAATAGCATCCGTCTCCCTGCGCATCCCTGTTACTTTACGCAGTTCTCTGTAAAAGTTCTCAGCAGCTGCTCCAAACATCAGTCCCCTGCAAATCTGGTGCATCCTGTCATGCCCGGAATGCATAATATCTGATAATTCTTTCCACGCATCTGCTTGAAAAAGAAAACGTAACACTCCTGATAATTTATCCAGAAGATTTGCCTGTGAATCAATGTTGATTTCTGCAACAGTCTTTTGGCTCTCTGTAACCGTCTCTGTCGTAATTACCGTTACATCAAAATACTTTAATAAATATGGAAACTCCGGAGATAAAAATGCAGTTTCTCCACCTTCGTGGGGAAACGTCTTCGTAATCAGATATAATTTCCTTTTCATGCTTCTGCCACTTCTTTAATTACATTGCAAATTTGCATAACCTTTTCTTCCGTCAGATAAGGATGCATCGGCAGTGACAACACCACATCACACAGCCTGGTACTGACTTGCAGTTCCTCCTCATTCGATGGCACATCTGCAAATGCCTTCTGTAAATGCATCGGCTTCGCATAATATATCGCTGTAGGGATACCGTTCTCTTTTAACACAGCAGCTGCGTTATCCCGCAATTCTTTATTGTCAAATTTGACCGTATACTGCGCCCATGAGGAACGCATGTCCGGAAGTACTACAGGCGTATGAACCGTACCGGACAGTTCTCTTGTATACCATGCTGCGACCTCATTGCATCGGTCAAACTCATATTCCCTGAAGATCTTTAGCTTTTCTATCAGAATAGCTGCCTGCAAAGTGTCCAGGCGGGAATTCATGCCGATCCTTACATTATCGTATTTATCCTTGCCCTTGCCATGTACTCTGAATGATCTTACCAGTTCTGCCCAATCGTCATTGTCCGTAAAGACCGCACCGCCGTCTCCATAACATCCAAGCGGCTTTGCCGGGAAAAAGGAAGTAGTAGAAATATCCCCGAAGCTGCAGGCTTTCTTTCCATTCAGTTCCCCACCGAATCCCTGGGCTCCGTCTTCCAGAAGAAACATGCCATACTCTGAGGCAATTTCCTTAATTTCATCAAGTCTTGCCGGCTGTCCAAACAGATCAACCGCGATTACTGCTTTCATACGATGGCGGTCCTTTGCCTCAACCGCTTCGATTGCACGTTTCAGACTGTCTACATCCATATTAAAGGTTTCATAGTCAACATCCACAAATACAGGGGTCGCTCCCAGCGTCGCAATTACCTCCGCCGAAGAGAAAAAAGTAAAATCCGGGACAAATACCAAGTCTCCCGCTTGTACATTCCAAGCCATTAGCGCCAGCAAAAGTGCATCTGTACCATTGCCGCAGGCAATACAATGCTTAACACCTACGTATTCGGCAAGCTGCTTCTCCAATTCTGCTACCTGTGGCCCGCTGATGAAATGTGTATTGTCTATCACATCTGCAATGACCCGGTCTATGGCTTGTTTATTCTGTTTATACTGTTCTTTCAAATCACGAAATTCCATTATAAAACCTTTCCTTAACAAAATCTTCCTTTGAAATCAACAGTGGCACATTCCTCCATGGGAAACTTCACAATTTCACCTGTTGCCGCAGACTGATAAATTGCAAGCACAAGCTCAAGTGCCCGTTTACCCGCCTCCGCATCTACATAAGGCGCTCTGTCATGTTCAACAGCTTCCACCACATCGGCATACAGAGGAGTGTGTCCGTAACCGTATACATTGGGGGGATTCTCGTGAAACTGTGCTTTGACCTCTTCCGGGTCATCCAGCACATCTGCGAACCGCCATTCCTCGATTACATTGACAGAACTGCCACCCGCCTTAACGGTACCCTTCTCCCCGAACAGATAAAGAGTCTCTTCCAAATTGGATGGATACACGTTGGTAGTACCTTCCACGATACCGTAAGCACCATTCTTAAATTTGATCAGAGCGATACCCAGATCTTCCGCTTCGATATAATTATGTTTTAAGCGGTCCGTCATACCTACCACACAGTCGATTTCGTCACCCATCATCCAGCGTAATAAATCTATATTATGGATACACTGGTTCATCAGCGCACCGCCGTCCTGCTCCCATGTACCGCGCCATTTGGCTCTGGAATAATATTCATAATCTCTGGCCCATCTGATATGTGCCG
>JBJEJC010000044.1:0-18368 GCA_051877675.1 Roseburia sp. | reverse complement strand
GACATATCTTACTGCAAGATATGTCCCTCTTTTTGCGGAAGATACGTCCCCCCGTTATTCTGCTGTTGACTCCTCCGGCTTTTCCACCGCGGAGATTGCTGCCTTCTGCATCGGAATACGGCAGTTCTTGTTGCTTCCGAACTCTACGATTACCGTGTCATCATCCACATCGATTACGGTTCCGTAGAAACCGCTGGTGGTAAGTACGGTATCGCCCACTGCCAAATCTGCCAGCATGGCATTCTTCTTCTGGGTCTCCTTTTTCTGGGGACGAATCATGAAGAAATACAGGAATACGAACATGATAACGATCCAGAGGATCATACTCCCCAGTCCATATACAGAGCTGGCTGTATCTGCAGATTCTGTTGCCAAAATTGAAAACATCTTATCTTCCTCCTATTTCATCAGCCTGGGCTGATATTCTTCTCTGTCTTTCAGACACTATAGAACATTGTACACAAAAGCTTTCCTTTCGGCAAGCTTTTCCCGTCAAATTTTGGGATTTTCATATTTATTTTATAAATTAGCTTCCTTTTCCCGATTAATCTGACCCATGCCGTAAAGTTTCTCTTCTTTATAAGATTTGAAATTCCCGGCATCCAGCGCGTCCCGGATTTCTTCCATCATGGTATTGTAGAAATAGAGATTATGAAGCACGCACAGCCGCATTCCCAGCATCTCCTTCGCCTTCAGCAGATGGCGCACATAAGCCCTGCTGTAGCGTCTGCAGGTGGGGCACTGGCAGCCCTCCTCAATGGGACGCATATCCTTTTCGTATTTCTGGTTGAACAGGTTCCGTTTTCCCTCATTGGTGTATACATGCCCATGACGCCCGTTTCTCGAAGGATATACACAGTCGAAGAAATCAATTCCCCGCTCCACACCCTCTAAAATGTTCGCCGGCGTTCCTACCCCCATTAGATAGGTAGGTTTGTCCACCGGAAGATAGGGCACCGTCTCATCCAAAATATGATACATCTCCTCGTGGGATTCTCCCACCGCAAGGCCGCCGACCGCATAACCGTCCAAATCCATCTCTGAAATCCGCTTGGCGTGGTCAATACGGATATCCGGAAAAATAGCTCCCTGATTGATACCAAAAAGCATCTGCTGTTTATTCACCGTATCCGAAAGCTCATTCAGCCGCGCCATCTCCACCCGGCAGCGCTCCAGCCAGCGGGTTGTCCGCGCCACGGAAGCCTCCACGTATTCCCGGTCTGCCAATGCCGGAGGACACTCGTCAAATGCCATGGCAATGGTGGAACCCAGATTGGACTGAATCTGCATACTTTCCTCCGGTCCCATGAAAATCTTCGCCCCATCAATATGGGAATTAAAATAAACACCCTCCTCCTTGATCCGGCGCAGCCCCGCCAGGGAAAACACCTGGAATCCGCCGGAATCCGTCAGTATCGGACGGTTCCAGGACATAAATTTATGAAGTCCCCCCACTTCCTTAATCAGCTTATCCCCGGTCCGCACATGAAGATGGTAGGTGTTGGACAGCTCCACCTGGCACTTAATCTGTTCCAGATCCTCGGTGGACACTGCCCCCTTAATTGCCGCCACAGTTCCTACATTCATAAATACCGGTGTCTGGATATCTCCGTGCACCGTATGAAAAATGCCCCGCTTTGCCCTGCCTTCCTGCTTTACTAATTCATAATTCTTACTCATACATTCCTCTTTTCTGCAATCTGTTTCCCATTTCCACTTCTATCCGGGCAGCATCCCATGATTGCCCGTCAGTTCATCCAGCCGCGCAAAATATTCCTCAAAGGTTTTCCTGCAGCAGTCCGGATTATCAATCACGATGCCATCCGCCCGCAGTCCCAGCAGGGAAAATGCCATGGCAACCCGGTGATCCTCATAGGTCTCAATCACCGCCGGCTTCGGTGTTCCCGGATAAATCGTTATGGAGGAGGCTTCCTCCCCGCATAGGATGCCGCACCTTGCCAGCTCCGCCGCTATGGCATGCATCCGGTCACACTCCTGCCCCCTGATATGGGCAATTCCGTCTATCCGCACCTTTTCCCGGGAAAAAGGCGCTATCGCTGCCAGAGTCAGTGCCTGGTCTGAGAAATCATTCATATTGACGCAGATTCCGGCAAGCCTGCCCGCTTCCGGTCCCACAACCGCAATTCCCTCCGGCTCCTCCGTCACCTGACAGCCCATCTGTGCTAAGACCTCCAGGAACTTCATATCTCCCTGGCTGTTGTCTTTATGCACATTTTTCACCAGCGCACGTCCTCCGGTGATTGCTGCCGCCCCGTAAAAATAGCACGCCGCAGACACATCCGGCTCAATCGCATACTGCCGTTTCCGGTAAGATGCTCCCGGCTTTACCCGGTAATCGCATCCGTCATAGTCCACCTCTACCCCTGCATCCGCCAGCATTTTTCTTGTGATACGGATGTAGGAGCCATCGGTTTTCTCACTGGTGATATGAATCCAAAGCCCCTGCTTAATCATGGGCGAAATCAAAAGCAGAGCACTTAAAAACTGCGTACTTTTGCTGATGTCCAAAGAAAGCTCCAACGGCGCGGCTTTCTTCTGCTGCGCAGGCTCTGCTCCACCTTCCTCTGCTGCGCTTTGTCCGCATTGTCCTTCATTCCGGCACCCGGTAATCTGTACCGGAAGACACCCTTCCTGTTCCAGATACCGGATTTTTGCTCCCGCCGCCGTCAGAAGTTCAAACAAAGGCTTCATGGGACGCTTCTTCATCTGCTCCGATGCCAGAATCCGGTAGTTTCCCTCCGAAAAGCCCAGCATTGCCGTCAGAAACCTTGCCGCCGTACCGGCACTTCCCACATAAATCTCCGCTTCCTTTTTGGGGATTTCTCCATTACAGCCTGCGACCACCACACGCTTTTTTGCCTCATAGATTCGCACTTCAAAGCCCAATGCCTGCAGCGACGCCAGAAAGTGTCTGGAATCATCGGAAAACAAAACACCGGTAAGCTCCACGGCTCCGTCGGTAAGTGCCGCCATCAAAAGTGCACGGTTTGTCATGCTTTTGGACCCCGGAACCTCCACCGTCCAGTTAATCGGTTCTTCTATTTTTTTGACACGATACTGTCTGCTCATGCAATTCTCCTGAAATTACTTCCGTCTTTTCAGACAGACTTTTTTGTATAGCCCGCTCCTTACGGGTGCGGTCTTTGCTTATCTTAGCACATTCTTCGCGGAAAGCAAAGCAGCATTTGCGGCAGAACGTCGGTTTTGAAGGAATTACTTTATTTTTTCATCTTCCTGTTGTAAGAAATTCCAAAATCTCTTATACTATTAGACGAATATTTTTCCTACTATAATAAAAGTGAGGTATCATATGGCTGGCTCATCATTCGGAACCATTTTTCAGATAACAACCTGGGGAGAATCCCACGGGAAAGGCTTAGGCGTCGTGGTGGATGGCTGCCCCGCAGGGCTGTCCCTCTGCGAGGAGGACATCCAGAAATTCTTAGACCGCAGGAAGCCGGGGCAATCCCGGTATGCAACCCCGCGCAAGGAGGAGGACACCGTGGAAATCCTCTCCGGTGTCTTTGAGGGAAAAACCACCGGAACCCCGATTTCCCTTGCGGTATACAATAAAAACCAGCAGTCGAAGGACTACAGTGAGATTGCATCCTATTATCGTCCGGGACATGCCGATTACACCTTTGACCGTAAATACGGCTTCCGGGATTACCGCGGCGGCGGTCGTTCCTCCGGACGGGAGACCATCGGACGCGTGGCGGCAGGTGCCATCGCTGTTAAAATTTTAAATCAGCTTGGCATCCATTTTACCACCTACACCAGCTCCATCGGACCGGTTTCCTGCCAGGCAGCGCGTTTCGATGCTGCGCAGATTACCAGGAACCCGCTTTATATGCCCGATGCGGAGGCTGCGGAAAATGCCCAAAATTATCTGGATGCCTGCATGGCAGAGCTGAATTCCTCCGGCGGCACCGTAGAATGTATCATCACCGGTGTCCCTGCCGGAATCGGCGATCCTGTTTTTGAAAAGCTGGATGCAAACCTTGCCAAAGCCATCTTATCCATCGGCGCCGTAAAGAGCTTCGAGATTGGAGACGGCTTTGACGTGGCAAAGGCAACCGGAAGAAATAACAATGATGCTTTCCGCATGAGTGCCGACGGCTCCGTGACCAAGACAACGAATCACGCCGGCGGTATTCTGGGCGGTATGAGTGACGGCAGTGATATTATCCTGCGCACCGCCATCAAGCCCACTCCCTCCATTGCAGCTACCCAGCAGACGGTAAATCGTTCGGGAGAGGAAATCGATGTGAGCATCCGGGGACGCCACGATCCCGTCATCGTTCCCCGCGCCGTCGTGGTGGTGGAGTCCATGGCTGCAATCACCATATTAGATGCCATGCTTCTAAACATGAGCGCCCGGATGGACGCCCTGGAACAGTTCTATCACAGATAAAAATCTCTGCTTAACAGGTAAAAGCCCCTCAGAATTGAGGGGCTTTTACCTGTTATTCTCATATCCGGCACATATTTTTCAGCTTTTTCTCATATGCTGATGCGTAAACAAATGATCCTGACAATACTCATAGTTTCCCTCACATTTCGAGCAGAACCTGAACTCCAGTGTCGGATCATCCTTCTCGGTCCGTCCGCACACCACACACTTATGCTTGGTGATCCCGGAGCCCGGACGCGGCTCCCGCATCTGTGCCTTAAACTGCTGCCGTCTGTGAATCTCATGGGGTGTATACCGCCGCAGATTCCTGGTCGACAGGAAAAAGATTAAGAAGTTTAGCAGGGACAATATGATTGTCGCTGCCAAAACCCCCGTCACCATCCAGGCAATCTGTGCCCCGTAATACGCATAATATGCACGGAACGTACTGATTACATTGTAGCCAAGCATCACCACATAAACCAACGCCATCCATTTCATCTTAATCGGAATGATAAAATACAGCATTACCTGCATATCCGGATACATCGTGGCAAATGCAAGGAAAATAGACATATTAATATAGGTAGTGCTGACAAATCCTCCCATTAAGGAGCTTACCGTAAATGCGATTGCCTGACTGAACAGCAGATAGCAGATTCCATAGACCAGAATACAGCCCACAGCCGTCACAAGGATTCCGCCGATAATATACACATTAAACCGGAACGTCCCCCAGGTGCGCTCCAATACGGTTCCAAGCTGATAATAAAACAGCATCATAATGAGCAGGAAAATAAGATTCGTATCGGTGGGCTGGAAAATCCAGGTGATGATACGCCAGATCTGTCCATGTAAGATGTAGTAGGGCTGAAAATTCAGATAGCTCAGAATTGCCGGATTCACCATGTTGATTACAAAGCCAATGCAGTATGCCCCGATCAGCCAGATGACCAGATTGGGTATGGCGTAACGCCCCAATTTACGTTCCAATTTATTTAACCAGTTCATGCTTAAACCTGACCTTTCTTCATTTTGATTGCTGTTTTTTAGTATATCCGCACCGGAAACCTTTGTCAATCCGGGCGTATTTTCTTCATAAAAAGTTTATATATTTAAAAGATTTGTACATTGTTTTTTGCCATTTCCTGTCGTATAATGGAAACTGCTTGTTGAAACGGACCCATATTATTATAGAAGAAACCCCTATATTTTTGATAGACTTGCAGGGAGGAAACCATGGAGAATCATTCATTACATAAGTTAGGAATCGATATCGGTTCCACCACGGTAAAAGTTGCTGTTTTAGACGAACAGGACAACCTTCTTTTTTCCGATTACGAAAGACATTTTGCCAACATCCGCGAAACCTTGTCCGGTCTGATCCAGAAAGCCTTCGACGCTCTGGGAGACTGCAGGGTTTCCCCTATGATCACCGGCTCCGGCGGTCTTACTCTGGCAAAGCATCTGGAAGTGCCCTTTGTGCAGGAGGTTATCTCCGTGTCCACAGCATTACAGCACTATGCCCCCCAGACCGATGTCGCCATTGAGCTCGGCGGCGAAGATGCCAAAATCATTTATTTTGAGGGCGGCAACGTAGAGCAGCGTATGAACGGTATCTGCGCCGGCGGTACCGGCTCCTTCATCGACCAGATGGCATCCTTAATCCAGACCGATGCTTCCGGTCTGAATGAGTATGCGAAGGATTTTAAGGCAATTTACCCCATCGCGGCACGCTGTGGTGTATTTGCCAAGACCGATATCCAGCCCCTGATCAATGAAGGCGCCACCAGAGAGGATCTCTCCGCTTCCATTTTTCAGGCAGTAGTAAACCAGACCATCAGCGGACTTGCCTGCGGAAAACCGATTCGCGGTCATGTGGCATTTTTAGGCGGACCACTGCACTTCCTCTCCGAGCTGAAGGCAGCCTTCATCCGGACGCTGAATCTGGATGCGGAACACACCATCACCCCGGAAAATTCCCATCTTTTTGCAGCCATCGGTTCCGCGCTGAATTACAAAGAAGAAAACGTAACCACTTTAAAATCTCTTTTAGACAAGCTCTCCTCCGAAATCCACATGGAGTTCGAGGTTGCCCGCATGGATCCGCTTTTTGCCAGCCAGGAGGAATACGATGCCTTCCGTGCACGTCATGACGGTCACAATGTAAAAACGGCAGATCTTGCCTCCTACCGTGGAAACTGCTACCTTGGTATCGACGCAGGCTCCACCACCACCAAAATTGCTCTGGTGGGCGAGGACGGTTCCCTGCTCTACTCCTTCTACAGCAACAACAACGGCAGCCCGCTTGCCACTGCCATCCGGTCCATCCAGGAAATTTATTCCCTTCTGCCGGAGGGCGCAAAGATTGTACACTCCTGCTCCACTGGCTACGGTGAGGCTCTGCTTAAGGCAGCCCTCATGTTAGACGACGGAGAGGTGGAAACCGTTGCCCACTATTATGCGGCAGCATTCTTTAACCCGGAGGTGGACTGCATCTTAGACATCGGCGGTCAGGATATGAAATGCATCAAAATCAAGAACCAGACCGTTGACAGCGTACAGCTGAACGAGGCATGCTCCTCCGGCTGCGGCTCCTTCATCGAAACCTTCGCGAAATCCCTAAATTACTCCGTGCAGGATTTTGCAAAGGAGGCTTTGTTTGCCGAAAATCCCATCGATCTGGGAACCCGCTGTACCGTATTCATGAACTCCAAAGTAAAACAGGCACAGAAGGAGGGGGCGTCCGTGGCGGATATCTCCTCCGGTCTTGCCTATTCGGTCATCAAAAACGCCCTGTTTAAGGTCATCAAGCTTTCCGATGCCAGCGACCTTGGAAAAAATATCGTCGTTCAGGGCGGTACCTTCTACAACGATGCGGTACTCCGCAGTTTTGAAAAGATTGCGGGCGTTCATTGTGTCCGCCCGGATATTGCAGGTATCATGGGTGCCTTCGGTGCCGCACTGATTGCAAGAGAACGCCATGAGGAGGGCTACCAGACCTCCATGCTTTCCATTGATGCCATCAATGCCTTAACCTATGAGACCCGTCTCACCAGATGCCAGGGCTGCACCAACCACTGTATGCTTACCATCAACCGTTTTTCCGACAATCGTCAGTATATTACAGGAAACCGCTGTGAACGCGGCATCGGCGGTGAGAAAAATAAAGAGAACATTCCAAACCTGTTTGCATACAAGAACAAGCGTCTGTTCGACTATACGCCGCTTACAGCAGCGAAGGCAAAACGCGGTACGGTAGGTATTCCGCGGGTGCTGAATATGTATGAGAATTACCCCTTCTGGGCAACCTTCTTCACCAAATTAGGATTCCAGGTGGTACTCTCTCCCCAGTCAACCCGCAAGATTTATGAACTGGGCATTGACTCCATCCCGAGTGAGTCCGAATGCTATCCGGCAAAGCTCGCCCATGGACATGTAACCTGGCTGATTCACCAGAATGTGGATTTTATTTTCTATCCCTGTGTGCCCTATGAGAGGAATGAGTTCCCGGATTCCAACAATCACTACAATTGCCCGATTGTTACCTCCTACGCGGAGAACATCAAGAACAACGTGGATGAGATTACCTCCGGTCAGGTTCGCTTCCTAAATCCGTTTTTATCCTTTGCCAGCGAAGAAGCCCTGTCCCAGCAGTTGATTAAGACCTTTGGCGGCGATGAATTTAAAATCCCGGAGTCCGAGATTCGCGATGCCGTTTCGGAAGGCTATAAGGAGCTCGCCGTCGTCCGCATGGAGATGCAGAAAAAAGGCGAAGAGGTTCTGGAATATCTGGAGAAAACCGGAAAGCGCGGTATCGTTCTGGCAGGACGTCCCTATCATGTGGACCCGGAGATCAACCACGGTATCCCGGAGCTGATTAACTCCTATGGAATTGCCGTACTGACCGAAGATTCCGTTTCCCACCTGCATCAGGTGGAACGCCCGCTCATCGTAATGGACCAGTGGATGTACCACTCAAGACTTTATGCAGCGGCAAATTATGTTAAAACGCGAGACGACTTAGACCTGATTCAGCTCAATTCCTTTGGCTGCGGTCTCGATGCCGTTACCACCGATGCCGTAAACGATATTTTAAGCAAATCCGGAAAGATTTACACCTGCTTAAAGATCGATGAAGTCAACAACCTGGGAGCTGCAAGAATCCGTATCCGCTCCCTGCTCTCCGCCATCCGTGTACGGGAGAAGAAGCAGACAAAGCGTACCATTGTTCCTGCCAACTACAACCGTGTTGTTTTCACCGAGGAAATGCGCAAGAACTACACCATCCTCTGCCCGCAGATGTCACCCATCCACTTTGAGCTGTTAGAACCGGCATTCCAGACCGCCGGCTACAATCTGGTGGTTCCGGACATCCCCAGCAGAACCTGTGTGGATGTAGGTTTAAAATACGTCAATAATGATGCCTGCTATCCTTCCTTAATCGTGGTTGGGCAGCTCATGGCGGCTGTCATGTCCGGCAATTACGATATGGATAAGACCGCGATTCTGATTTCCCAGACCGGAGGCGGCTGCCGCGCCAGCAACTATATCGGTTTTATCCGCCGGGCTCTGGAGAAAGCCGGTTATCCGCAGGTTCCGGTCATTTCCATTAACTTAAGCGGTCTGGAGAAAAATCCGGGCTTTAAGCTGACCCTGCCGTTAATCCAGCACGGACTTTATGCACTGGAATTCGGTGATATCTTCATGCGCTGCCTTTATGCGACCCGTCCCTACGAGGCGGTTTCCGGCTCTGCCAATGAACTGCATGAGAAATGGAAAAAGCGTGTGATTGCATTTGTTTCCCAGAAGGGACTGCTCTCCCACAGAAAGTACAAGAAAATGTGCCGTGAAATTATCCGTGATTTTGATAATCTGCCGCGGCTTGATGTGAAAAAACCCCGTGTCGGTGTCGTGGGCGAGATTCTGGTGAAATTCCACCCGGCTGCAAACAATTATCTGGTGGATCTTCTGGAAGCAGAAGGTGCAGAGGCTGTGGTTCCGGATCTTACCGACTTCCTGCTCTACTGCTTCTACAACACAGGATTTAAGGCAGATAATCTGGGCATGAGCCAGCGTTCCAAGAAAATCGGGCGTCTGGGAATCCGCTTCTTTGAGTGGCTCCGCTCCGCCGCAAGGGATGAGTTGGCGAAGAGTAAGCACTTTGACGCGCCGGCACACATCGACGATCTTGCAAAGTACGCAAGGGAAATCGTATCCGAAGGCAATCAGACCGGAGAGGGCTGGTTTTTGACCGGAGAAATGCTGGAATTAATCCATACGGGAACCCCGAATATCGTATGTACACAGCCCTTCGCATGTCTGCCGAACCACGTAGTCGGAAAAGGTGTCATTAAGGAACTGCGTCACCGCCATCCGGGTTCCAACATTGTGGCCATTGACTACGATCCGGGTGCCAGTGAGGTAAACCAGTTGAACCGGATCAAGCTGATGCTCTCTGTTGCAAACCGGAACCTGCAGAAGGATGCGGCAAAATCTGCTAACAAAATCCAGAATTTCTAACACGCTCACTTAGGGCATCTTAGAATTTCTTTGTCTTTTGAACATACGAGCCCCCGCACCAAGCGGTCCGCCAGAAAAGCGACATACAGGCATAACTTTCGTGTGCACCCGCCTAGATGCATTAGAAAGTTATGCCTGTATGTCGTTTTCTGATCGGACAGTTGGCGCGGTCTGTCGTATCGTCAAAGAGACAAAGAAAAAACACTGTGCTTTCCCGATGCACATCTACAACTCTTCTTCTCTGCTGATATACAGCGGTCGGTTCTTCACCTCCAGATATACCTTGGAGAGATACAGACCGGAGATTCCCGCACACAGCAACTGGATTCCTCCGATAAACGTAATAATACATACCAGCGACGGCCATCCAAAGGCGGAACCGCCAAACAACAGCTGCCTTACAATGACAAATATAATTGCAAGGAATGAGACCACACACATCACTGTCCCGAGAACAGAGGACAGATACAGCGGCTTTTCGGAAAAGCCGATAAATCCCTCCAGTGCATAGGCAAACAGCTTCCAGAACGACCATTTGCTCTCCCCTTCTGCCCGCTCCACATTCTCAAATTCCAGCCAGCTTGTACGAAATCCCACCCAGCTAAACATTCCCTTGGAAAAACGGTTGTATTCCTTCATCTGAACCAGAGCCTGTATCACCTGGCGGGTCATCATACGGTAATCCCTTGCCCCGTCCACCAGTTCCACGTCACTGATCCGGTTCATAATGCGGTAAAAGCACCGTGCAAAAAAGGAACGTATGGGAGGTTCTCCCTTCCGGTCCACCCTGCGGGTTCCCACGGAATCCAGCCCTTCCTCCCGGATGAGGCGCAGCATCTCCGGCAGCAGAGACGGCGGGTCCTGAAGATCTGCATCCATCAGTACCCCGTAATCCCCTTCCATACGGGAAAGCCCGGCATAAATCGCCGCTTCCTTTCCAAAATTTCTGGAAAAAGAAATATATTTGACTCTGTCGTCCCGTGCGCGGAGAGACTTCATCACCTCCAATGTGCCGTCCGCAGATCCGTCATCCACCAACAGATACTCCCATGCAATATCCTTTATCTGCGCCATGACCGCTTCTACTTCCTGATAGAATATAGGAAGCATCTTCTCTTCATTATAGCAGGGCACAATAATAACTAATTTTTCCATACAAGCATTCCACCGTCGTCCATAATAATCGTATCACCGAATCTCAATCCGATTCGGCACCGTGATATAAGTGTACACCTTTATCCCCTTGCTTTCAACAAAATCAATATTTTCCCGGGTATCGTAGTTCTCCCCCTCAACCAGCCACTGCGGTGCGTCAAAAAATGCAGCCTGCGGGCTTACAAGCGAGATAAATTCCTCCGTCACGGAATTATTGCCGTGATGTCCCATCTGCAAATAGGTACTTTTCAGCGCATCCCCATACCTGTCCATAATTTTGCTGCAGAACACCTCCCCGTATACATCACTGCAAAACAGCATACTTTCCTGCTCACCCGAAATCCGGAACATCAGAGAGCCTTCGTTTGCCAGATCAATGGAATAAGAAAGCGTGGTATCATCGTAGGCATTAAAAACCGTAAGCTCCATGCCCGGGAAGGACAGCGTGTCCCCCTCGTGAAGGAATGTCACATTAGAAGCGTCCTCCGTTATGCTGCAGAAGGTATCAAACGTTGCAAAATCATCCCACTCCTGAGCGTACTGCTGATACAGTGCATAATCCATCTCCACCGTATAGATTTCATCAATCACAATACCCTGCGGATTCTGATAAATCTCATTAAAGGCACCCATATGATCCGGATGGGGATGGGTAAGAATCCATCCCGACACCTCTCCGCCCTTTCTCCTGATTACCTTCCTGGCCTGTTCCGCATTGCCCGTCCAGCCGCCATCCACCACATAGAGCTTCCCCTCCGCCTCGATGGTGTAAAACATCGCCTGACTGCCGGTATCATCCGCATACTGGGTCACCACAATCCCGCGACTGTCTCCTATAAGCTTTCCCACACAGATTCCTGTCAGTGCCAGCAGCAGAATCACCGCCGGCACCAGCCATTTTTTCTTTTTCATATGCACTCCTTTTTAACTTTGATTTTTTTCTATCAGATCACTCAGAGGCCGGAACGTATAGCCCATCTCCTCCCATTTGGTCAGCAGCTCATCCAGAATCTCTCCGTTGGTTTTTGACGTGCTGTGCAAAAGCACGATTGCCCCCGGATGAATCCGCTTCAGAAGCTTTTCAAAGGCTTCCTCCTTCGTGGGCTGATCATCCACATTCCAGTCCACATAGGCAAGACTCCAGAAAAAAGTGGAATAGCCCAGCTCTTTTGCCATTTTTAAGTTCTCTGTACTATATTTTCCCTGGGGCGGACGATAGTATTTCGTCATCTCCGTTCCGGTAATTTCCTGAAAAAGTGCCGCCACGTCATCCACTTCCTTCCGGAAGGACGAAAGGTCTGAAATGGCAGACATATCCGGATGATGATAGGTGTGGTTTCCCACCGTATGCCCTTCCTCCACCATACGCACGGCAAGCTCCGGCGCAGTCTCCAGAAAATGTCCCACCACAAAGAAGGTCGCCGGTGCATTGTGCTTCTTTAGCGCATCAAGAATCGGTTCCGTGTTGCCATTCTCGTAGCCGCAGTCAAATGTCAGATACAGTACCTTTTCTTCCTTATCTCCGACATAGTATGCATTGTATTTTTTCAGTTCCTCCGCCGTCACGTTTCCCGTGGGCTGTGTTCCCTCCGCTCCGAAGCCAAGCCCCCAGTTTTCCGCCTGCATGGCAATTGCCGCGGTATCCACAGTCTGACTGTGTTCCTGCTGCATCTGGGCGATTCCCCTGCCCAGAAAAAACATCATGGTAAAGACCGCCAGCACTCCACATATCTTTCTTTTCTCTGCTTTCAACTCATTCCCCGATATTTCATTCTTTCCTTATAATATATCGGTACTTCTTGTCTATCATGAGTCCTCTCTGCTTCTTTTGCCCAAATGTTTCACAGGCTCATAGCGCTTCTTTAACATATGAACCACCTGGTTGGTGTCCCCGGGCTCCACAACCACATCGTACCTTCCCGGAATGCTGCCAAATGTCACAGTTTTTTCAAATCCGAGACGTGCCTTAAGCTGCCGGATCATATTTTCCTTAGTGGCATTTTTATTGTAGATTTTAATGTAAGCATATCCCGGATAATCCATCGAGTCGTACTTAAGCACCTTTAATTCTCCAGTAACCCCACACGTCACCAGTTTCTCATAGAACTGCTCTATTATGCTTTTCTCATAGAGAAGCATAAAATACACCACCTGCTCTGTCTCCGGCACCTCCCGCTGCACATAGTTCCGGTAAGGAGAATGGCGCAATGTCTCCACCAGTTCTCTCTGCACAGGGTCGTCTGTCTCTTCATAATATATAACCAGCAGATCATCAATAATTACATTTGTAAAGCAGTGTAAGCCCGCCTCGTGGACAAGATTCAGGATTCTTCGTGAACTGCTGCCGGATATGACATACACCGACAGATATTCGTTGCTCTTCACATCATACATCACTGCACCGTCCATGGCGATTACCGGAAGTTTCAAGCGGATATCCCGCATAGGCTCCAGCAGCGATGCGGGCGTGCGCATGGTAGAAAGCGTAAAATTTGCCCCATCGTCAATCATACGGTTCAGCTCCACCCGGCTGTAATCGCTAAGCGCATCATTTTTCTGTAACAGAGTGTCATCCAGTCCGGAAATAAACAAAATGTCCTTCCTTTTCTCCCTGGGAAGTTCAAAGCTGTTCACCAGCACACCGATCAGAATACCGATGAGCGTATCCAGAAAGCGGTCCCATACAAACAGATACGGATTTACGTCCGTAATATGATTCACCACAATACTAAGAAATACAACACAGGAAAAATAAGATGCCTGCTTCTTTTTCATCACTACAGTTGTGTACAGCACTACCACAATCATAACAGAAATCACCAGTGCATCCAGCCACCGGCTGTCCCATCCTGTGCCAAGCTTTACCAGCAGGAACAAAAGTCCGTATAATGCTCCCACCACAGTTCCTATAATGCGCTGGATTGCATTTTTCTTCGTGTTCTCCACATACATCTGAATGCACCAGAGTGCCGCCAGTTGAGAATAGAACACAATTCCGCGGTTTCCACGCAGAAAGGATACCAAAAAGCATAAAAGCACCGCCACTGCCGATTTTATGATACGCATACCGATAGCCGGCATACGCCTTAACTTTTTCATAACTCTATTACCTCATTTACACATTATTCTTATACCCACACTTCGGACATACATCCCCGCCCTGATAGAGATAACCGCACCGGAAGCAGCAGATTTTCTCATGCTTTTCCTTCGCCAGATAGGTTACCTGTCTGGACTGGGGTTTCTCCTGCAGATAACGGATAAATGCATCCAGCGTCTCCGCAAACGCCGTAAGTTCCTTATTCTCCACCACATAGGGAACCTTCAGTTTATCCCCATTTTTACGACACACGTAAAGTCCGCGGTTGAGAAGTCCTGTGGATGCCTTCACCTGGGCAATGGAAGAAACCGGGAATCCATAGGAGGTCATCATATTGCTGTAATAAAAATGCTCCGGTGTCAGGATGAAGCCTTCCTTCCCACTCTGTCCCCGGGAAGAATCCGCCACCAGAATCGGATATTCAAATAATCCCCGCCCGGCCGCATAGGAGGCAAGGGCATACTCGATGACCTCTGTCTCCCCCAGTTCTGCCTGCTTTAACAGTACTCTTCTCGCCGGATAGAAATGGTGTCTCTCATTCGCCTGCACTCCCGCCTCCGTCAAATCCTCCTGCAGTTTCTTCACCAGAAGCTCGCACTCGTCGGTCTTAATCTTGGAAAGCCGCTTTTCCAGCATTTCTAATGCGTTCACCTTAAGTTCCGGCAGGAAATTGCCATCCCGAATCCGTTCATATGCCTCTGCCGCCTCATCAAAATCCTTGTGCATGACATCCCCGGCAATTTCATCGATAGCAGCCTCATCCATCTGACGAATCTTATCCGCTATCTTTTCCAGATAGGGATTCACAAGTTCCGGCAGGAAATCCCCTTCCCGCAGTTTCTCCTCCAGCGCCGCATAATCCTCCCGGTCCGTCTTTCTGGCGCGATTCACCACATTGGCAATCTCCTGCCTCTCCGCTTCCCTGCGACAGTTCTCCAGCTGTTCCTCATAGGGGGAGAGATCCACTCCCTCATAGCTTTTGAGTTTCTCAGAAAACGTGCGATACCGGGCGCGGTCCATATGGGGAGGCAGCTTTTCCATCAGTTTTTTTACCTCCAGCTCTCCCTGCGTCCCCATGGCATTTTTCAGGCGCTGCAAAAGCGGTTCCTTAAACTCCATCGGCACATCCGCCTGCTCTACCTCCTCGCAGACCCGCTTTAATACCGTATAGGGCTTCCCTGCACAGCTTTCCACACGGCTGGCAAGACGGTCTGTCTTTTCCTTTGCTATGGCAGAATCGACCCGCTCTAAATATTCCCGTTTCTTCTGGGGCGTAAGATGCATTTCCCGCTCTAAGCGGTTCTTCAATTCTGCCATCTGTGCAGGAGACAGGCGTCCTAAGAGCTTCATTCTTGTCTCATACTTCTGCTCCGCTTCCTCGCAAAGCGCAGCTTCCGCCGCAGACGCGGAAGCGTCCGAAGGTCCGGTGCAGGCATCATTGCCCCGTTCTCCGGCAGACGCACTCCGCACACCATCACTTGCTCCCGAAGATCCTTTCCGCACCTCATCGCCTGCTCCCGAAGACCCTTTCCGCACCTCATCGCCTGCTCCCGCAAACGCATTCCGTACCCCAGCACCTGCCCCCGCAGTTCTTTCTGACCTGCCGCTGTCTGTGCTGTGATTTTCCCGCACATGGCCTCTAGGCAAAGTCCCTTCTGCTTTTTCTTTTCTTCCAAAGCCGGATGTGCCAGGGTTACCGTCGATGCCGTTTCCGTTCCGCAGTTCTGCAAGTCGCTCCTGCACGGCCTCCTCAAGCTCCGTCCGGCGATCCTCCGGGAAAAAGCCTGCTTCTGCCTGCTCCTTAAGCCTTAACAGATCCTCCTCGCCGTAATCCGGCAGACACGCCATAATCGAATCCACATCCTCGTCCCCATAGTCCCAGAGTTTCCGGTGCCTCCCGCCTTCCTCCTCCTCTTCCTTCTCTCTGCGGGACGGATCTGCAAATTCATTGTATCTGGGATTGGATACCCGCTCTCCCCGTTTTCCAAGAAGCGCAAGATAATCCTCATATGCCTTCCTGTCTCCCTCAAAATCCATACAATAGACGTCCCCCTCCAGCAGCAGCTTCCTCGGACGCGGCGTATAGAAACGACAGCAGTCGTTACAGGTAAAGGCTCTGGCAAGAAGCACCGCTCCCTCCTCCGTCTCGATGCGGAATTCTTTTCCCACCGGATATACCACCATATGCAGACCGCTTCTGCAGACCGGGCAGTCATAGCCTACCATGTAAAAATTATTGCCCAGGCGTTCCTTTCTTCTATCTTCTTCCGTAGTATCATTGGCCGGGAAATCGCATTGCATCCGCTTCCATAAAAGCTTATGCCAAAGCCCTGCTTCCTCCTCCGCCTCTTCACTCTCCTGGGGTGTTTTTTCCTCCCACTCCCGGGCAAACGACACGACATCCTCATAGGTGACACGGATACCGTCCTTATAAAAACGCATATACTGATAATTATATTCCGGTTCTACCCCGATTTCCTTCATGATATTGCCAAATAACTGGTTTAGCTGTTCATAATTCTTCTCCACCTTAATGCCCGGAAGAGTTCCCCACTTTCCGAATACATAGAGAATCATGTTAATCACATTGATTACATGGGTATTTCCGCCAATCTCCTGGACTTCTTCCTCCTTAATCTCATAATCGAAGAGATTGGTGGCAACCTTTCTGCTGTCAAAATGAAAAAAGAGGGAACGAAGCTCCCCCTGCAGAATCAGGTAATTGTCAACCACAAGAAAAACTCCCGTCCACTGCACCGGCGCTTTCATCGCCGCAATCAGCCGCTCAAACGTATATTTCAATTCAGAGGTTGCCCGAAGCATTATCATAAAAAGGCTCCTTTCTGCTGTAAGCCACAGACTTTACAATCTTCTTTCAATTATAATACTTTTCCGCCAAAATGTCTTTGAAATTCCATTATGAGTTTATAAACTTTTTAGAAACCACTGAAATCCCCTGTTTTTCAAGGTTTTCCGGCTTATTGTTAGCACTCATTCGAAAAGAGTGCTAATTTTCTATTGACTTTTCCAATTTCCGGTTATAATATTTTATTCATGAGGAACGAAACCAAATCGCCACCATGTGGCGCTTTCTACACCTTTGGGTGCAATTTATCAGTTAAAGGAGTGTTTTATTATGGCAAACAAACATGGCAGTCTTTCCATTGACAGCGAAAATCTTTTTCCCATTATCAAGAAGTGGTTATATTCTGACCACGATATTTTCTACCGCGAATTAATCAGCAACGGCTGTGATGCCATCACCAAGCTGAAGAAGCTGGACATGATGGGAGAATACACTCTCCCCGCTGATTTCAAGCCGAATATCCAGGTCATTGTGAATCCTGAGGAGAAAACCTTAAAGTTCATCGATAACGGTCTCGGAATGACCGCAGACGAGGTGGAGGAATATATCTGCCAGATTGCATTTTCCGGCGCCACCGATTTCATCCAGAAATACAAAGACAAATCCACCGACGACCAGATTATCGGTCACTTCGGTTTAGGCTTCTACTCCGCTTTCATGGTAGCAGATCAGGTCACCATCGATACCCTTTCCTATAAGGAAGGTTCCAAACCCGTTCACTGGACCTGCGATGGCGGCACAGACTATGAGCTTGCGGATGGCAGCAAGGATACCATAGGTACGGAAATCACCCTGTACTTAAATGAGGACTGCCTGGAATTTGCCAATGAATACCGCGCAAGGGAAGTCATTGAGAAGTACTGCTCTTTCATGCCAACCCCGATTTTCCTTTCCAAGGCAAACGCCGAGGTACAGTATGAGACCATCGACCCGGCAGACAAGCTGGACACCGACACGGTAGTGGAGACAATCCATGAGGAAGCCAAGATGGAGGAGAAAGAGAACGACAAGGGCGAGAAGGAAATGGTAGAGGTTTCTCCTGCCAAGGATAAGCTTAAGATTGTAAAACGTCCGGTTCCCTTAAACGACACCACTCCACTGTGGATTAAGAACCCCAACGACTGCACCGACGAAGAGTACAAAGCCTTCTACCGCAAAGTATTCAACGATTACAAAGAGCCGCTGTTCTGGATTCATCTGAACATGGATTATCCGTTCAACTTAAAGGGAATCCTCTATTTCCCGAAGATTAACACCGAGTATGATTCCATCGAGGGAACCATTAAGCTGTACAACAATCAGGTATTTAT
>JBJEJC010000043.1:0-19026 GCA_051877675.1 Roseburia sp. | reverse complement strand
CTGACGCAACCCGCCGCAGGCGGAGAATCCTGCGGAGCAGGATTCTTTTTTATAAAAAATCTGTGCAGTCCTGTGCAGAAGCAGTGCGCGGAATATAAATAAGTGATGATTTTGGGAGGGATAACCTTGGGAAAGAAAGGAATAGCGTTGCTTCTTGCCGGAGCGCTTCTGGCAGCGGCGCTGGGGGGCTGCGGTAACGCAGCCGGAACCGGGGCAGGCAACAGCAGCGGAGTGAGTGACAGCACGGAGGCAAAGAATGAAACCGCGGCGGGAGATAACAGTGCGGGTAATGAAACAGAGAGCGGTGTGGGTGATGCAGCAGAGAACAGCGGAACAGAAACGGAGGCTGTGGTGGTAGAAAAAACACCGAATATCAATACGGATATGGAGGGTATGAATGCGATGGATGTAGTAAGCAATATGAGAATTGGTTGGAATATTGGAAATACACTGGATTCCACCAGTGACAGACTGGTGCGTGTGGAGCCGGCATTTAAGTTTGAGACAGCCTGGGGCAATCCCAAGGTGACGCAGGAACTGATTGACACGGTGTTGGATGCCGGCTTTAATGTGATTCGTGTTCCGGTATCCTGGAAAAACCATCTGGCAGAGGCACCGGATTATGAAATTGTGGACAGTTGGATGGAACGTGTACAGGAAGTAGTGGATTATGCTTATAATAAGGGTGCTTATGTTATCTTAAACCTGCATCATGAGGACTGGAATTATCCGTATTATGATAATCAGGAAGCAGCCTGCGCAGAAATGAAGGCAGTTTGGAGTCAGATTGCAGAGCGGTTTAAGGATTACGACGAGCATCTGATTTTTGAGGGGCAGAATGAGCCGAGAAAGATAGGAACTCCTATGGAGTGGAACGGAGGAGACCAGGAGGGCTGGGATGTGGTGAATGCTACAAATAAGGCGTTTGTAGAGACTATCCGTAACAGCGGCGGCTCGAATCCATACCGGATTCTGATGATTCCCGGTTACGGTGCAAACAGCACCGTGGGAATTAAGCATATCGAATTACCGGAAAATGACGACCGGATCGTGGTGTCTGTTCACGCTTACGAGCCGTATGATTTTGCTTTGAATACGGCGGGAAGAAGTGAGTGGAATGAGGACACGGATGCAATCGATACCTTGATGAAGAATCTGAAGGAACTGTATATTGATAAGGGCACACCGGTTATTATCGGAGAATTTGGTGCCATGAATAAGGATAATGAATCAGACCGTGCGGCATGGGCAGAATATTATGTAAAGGCAGCGGCGGAAATCGGTGTTCCGTGTGTCTGGTGGGATAACGGTTTATTTGAGGGTGAGGGAGAACGGTTTGGTCTTTTTGACCGCCGCACCTATGAATGCAAATACCAGCAAGTGCTGGATGCACTGATGCGTGGTACAGAAAAATAACGGGAACAGCTTATCAAATCCCCTGTTTCGACCGATGAAACACATAGAATGGATTCAATGTGTTTCATGGAGGAACAGGGGATATGAGTATCACGATTAAGGGAGCGGAGAGTAATTCTGTCTATCCAGCATTATCCGGTACGCTGACGATTAAGAATATTGGCGATAAAAGGGCACGAATTGCCAGTATGTGCCAGACAAAAAAGACGAAAACGAAACAGCTTAATTATAATCACAGAGAAATTTCCGGGCAGTTGATGCGGGCACGAAAGACGCAGGCGGCGGGAGTGGTGTTGACACGTGCTAAGAGCAGGGTTGCCACCCTGCAGCGGTGTGCGGCATCGGGAGATTATGATAGTAAGGAAGTCACGAACGCACTTGCGCATGCCCGGAGAATGGTGCGCTGCGCCCAGCTTAAGGTGCGAAATCTTAAAGAGGAGGAGCGGGAACGTGCGACACACCAGCGGGAGAACACCACGGAGGAGGAGCGGAAACGCAGTGAGGTGAAACGCCGGGTGGGACAAAAGGAACGTCAGCTCAAGCAAAAACTTGTAGCGGAGGAAGTTCAGCAGGTGCAGCAGGAGAAACAGAAGCGGCAGCAGATTCTTCAGAAGCGACGGATGCACCGGAACCAGGAGCGCAGTAAGATAAATGAAGCGGATATGAAATATTGGAAGGCCTATGCGGAGAACCGTTATGGTGCTGGAGGTTCAGGCTATGGAGCGGACAGCGGAGTTATCATGGAACTCAGCACTGTAGCAGTTGGACTCAGTGAAGCGCAGATGCTGGCGCAGGCAGAGCTTGCCGCAAAGCAGCTTACACAGGAGCTGGAAACAGAGCTTTCCAAGGATTGGGAGACGGAAATTGCGGTGGACACAGGGGGGACGAAGACAATGATGCAGGGGGTAACATTGTCTGCTCCGGGTGGCGGCGAACTGCCGTCTACGGTGGACATATCAATATAGAAGGACATGACAGGAAATGATATTTGAAACACATGCACATTATGACGATGACAGATTTACGGAGGACCGGGAGGAATTAATCGCGTCCATGCCGGAGCGTGGAGTTGAGAGAATTATAAATGTAGGCTCGTCCGTTGCATCCACAAAAACCACGCTGGAACTGGCAGAACAATATGATTTTGTCTATGCGGCTGTGGGAGTACACCCCAGTGATATCTCAGGATTGAACGAAGATACATTCCAGTGGTTAAAGATGCAGACCCGGCATCCCAAAACGGTGGCAGTGGGGGAAATCGGTCTGGATTATTACTGGGATAAGGAGCAGGAGGTACAGGAGGCACAGCGCTATTGGTTCCGGCGCCAGATGGAGCTGGCAAAGGAGACAGGTCTTCCGGTAATCATTCATTCCAGAGACGCGGCGGAAGATACGGTGAAGGTTATGCGCGAGGTACACGCGGAGGAGATTCCCGGGGTGATTCACTGCTATTCCTATTCCAGTGAGATGGCACAGACGTTTGTCAAAATGGGGTATTACATTGGAGTCGGCGGAGTTGTTACCTTCAAAAATGCGAAAAAACTGAAAGAAACCGTTATGGCGATTCCGCTGGAGCGGATTCTTCTGGAAACGGACTGTCCGTATATGGCACCGGAACCTCATAGAGGAAGCCGCAATGACTCCTCTAATATTCCGTTTGTGGTGAGTAAAATTGCGGAATTGAAGGGAGTCAGTACCGACGAGGTGGAACAGATTACCTGGGACAATGCCATGCGGCTTTTTGCCTTATAGCTTAAGCCTGATCAATCAGGCAAAGCGCGACAGCTCCGGAGTATCCGCCCAGAAGCGTTTGGGAATCATCTGCATCTGAAGACCCGGATTTATCCGGGCTTCAATTGCAATGCTGTCGAAGAAGGTCAGCCATAGTTTACGGTATTCCAGTTCGTTGCCGGAGTACCGTTTTAATTTGGCAAAATCCAGGTCAGAAGCTTCCGCCAGAAGGTATCCCTTCCCGGCTTTGTGGATAGCGACCGTATTTCTGGTTTCATCGTAAATCATAAAATTCTCAAGGGGAAGCCGGTCTGTAAAATGTTCCGCCAGATAGGGAAGCACATTGTTCTTAGGATGAATGGTGGAAAAGAGAACGCCATCCTCCAATTCCTGAAAACGAAGAAAGCCTAGCAGATGGCAGGCCTCCCGGTTGGTGGCACGGCACAGCTCAAATACCCGCATGACACAGGGCTCTCCAAGGGACAGAAGTACGCGCTGCCCATCGTTGCAGGCGAGGGCAAGAAGGACTGTCTCATAGATGGCATCTGCCTTGTCCATATTGGTCTTATGGACAGGTTCCCGGGACATGGCAGCCTGATAGATGGACTCATAGAACTCCCTGCCGAACCGTGTCGTCAGGGTATTCACCACCTTCTGCGTCTTCTCCACAGAGGGAGTGACATGGATATACTCACAAAAGAGCTCATAATTCTCGGGTTCTCCGGCGGCAAGCCGGATATTTTTATGTCCCAGTCTGCTGGCACAGGCATCGTAGATGCCGGTAAAAATTCCCTCCAGACTGTCTTCACATACAAATACATACATGATTCTTATGTCCTTTCACAGAGATTGAAACTGATTTATGTAAACCTGATTTGCTTAACAGGCTTCGCTCTGGATAATTGAGGTCTGAGGAATGGCAAGTTCCCCCAGTGTAGCGGAATCAAAAAGAGAAATCTGCTGGTAGCTGCTTTCCCGAAGCTCTCTTGGAATCTGAGTGCGGTCTGCCATGAGGTTGGAACAGATATAGTTCTCGTCCAGCTTGGTCCGGTACATCATTCTGCCGGAGCAGGTGATAAAGTATAACGCGCGTTTCAGTACGACACCGATTCGTTTCAGATCGGGAAAATCCAGCCGATTCTGGCGTCTTGCCGCCACAATGCGCTCTGCAGACCTGTAGCCGATGCCGGGAACCCGTAGCAGGGTCTGATAGCTGGCGGTGTTGATCTCTACCGGAAAAGCCTCCAGATGCCGCAGTGCCCAGTCGCATTTGGGGTCCAGGTAGATATTAAAATCGGGGCGCTCCTCCGACAGCAATTCATCTACCCGGAAATGATAGTAGCGCAGCAGCCAGTCCGCCTGATAGAGCCGGTGCTCCCGCAGCAAGGGGGGGCCACCGGGAAGTGTGGGCAGGTTTGCATTGTGATTGACATTGACAAAAGCAGAGTAGAAGACCCGCTTTAAGGAAAATTTGTCATAAAGGTTCTCTGCTACGCGCATGATCTGATAATCGTTCTCCGGGGTGGCACCGATAATCATCTGGGTGCTCTGCCCGGCGGGGACGAATTGGGGAGCCTTCCGGTAGACGGTAAGCTCCTGCTTATTCGCAGTGATACCGTTCTGAATCTGCCGCATGGGCTTTAAAATGGTGGTGCGGGACTTGTAGGGTGCCAGCTTCTTCAGTGCATCCGCGGTGGGCAGTTCCAGGTTGATACTCATGCGATCCGCCAAAAAGCCGGTCTTCTCAATCAGGGCAGGATCGGCGCCGGGAATCGCCTTTACGTGGATATATCCGTTAAAATGGTGCCGGTTCCGCAGACGATAAAGGGTCTGGTAGATCAGCTCCATGGTATGGTTGGGGCTTACCAGGATACCGGAACTTAAGAATAAGCCTTCGATATAGTTCCGGCGGTAAAACTCCATCGTCAGTTCGCAGACTTCATCAGGGGTGAAGGTGGCACGGGGAATATCGGAATTGCAGTTATTCTGGCAGTAGGCGCAGTTAAAAATGCATTCATTGCTGAAAAGAATCTTAAGCAGGGAAATGCAGCGCCCGTCTGCGGCAAAGCTGTGACAGATACCGGCGGCAACGGAATTGCCCATACCTTTTCCGCTCCCGCGGCGGTCGACACCGCTGGAGGTACAGGCAACATCGTATTTGGCGGCATCGGTCAAGATGGAGAGCTTCTCCATAAGGGACATATTCTGCTGGATATTCATAGTGCCTCCCTTCCGCCGGTTCAGGCATGTAGAGCCGGCAGGTAGATACCTGATAAAGAACGAATGTTCGATGGAATTAATATAGCATACCAACCGAAGAAATGCAATAGAAAATCGAATATTTGTTCGATAAATTTCCTTTTGCTATATAGAAGGATTTTGTATATAATAGAAAAAAGAACAACATAAGAAAGGGGAAACCTGACAGAATGGATATTTTTGAACAATTCCCAAATCGGGAGGCTTTTGATAAATACTGGAATGAGAATTATGTGCCTGTGACCTATGAGGATGTCCGCCAGAGTTTTGAGGATTTTGTGTCGGCGGCAGACGGACACATTTATCTTTCCGATTACGAGGAAAAGGGCTGTATTTCCAAAGCGGATTTTAAGGACAATCTTTCCCAGGAGGCACAGTTTTCGTTTCAGGATGGGCTGACTGAGGTTTTCTATGACAAGAATCCGGAGATTTATGAGACGGCATTTGCACTGTTTGAGGAAGCGCAGATGACGGGGAATGGCAAGGCGGATATCGCACAGATTTTTCATGATACCTTTAACCGTCTGTATACAGAATTTTTGGACCGCCTGTTTGACGAGAAGCTGGCATAGTGTGGAGGAACGATGGCAACACTTGGAATCCCGCAGAACACCATTGCGGTGCTGCAGAAATATCATTTTAATTTTCAGAAAAAATTCGGGCAGAATTTTCTGATTGACCCTCATGTGCTGGAAAGAATCATCGCGGAGGCGGGGATTACGAAGGAGGATTTTGTCTTAGAGATTGGTCCGGGAATCGGGACGATGACCCAGTACCTCTGCGAGAGCGCCAGAGAAGTGGTGGCGGTTGAGATTGATAAGAATCTGATTCCGATTCTTGCGGATACGCTGGGGGAATATGACAATGTGACTGTGCTCAATGAGGATATTTTAAAGGTCGACATTGCGGCGTTGGCAAGGGAGCGGAATGGAGGAATGCCCATTAAGGTTGTGGCGAACCTTCCTTATTATATAACAACACCGATTATCATGGGACTTTTTGAGAGTCATGTTCCCATCGAGAGCATTACCGTGATGGTCCAGAAGGAAGTGGCGGACCGGATGCAGGTCGGACCCGGCACGAAGGATTACGGAGCGCTTTCTCTGGCGGTACAGTATTATGCCAGACCGGAGATTGTGGCAAATGTGCCGCCAAACTGCTTTATGCCGAGACCGAATGTGGGAAGTGCGGTAATCCGGCTGACACTTCACCGGGAGCCGCCGGTGCAGGTGGAGGACGAGGCGCTTATGTTCCGAATCATCCGTGCTTCTTTCAACCAGCGGCGCAAAACGCTGGCAAACGGGCTGAACAATGCGCCGGATATCCGTTTATCCAAAGAGGCGATTCAGGAAAGTATTGAGGAGCTGGGCGTACCGGCAGGGATTCGCGGCGAGGCGCTGACATTAGAGCAGTTTGCCCGGTTAAGCAATATTATCGGAAAGAAATGAATGGGAAATCTCCTTGTTTCATATATTAATATGGACAAGGAGATTTTTTATGAGAAAAAGAAGAGGACGGAAGGCGGATCTGCTTTCCGCGGTATTATTTTGCCTGCTGGTGCCGTTGATTTGTACGGTGATATTGCAGCAGATGCAGTTGGACCAGTTGCTGACCGGGATACAGGACAAATCAGAAGCCGTACAGAGCCGGTCAGAGCCAGCGGCCGGGATGCAGGACAAATCAGAAGCCGTACAGAACCGGTCAGAGCCAGCGGTCGGGATACAGGCGGAGGAAGCAGGGGAGAAGATACAGGAGGAGAGGACAGCGGAGGAAGCACAGGAGGCGGAGTGGGGGAAGGCGGCAGACCTTCTGCTGCCAGGCATTGTGGCAAAGGAGATTCCGGTGACGGCGGAGCCAGAGGCGGTGAAGGCACAGTGTGTCATTGCCCGGACGAACCTGTATGATGCATGGGAGAAGGGCACGGCGGAACCGGCAGCTTTTTCCGAGGAGGAATTGAAGACGCTTTGGGGAGAGGACTTTACCGGATTTTATGAAAAACTGGAAGAATATATCGCATCTGTAGGCTGGCAGACGCTGAACTATGGCGGAGACTATATTTATGCGGCATATCATGAAGTGAGTGTGGGAAGCACGCGGCGGATGTCAGAGCTGTATCCGGATGTACAGATGCCCTATCTTGTGCCGGTGGAGTGCCACGAAGACACAAGGGCGGAGGGCTATCTGTCGGTATATGTCTGGAGTCGGGAGGAGTTTGGGGAGCTTTGCAGAAAAAATTTTCCGGACTGCTTTTCGGAGGAAGGAAAGAGCTATGATGCGGATTCCCTGATTGGAATTTTAAGCCGGGACAGTGCCGGCTATGTGCTTACGGTGTCACTGGGAGAAAAAGAGATGGATGGGGAGAGCTTTCGCAGAGGGCTTTCGCTGCCGTCTGCCTGTCTTTTGGTCCGGGTAGATGAGGAAAAGGTGCGGATTGTCACAAAAGGGAACGGACACGGCTTCGGGCTGAGCCAGTATACGGCGGAGCAGATGGCGGCATCCGGGAGTACCTATGAAGAAATTTTGTCATATTTTTATCCGGGAGCGGAGCTTTTGACGTATAAACCGTAAGAATCCGGCAACACTATGGTTAATAGTCGACAGACTAAATAATCATATGGATGGTGAACACTATGAAGCAAAAGAAAGGAAGGAACGGATTTTTACGGCAGAAGCAATACATGATTGCAGGTACGCTGGTGATTCTGGCTGCGATTGGGACAACGATGATTTACAGCCATAACCAGGAGGAAGAACGGGCGCGGATGGAAGCGGAACTGACCCAGGAAATGAATGAACTGGCATCAAACGAAACCGTTCAGGAGAGTGCAGAGCAGGAAGAAACCAGAGAGGTGCCGTCGGCGCAGGCATCTGCCATCGTTCCGCCGGAGACGGTGGAGCAGGATAAGCAGACTGCGATTGCGGAGGAGACAGAGACAACGGAAACGGCGGAGCTTGCGGAGGAAACAGACAGCGAGGAACAGGCACAGGAGACTGCCACCTCCGACGTGAAGACGCTGCATTTTAATGCGGAAAACGGGATTCTGTGGCCGGCAGAGGGAAATGTAATTTTAAATTACAGCATGGACTCCACGGTTTATTTTGCCACGCTTGACCAGTACAAATATAATCCGGCGGTGATTATTGCCGGGGAGGTAAACAGTAAGGTGTACTCGGTGGCGCCGGGACAGATTGTATCCATTGAAAATGATGAGGAGACAGGCTGCACTGTCACTGTGGATCTGGGAGATGGATATCAGGCGGTTTACGGACAGCTAAAGGAATTAAATTTTTCTACGGGAGATTATGTGGAGGCAGGGCATGTCCTGGGATATATCAGTGAACCTACCAAGTATTACTCGGTAGAGGGAAGTAATCTTTATTTCCAGTTGAAAAAGGATGGCTCGCCCATCGATCCGGTGGAGTTTTTCCAGTAAAATTCACACAGGCGGCACGTTCTGTTCTTGTAATCGGCACATTTCTCGCTTATAATTGGTTGCAGTAAAAGATATGGGAAAGAGGAGGATGCCGCCATGGATTTTAGTCAGTACGGAGACGAGGTCCGGTCTTGGCTTGAGGAAATTCAGAAGAATCGTGGTGTGGATGCGGAAGCGACACTGCAGTGCTGCTCTCGCGTGGAGAGCTATGCGCTGGAGAACAATGACGAGAAGCTTCTGGGTGTTGTGAGCTACTATGCAGGGGAGACCTACTATCTGCTGAATGACGGGGACGATCTTTTTAAATATATTACCCGTGCAATTTCATACCTGGATCAGGCAGAGGAGTGGGAGCTTGTGGCACGCTCCTACAACATTCTTGCGATTACATCCGTAAACCGTGGAAATGCACCTATTGCCATGGACTATTATCTCAATGGTCTTAATTATTGCCGGAAATATCATCTGGACCAGGTGGAGATGATTTTAAATCTCAATCTGGGAAGCCTTTATCTGTACAATGAGCAGTATCAGGAAGCCCAGAAATATTTTGAGGACGTACTGACGAAGGTTCGCCGGGGCGAACCGGGAAACAATTATTACAGTATTCTCAACTGCATTTATACCGGACTTGGACGGTGCTGCATTTTTCGGGGAATGACAGAGAAAGCCCGGGAGTATCTGGAGCTGTTGGACCGGGACTGCGGGGATAAGGTGGAAGGAATGGACCGGTTGTGTGCTCTGTGCTTTAAGGCAGCATTCTATCATACTACCGGACGCAGTGGACTGCGGGATCAGTGCATTGAGGAGGTGCATGAGGGCACCAGTGCGGATATGCCGGTCATGGATATTTTTGAAGATTACTACAGCTTTTGCCAGTTGTTGCTGGACATCGAAAAGGATGACGTGTTCTGGGATATTATCCGCATTTTGGAGGAATTATGCAAAAATGCCGGGATTGTCAATCTTCAGCGCAGAATCATTTCCCTGAAACTTAAGTATTACAGAATGCATCGGGAAAATGGGGAGTATCTGCAGGCTGCCGGGCTGTATTATGAACTGATGGAGAGGATGGAGCGGGAAAACCGTTTTATGATCAGCAAGATGCTGGGTATGCGCAGCGCACTGGAACGTGCCAATGCCAAGCGCCGTCAGGTGGAGGAGGAGAATATCAAGCTCCAGAGAAAGTCCGAGACAGATCCTCTGACCCGGCTTCCCAACCGTTTCCGGCTGAATGCCTACTCGGAAGGAGCTTTTGAGCGCGCAATGCGGCAGCAGACGCCGTTGGCGGTGGAGATACTGGATATTGACTTTTTTAAGCAGTACAATGACAATTACGGACATCAGGCGGGAGATGAGTGTATTGTTGCCATTGCACAGCAGCTACAGCAGCTGCAGAGTGACCGGATTTTCTGTGCCCGCTATGGCGGAGATGAGTTCATTGTCATCTATGAGGATATGACGGAGCAGGCGGTGCGCGGGAAGTCTGAGGAGCTGCGGGAAAAGATTATGGGGCTTAGGATTGCCCATGAATATTCCCCGGCGTTTCCGATTGTGACGATTTCCCAGGGAATCTGTTATGATATTCCAAGAGGGGACAACAAAAACTGGGATTTTCTGCACTGTGCGGATGCCATGCTCTACCGGGTGAAGAAGGAGAGCCGCAACAGTATCTCGCTGGGGTATCTCAACACGGCGGAAAACTAATGGAAACATTTGGATGTTCCGGCATAGAATATAGAGAACCAGATGAGGAAAATCCGCAATCGAAGTCTCACACTTTTACATAAGAGAAGATCTCGATGAAAACAAGCAAAATCCCCTGGTAAGATACCGCTTTTCGATTGCTTTCTATAGGAATCCCTTGACCTGGAAACGGCGGGTTGAGGGTACATAGCAGCACCGCTACAGGCGGCGAAAAGGCTTGACAAACGGGGATGGCAGTGTTATTATCCTAATTACTGTGCAAAAGCAGAAAAGAGCGATGTGTGGAGGGGCGCATTTTATGCGCCCTTTCTGTGTGTAAATAGAAAGGATTTGTATGGAAACAGTTAGATTTGACGAATTGAATTTGTCTCCCCAGGTACTCCGTGCCATTGCAGAGATGGGGTTTGAGGAGGCAACTCCGATTCAGAGCCAGGCAATCCCGGTGGTGATGTCCGGCAGAGATGTGATCGGACAGGCACAGACCGGAACCGGGAAAACAGCATCCTTCGGTATTCCCATGCTTCATAAGGTGGATGTGAATAACCGGAAAACGCAGATTATTATTCTGTCTCCCACCAGAGAGCTGGCTATCCAGGTGGCGGATGAAATCCGCAAGCTGGCAAAATATATGCATGGCGTGAAGATTCTCCCGGTTTATGGCGGACAGGAGATCGGCCGGCAGATTAAGGCATTAAAGGGCGGCGCCCAGATTATTATCGGAACGCCGGGGCGTATCATGGACCATCTGCGCAGAAAGACCATCCGCTGTGAAGCGGTGAACACGATTGTGTTAGACGAAGCGGATGAGATGCTCAACATGGGATTTCGTGAGGATATTGAGACGATTCTGGAGTACATTCCCGAGGAAGGGCGTCAGACCGTATTATTTTCTGCCACCATGCCAAAGCCGATTTTAGATATTACAAAGAAATATCAGCATGATGCTGTTACGATAAAGGTAGTGAAAAAGGAACTGACGGTGCCCAGCATCGAGCAGTACTATTATGATGTGAAGCGCAATGACAAGGTGGATGTGCTGACCCGCCTGCTGGATTATTACAATCCGAAGCTCTCTCTGGTATTCTGTAATACCAAGCGGATGGTGGACGAGCTGACCAGTGAGCTGCAGGGCAGAGGTTATTTTGCAGAAGGGCTGCACGGCGATATGAAACAGACCCAGCGCGACCGGGTGATGAAGGGCTTCCGCAGCGGCAAGACGGAGATTCTGATTGCCACGGATGTGGCGGCACGGGGAATTGATGTGGACGACGTGGAAGCGGTATTTAACTACGATATCCCCCAGGACGATGAATATTATGTGCACCGGATTGGACGTACCGGGCGTGCCGGACGCACCGGGCGTGCGTTTACCTTTGTAAAGGGAAAAGAGGTCTATAAGTTAAAGGACATTATGCGTTACTGCAAGACCAGGATTGTGGCAATGCCGATTCCTTCCACCGATGACGTGGCGCAGATTAAGGCGGAGAAGGTCATGGATGAGATTGGAAGAATCATTGACGAGGAGAATCTCAAGGATATGATTGATATTATTGAGAAGCAGGTCAATGATTCGGACTACACGGCAATGGATATTGCGGCAGCGTTTTTAAAGCAGGCGTTAGGTCAGGTGAAGCTGGAAAAGGATGCGGATGAAGAACCGGATTTTGACAACACCGGCGCCGAGGAAGGTATGGTGCGTCTGTTTGTCAACATCGGCAAAAAAGACCGGGTGAAGCCGGGCGACATTCTTGGCGCTGTGGCGGGCGAGTCCGGAATGCCGGGAAAACTGGTGGGCGCCATCGATATGTATGACAAATATACATTTGTCGAGGTTCCGCGGGAATACGGCAGAGAAGTGCTGGATGCCATGAAAAACGCAAAAATCAAGGGCCGGGCGGTCAACATGGAGCCGGCCAATCAGAAATAACAGGAAAGCGGGCTGTCGCAGGAAGAAACTGCAGCCCGCTTTTTCTTCATCAAATCTTAATTATTTCCCCGATTGGATATTCATAAAAATTCCGCTACAATGAAACCATGATGATCATAGAACGCAAAGGAGCGGACAAATGTACAACATACTGGTATGTGACGATGAAAAGGATATTGTATCTGCATTAAAGATTTATCTGGCGGCGGACGGCTATCAGATTTACGAGGCATATAACGGAAAAGAGGCGCTGTCCATTTTAAAAGAGCAGGAAATTCATCTGGTGCTGATGGACATTATGATGCCGGAGATGGATGGCATCACGGCGATGGTGAAGATTCGGGAGCTTTGCAATGTGCCGGTGATTCTTCTCACGGCAAAAAGTGAGGATACCGACAAGGTGCTGGGGCTTATGGTAGGCGCGGACGATTATGTGACAAAGCCCTTTAATCCGGTGGAGCTTCAGGCGCGCGTCAAGTCTCAGTTGCGCCGCTATATGCTGCTGGGCGGCGGTGAGGTGCGGCAGGATATCCTGACCATTGGCGGGATTGAGCTAAATGACCGCACGAAGGAAGTGACCTTGGACGGGGAACACGTATCTCTCACACGGACCGAATACGATATTTTGAAGCTGCTCATGGAGCATCCGGGAAAAGTTTTTTCGCCAAACCAGATTTACGAGGAGGTATGGAAGGATAATCCTTATGGCACGGAGAACACGGTTGCCGTACATATCCGCCATTTGCGGGAAAAAGTGGAATATAATCCTGCCGAACCCCGCCATTTAAAGGTGGTGTGGGGCAGAGGGTATAAAATGGAGGAATAAGCATGGAAAAATGGAAAAATTCTGCTGTTTATAAAGTGCTCCTGTGGATTCTGCTGGTGGTTTGCGGAATTGCTACGGTAGCCTGCGCCGCAGGAATCGCACTGTGCCAGGAGGAAGGGGCATATCAGAATGCAAAGGAGGACAATTTAAGGCGGCTTCTGGAGCGGGCAAATGAGCGGTATTCGGTTATGGCACTGATTCAGTATATGGGCTGGGACGAATTCGATGAGCTTGAGGAGGCAGGGTTTTCTTATGGAATACGAAAGGTGGACGGAGAAGAGGACAATAAAACAGACCGGGGAAAAAAATCCGATTACCTGTTGTATCATTTTTCCGATGAACCGGATTACGGGAACTTGTATTCCTTCCAGTATGAGGTGACACCGGAGACAACCTATTCCTATTATGAGGACGGCTTCTGGAAAGCGGCATCCATATATAAATCAGGGTACATAGAAACAGCAGACTTATCCGTTTCGACAGATGGGACGGATAATATGGGAAACTATGAGGTTTTGTCGGTAATCCCGGAGACAGTCATCTATGATTCGGATTGGATGTATGGGACGATGTATCAGAAGTCGATGGCGTTGAATGATCTTGCCTACCGGTTACGTTATCCGGCTGCGGTGGGTGTGGGGATTGCGTTCCTCACCGGGGTGGCTGCATTCGTGCTGCTTTGCTGTCTGGCAGGACATAAAAAGGGAGAGGATGCCATCGTATTAAGCCGGGTGGCACGGCTTCCGTTTGAAGTGGAATGCATCGGCGTAGTAATCCTGGAAGTGCTGTGCATGTTTGGCGCTGCAATAAGTATGGACAGCCTGGATTGCTGGGACACTCTGGTGCCGCGGCTTTCGCTTCTGATTCCGCTTGTAATTCTGGCGGGGTGTGTGATGGTGGCGTTCCGGCTGAATCTCATGGTGCGCATAAAAGCCGGCGCATGGTGGAGAAATACGGTTTTCTGGCGATTGTTGCGACAGGTAAAAAGGTTATGCGCAAAGCCGGTGGCATGGTGGAAAAGTGTCTGGAGGGCAGCAGGGGAGAATATGTCGCTGCTGGTCAAGGCAGGTGTGGTAATGGCGGTGATTGCTGCCGGGGAACTCTGTGGAATCCTGTGGGCGGCATATAGCTGGTCAGGCATGGAGCTGATCCTTATTCTCTGGCTTCTGGAAAAGGTGGTTTTGTATGGAATCGTCTTTGCAGTGCTTTTCCAACTGAAGAAATTACAGGAGGGTGGCAGGCATATTGCGGAGGGGGATACGGCTTATCAGGTGGATACCGCCGGAATGTTCTGGGAATTTAAGAAGCACGGGGAGAATCTGAACAGTATCGGCAACGGGATACAGCACGCTGTGGAGGAGCGCATGAAAAGTGAGCGCTTCCGGACAGAATTGATTACGAATGTCTCGCATGATATCAAGACACCGCTGACATCGATTATCAATTATGTGGATCTGCTGGAAAAAGAAGAACTTGAGAATCCCGCCGCCCGGGAGTACCTGGAGGTGCTTTCCCGTCAGTCCGGGCGGCTCAAAAAGCTGATTGAGGACCTGATGGAGGCATCCAAGGCATCCACCGGAAATCTTGCGGTGAACCTGGAACGGCTGGAGGCCGGGGTGTTCCTGGTGCAGACAGTCGGCGAATTTGAGGAAAAGACAAAGGCGGCAGAGCTGGAGCTGATTGTTGCGAAGCCGGAGACTCCGGTGTACATCATGGCGGACGGCAGACATTTCTGGCGCGTCATCGACAACCTCATGAACAATATCTGTAAATATGCCCAGCCCGGCACCAGAGTTTATATTAATCTGGAGGCGGAAGAAGGGGAGGTGCGGGTCACCTTCCGCAATACCTCCCGGTATGCGTTAAACATTTCCAGCGAGGAGCTTCTGGAACGCTTCGTCCGCGGTGACAGCTCCCGCAATACGGAGGGCAGCGGGCTGGGACTGTCCATCGCCCAGAGCCTCATGGAGCTGATGCAGGCAAGGATGGAGTTGTACGTGGACGGGGACCTGTTCAAGGTGGTGCTGCGGTTTGACAAAATGGAATAGGGAACAGACATAAACTTTTGCCCCGCTAAACTACGGCAGCAGCCGATGGATGTCCCTGGGGAACAGTGTGGCGCGCCGCACATTCTCAAAACCTAAAAGCCGTGCCGTGAAGCGCTCGAGACCGATGCCCAGACCGCCGTGTGGCGGAAGTCCGTATTTGTGTGCCATGAGATAGCTTTCAAATAGCTCCGGGTGCATTCCCCGGCGCAGCATTTTTTCAAGCTGCATGGAATAGTCGTGGATGCGCTGGCCGCCGGTGGTGACCTCCAGTCCCCGGAACAAAAGGTCGAAGCTTAAGGTCTCCTCCGGATTTTCGGGATTATCCATGGCGTAAAAGGGACGTTTGGAGGATGGATAGTGGGTCACGAAGACAAATTCGGACCCGCTTTCTTTTTGCATCAGCTCACATAAAAGCTTCTCCTCCTCCGGCTCAAAGTCTTCCCAGTCGGTAATGGGGCGGTGGTAGGCAGCGGCAATCCGTTCCTTGGCTTCCCGGAAGCGGATGACCGGAATTTTTACAGACTCCGGCAGACGGACATTCAGGAGAGAAAGCTCCGCTTCATAAGCTGTGGAGAGGTAGTTTAATGCGTGATTTATCATGGACTCCTCCATTTCCATAATCTCCGTAAAGTCACGGATATAGCCCATCTCGAAGTCCACGCTGGTGTATTCGTTTAAGTGACGGGAGGTGTCGTGCTTTTCCGCGCGGAACACGGGAGCAATTTCATAGACTCGTTCAAAGACACCTACCATAGTCTGCTTATAGAACTGGGGACTCTGGGCAAGGTATGCTTCTTTTCCGAAGTAGTCCAGGCGGAAAATATTAGCGCCGCCCTCTGCGCCGGACGCCACCAGTTTCGGCGTGTGAATCTCCGTAAACTGATGGGCGGAGAGAAAATTGCGGAAGCCCTGGCACAGTCCCTCCTGGATACGGAAAATTGCCCGCTCCTTTTCATTGCGAAGCGTGACGGGACGGTAGTCTAAGAGATTCTCGATGGAGGTGTCCACCAGCTTATTGTGGATGACAATGGGGGATTCCTCCGCCGGTGTGGATAAAATTTCCGCCTCTAAAAGCTGCAACTCAAAGCCGGTTTTCGAACGCTCCTCCGCCACCACCAGGGCGGTGAAGCGGGCGCAGGATTCTTCCTTTAAGCATTCCAGCGGGAAATGGGAGAAGTCTCCGTAGACGCACTGCACGATCTCGCGCATGGTGCGCAAAAGCACAAAGGCAAAGCCCTTCATGCGGCGGAGCTTGTAGATGCTTCCGTGGATTTCTATGGTTTCCCCGATGTGCTCTGCCAGAGCGGAGGCTTCGGATACGGACGGATAGTTTTTTCCGGGTTCGTTTGTATAAGTCTGATGCAAAGATGTATTCATAATGATTCTCCTTATTTTTGATATGCAAAACAGTAATTGTCACTTATTTTCTGAAGATCCATGAGGGCATCGTCTTTATGCCACATGGGATCACCCCCTTTCCTGTACACAAAAAGACCACAAAGGCAATATGCCTATGTGGTCCTTGCGTAAAAGGGTCCGTCCGCGGCAGGCAGACAGAATGCATACGTTACGGATTCTCCCAGACACCACACAGGCACAACGCGGAAAGCGCTTGTACCTGCGCGGTGCAGCTTCGGCGTTAAGCCTGGTGGCTGCCCGGCACGTACAAACGCTGCCGATCGTCGTCCCTGTTCAGTTTCCGGTAAGAAACCTGTAACATCATAAAAAAATCCCTTTGCTTTCTAAAATTTTTTGTATCATAGCACCGCAGTGTATTTTTGTCAAGAAGAAATATTTGCGGTGTTTTGGGGAAACGCTTGCGAAACCCGGAACGGGTTGCTAAAATGGAAACGCTTGCGAAATCCGGAATGGGTTGCTAAAATGGAAGCGGTAAAGGAGAAATGAAATGAGTAATCAGGAAAAAGAAAATCCCATTGGTGCGCTGCCGGTGAAGAAGCTGCTTGGCAAATTTGCTGTGCCCAGCATTATAGCCATGCTGGTGAGTGCGTTATATAATATTGTGGACCAGTTTTTTATCGGACGGAGTGTGGGGGAACTGGGAAATGCGGCAACCAATATTGCATTTCCACTCTCCATTGCCTGCGTTTCCATTGCGCTGTTGTTTGGAATCGGGGGTGCATCGGCATTTAATCTTGCTATGGGCAGGGGAGATAAGGAGAAAGCGGGCTTTCTTCTGGGAAATGCGGCAGCCATGCTGGTACTCTGCGGTACGGTGCTGCTGCTTGTGACGCAGTTGTTTCTGACACCGTTGCTGCACCTGTTCGGCTCGCCGGAGAATGTGCTGGAGTATGCGAAAATCTATACGCGCATTACCTCTGTCGGCTTCCCGTTTCTGATTCTGTCTACGGGGGGCGGACATCTGGTGCGGGCGGACGGCAGTCCCAAATTCACCATGGTCTGCAATCTCGCCGGTGCCGTTATCAATACCGTTCTGGATGCAATTTTTGTTTTCGGCTTCCAGTGGGGAATGGCTGGTGCGGCTGCAGCAACAATCATCGGGCAGATTGTGGCAGCAGGCATGGTCATCTGGTATTTGAGCCGTTGTAAAACGGTGCGGCTGGTGCGGACACATTTTATCCCCAGAGGGGAGTATGTCGGGCAGATTGCGGCTCTGGGCGCGGCACCCTGCAGCAATCAGCTTGCCATGATGCTGGTGCAGATTGTAATGAACAATTCCCTGAAAAAATATGGTGCGGCTTCTGTCTATGGGGAGTCGATTCCGATTGCCTGTGCCGGGATTATCATGAAGGTGAACCAGGTGTTTTTCTCCTTCATCATCGGGATTTCCCAGGGCTTACAGCCGATTGTAAGCTTTAACTATGGAGCAGCAAAATACGCCAGGGTCAAGGAAGCCTACCTGCGTGCCATTGGCTACGGATTTGTACTTTCGGTGATAGCATTTGCCCTATTTCAGATTTTCCCGCGGCAGATTATATCTATTTTCGGAGATGGAAGCGAGGTTTACTACCAGTTTGCAATTTCCTATTTCCGCGTGTTCCTGTTCTTCACGTTCCTGAATTTTATGCAGCCGATCACCTCCAACTTCTTTACGGCGACAGGATTTCCGAAGAAGGGTATGTTTTTGTCCCTCACAAGACAGATTATTTTCCTGCTGCCGCTTCTTGTGGTGCTACCGCTGTTTCTGGGAATCGACGGCGTGCTGTATGCGGGACCGATTGCGGACTTTCTGGCAGGAATCGTGGCTGTCTGGATGATTGTGCGTGAGATGAAAAAGCCTGTTTATAAGGGAAATGCCGATTGCTCTTGACAGCAGCGTGTAAAATCATTATATTGAGAATAGTGATGGGCAGGCGAATCTGCCCGTAGAAGTAAAACAATGGGCAGAAGGATGTGCCCGTGGGAGAAAGGGGAAAAGAGGATTGCGGATTCGATAGTTGATTCTAATTGAGACCAGATTACAGACAGGGTTTTATTTGGCGCGTGTTTGCATTGGCAGATGCGCTGTGCGTTGTCGCTTTCTGGTACCGGATCATCTGTCAGTTCTGTTTCCTGTCCCGATTTTTTGTATCGTGCTATATGGAATCTTAGAAGGGTTTGTTTCCGGTATCGGAGGCAGCCCTTTTTTATTTCATAGGAAAGATCTTGTTATATTAACGTGTAAAAGTGAATGCCTTTCCTATGAAATAAAAAACGCTC
>JBJEJC010000042.1:0-19197 GCA_051877675.1 Roseburia sp. | reverse complement strand
TGGATGCAATTTTTGCGTTTTGTGTGTTACAATTCATTTTAGATACCTCTCTGTTCAATAAGATTTTTTACTAACCCTGCAAAGTCAGTAATCTTATTTTACACTGAGGTATTTTTTTCTCAACCTTCTTTCTTGGAATTCCCTATATTTGAATTATACAGGAAGCTCTTTTAAAAAGGAAAATTTAATATAAAGATTCCTTAATATCTCACAGATTTTTTCTCTGGCTGTGGTATAATTCGTTTCCTTCACTCTTGCAAAGGACAGACTGATGACCGGATAGGTTCCCTGAAGCTTCCGGTATTCCTCGTCCTCCCAGATGGAGAGCCCTTCAAACAAATCCCCGCGGTCTTTGTAATCCACCGAAAAGAACTGCTCCACCATACTGATATTCAGAGTCTTTCCAAAACGGCGCGGACGGTTAATCAGCGTCACACTGTCCCCGCTGTCCCACCATTCTTTAATGAAGGATGTTTTATCAATATAGAAATAGTTCTTTTCTATGAGTTCATTAAACTGCTGTATTTCGATTGCTACATTTCTTGCCATATGCGCCTCCACAAAAAAACCGCTATACCAAGCCTCTTCCTTAGTATAGCGGATTTCATTTTAAAATACAATAAACTGTTCAATTCTCAAAAAGCCTCTGCTTCCGTTCAATCATCTCATCGATTCTTCCCATATAAGAATCCACATCCTTGACATTTTCACATCTTTCCATGTAGCCGCCCGGAAATACCCGCTTCGTGATGCTTCCGGCACCACAGGCCAGAATCGTCTGTTTCTCCTCCATAATCAGGATGTTATACACTCCGGCTTTCCCCGGTGCGGCATATCCCACATTCTCCAGATTACCCGCCATGCTCTTCTGGCGGTACAGATAATAAGGCGATAATCCCATCTCCTTTGCATATGCTGCCACCAGATCCATATGTTCCTGGGTGTTCACCATCTTATAATCTTTATAATCCTCTTTAAACATATTGAGTCTTGCCGCACGCTTTAATGCCAGAGAATGCACGGTCAGATTATCTGGGCGCAGTTTTCCAATCTGCTCCATGGTACGCTGCACATCGGAAAGCTCCTCTCCGGGAAGTCCCAGAATCAAATCCATATTGATATTATCAAAGCCCAGTTCCCTTGCCATCCAGAAGCTTTCCACCGTCTGCTCCACGGTATGATGTCTGCCGATCAGCTTTAAGGTCTCCTGCTTCATAGTCTGGGGGTTGATGGAAATCCGTGTGATTCCCTCCTGACGCAGCACCAGCAGCTTCTCTCTGGTAATGCTGTCCGGTCTTCCCGCTTCCACGGTGAACTCCAGACAGTCAGATAAACCAAAACTTGATTTAATTTTCCGAATCAAACGTTCCAGTTGCCGGGGAAGAAGCGTTGTGGGGGTGCCGCCCCCGATATATACCGCGTTCAGTTTCTTCTCCGCGAACCGCTCTGCAACAAAATCAATCTCCTTCTCCAGCGCATCCAGGTACTCATCCACCCGGGACGCCCAGGAAGCCAGCGGATAGGAGGTGAAGGAGCAGTACAGGCAGGTGGTGGGACAGAACGGGATTCCGATATACAGACTGTAGCCGTTCTCGTAATCAATCTGCTTTAGCATTGCCAGCTCCCGTTCGGCAATGTCCACTGAAAGATCGATTTTCTCATCGGAGGTATCGTAGGTCTCCTTCATATAAGTGCGGATTTCTTCCCGGGTGGCACCTTCCTCCAGAAGCTTCATCGCAATCTTGGTAGGGCGAATCCCGGTGAGATTTCCCCAGGGAAGCTTCCTCCCGCTATGCTCCGTAAGCATCCCGTAAAGCAACCGTTTCAGCCGGTTCTTCGTCTCTCTGCGGTCTGAGAAATCCACCTCCGTCTCCCGGTCTGCAAAAAGAGTCTGTTCGGTGGGTGCCGCTTCGCTCCCGTTCCACCAGCGCACCCGGATGGAATGCTCCCCGTAATCCACAGCCATACGACTATTGACCGGCTCCTCGTAGCGTTTTTCCTCCGCCGTGGCACTCACATTCTCCTCCGGATAAAATGCCTTAATCAGCGAATGGATATCGTATTCAAATTCTGGTTTATTCAGCTTTGCAACTATCATTTTCTTAAATCCTGTTTTAATTATAAGTATGGATTGTACATCCGCTCCGTACCGATTGTCGTCTCCTCGTTATGACCCGGATAAACCACCACGTCCTCCGGCAGCACCATCAGTTTCTCCCGGATGGAACGCAGGAGCTGGGAAGAACTTCCCTTCGGAAAATCCGTCCGCCCCATGGACTGGGCAAACAGCGTGTCCCCACTGAAAAGCACCTTCTGGTAGGGCAGAAAATAGCAGCAGCCTCCCACGGTATGTCCCGGCGTGTGGAACACCCGGATATGAAACCCTGCCAGAGTAAGCTCCTGCTCATCCTGTAAAAAAATATCGGCATGGTAGGCTTTCTGTTCCCCCTCCCAGCCGCTTAAGTTCACCGCAGGATCATCCAGAGTCTCCCTCTCATGCTCCTCTGCGTAGACCGGAATGGAGAAATGCTCCGCCAGCTCCGCTGCACTCCCCGCATGGTCAAAATGTCCATGCGTCAGAAGAATCGCCACAGGCTTTAAGCCCTCCTCCTCAATCCGGGCAATCAGCCTTGCGCCGGCTGCCCCGGGGTCAATGATTAACATTTCCCCCGTGTCCTCATTAATTACAAAATAACAATTGGTCTGCACGGAGCCGACCACAAACTGTTCTATACGAAATGTCGCCATACTGCTCCTCATCTATTCTCATCCCGTTGTTCGTTCAATGTCAATCACGCTCTCCACCTGACGCAGCTTCTCGATTACGCTTGTAAGCTCATCTCTTCCCTTCGTGCTGAAGGAAATGTCAATGGTGGCAATTTCCTGCTTGCTGGTCTTGGAATGGATTGCATTAATATCAATATTGCGCTCTGTAAAGACTCTGGTAATATCCACAAGAAGACCGGTACGGTTATTTCCGTAAATCTTAATCTCAGCACGGTAGAGACCGCCCGTTGCCTCCTCCTCATCGCACTGCCATTCCGCATCAATCAGACGCTCCCGCTCCATATCCGAGAGGTTAATCACATTGATACAGTCCGTTCTGTGAATGGACACCCCGCGTCCTCTGGTGACAAAGCCCACAATCTCGTCCCCCGGAACCGGGCTGCAGCACTTGGAAAAATGCACCGCCACATCATAAAGCCCCTTCACGATAATACCGCTCTTGGAACGCTTTTCTCCCGGCTTCTCCTTATTCTCGGAAAGAGTAGCCATAATCTCCTCGTCCGTAATCTGGGCAATATGATCCTTCTTGTACTCCTCGTACATCCGGTTTACAATCTGGCTCTCCTTAAGCCCTCCGTGTCCTACGGTGGCAAGACAGGAATTCCAGTCATGGAAGCCGTATTTACCCAGAATCTTGCTCTGATATTCCGGCTTATTGATGTCGGCAAAATTGATTCCCTTTGCCTTGCAACAGGCAACCAGCAGATCCTTTCCGTGGGTGATATTCTCTTCCTTCAGCTCGCTGCGGAACCACTGGTTAATTTTATTTTTTGCCTGGGTGCTCTTTACAATATTGAGCCAGTCCCGGCTGGGTCCCTTGGAATTCTGTGAGGTCACCACCTCAATCCGGTCCCCGTTCTGAATCACATAGTCAATGGGCACCAGCTTGCCGTTTACCTTGGCGCCTACCATCTTATTGCCCACAGCCGAATGAATGCTGTATGCAAAGTCAATGGGTGTGGAGCCGTTCGGCAGGTTCTTCACCTCTCCGGTAGGTGTAAAGCAGAATACCGTATCGGAAAACAGATCCAGATCGCTCTTTAACAGGCTCATAAATTCCTTGTTGTCCGACATATCCCGCTGCCATTCCAGAATCTGGCGCAGCCAGCTTAGCTTCTCCTCCTCCGTCACCGTCATGGGAGCTGCCGTACCGCCGTTATTGCTTGCCTCCTTATATTTCCAATGGGCTGCGATACCGTACTCCGCAGTACGGTGCATCTCATAGGTACGAATCTGAATTTCAAAGGGCTGCCCTGCGGGTCCGATTAATGTCGTATGAAGTGACTGATACATATTCGGCTTTGGCATGGCAATGTAATCCTTGAAACGTCCGGGAATCGGCTTATACATCTCATGAATCACACCCAGAGCCGCATAACAGTCCTTCACCGAATCCACGATAATGCGGATGGCAAACAAGTCATAAATCTGGTCCAGGGTTTTATCCTGATTTACCATCTTCCGGTAGATGCTGAAGAAATGCTTCGCTCTTCCGTCAATCTGCGCCGGGATTCCCGCCGCCTGGATGTGCTTGCGCACCTCATCCACAAGCCCCTGCACATAATCATCCCGGGAGCTTTTACGCTGGTTGATCTGCTTTACCAAATCATAGTATGCCTCCGGCTCCAGATATTTCAGCGAAAGGTCATCCAGCTCAATCTTAATCTTGGAAATACCGAGACGCTGGGCTAACGGGCAGTAAATCTCCTGGGTCTCTCTGGCAATGCGAATCTGCCCTTCCTTGGACTGGTACTTTAGCGTCCTCATATTGTGCAGACGGTCCGCCAGCTTAATCATAATAACACGGATATCCTTCGCCATGGCAAGAAACATCTTCCGCAGATTCTCCGCCTGCATCTCCAAACGCTCTGCGGACCGGTCCTTCTCATTCGTGTTATTATCGGTCAGGTGCAGATGCTGCAGCTTCGTCACGCCGTCCACAAGAAGCAGAACCTCGTCTCCGAATTCGTCCGCAATCTCCTGCTCCGTCATGATGGTATCCTCCAGCACATCATGCAGGAGCCCGGCAATAATCGTCTCCTTATCAAGCTCCAGCTCCGCAAGAATGGTAGCCACACACAGGGGATGTATAATATAAGGCTCTCCCGATTTGCGCACCTGTCCCTTGTGCGCCTCATAAGCCACCTTATATGCTTTCTCAATCATAGAAATATCCGCTGAGGGATGATATTTTTGAATGCTGGAGATTAAACCTTCATATAATTTCTCCGGGCTTTCAAAATCCTTGGTGGGAATAAGTCCTCCCTCATCCTCACTGACTAATTTTTCCAATTCCTTTGATGAAAGTTCTGCCATGTATCTCACCCACTTCATCCATGTTATTTGTATTCTAGTATTATATTTTATTTCCTTATAAAATGCAATGATTAAACGCAATCAAAAGTGCATACATACCGTTTCATTCTTTTCCCGTCCAACAGCATACACTCCTGATATGCAAAACTGAGTTTTTCTGCCAGACGCTCGGAGACCGTATTTCCCTCCTCAATCAGGCAGTTAATCCGGTCGCACTCCAGTTCCTCCCGCACGTAGGAGAGAATTGCCTGACACACCTCCGTGGCATAGCCCCGGCGCCAAAAAGGCGTTCCGATGGCGTAGCCCAGCTCCAGTTCTCCGCCAAGCTCCTCCCGGTTCTCCACGCCGGCACGTCCGATGAGCTTCCCGGTCTCCTTCTCACAGACAATCCACATGCCGTAGCCATAGAAACGGTACATATTCTCAATATACGCTTTCTGATATTCCCGCTCTTTTTCATAGGGATAAAGCGGTTCGATATAAGCCGTCATGCCTTCCCCGGCATACAGTTCAAAGAGTTCATCCAGATAGTCCAGGGAGAATTCCTTCACCACACACCGCCTGGTTTCCAGAATCGTCCACGGTAGCCCATGATGCCGCCGATACACCCGGTCCAGGAAACGATAGTCCACTTCCTCAAGCCCTTCTGCCCACATATCCGGCTGACCGCCGTCGCATCCCACATACCCCAGTGCTGCCATATCAAGCGCCGCTGCCTGTCGAAGCTGGCTGGTCTGCCCCGACACCAGAAGACTCTCCTGTGCCGGATAATTATGAAGCCACGCAGCAAACCCGTTTTCGTCCTCCCGGAATACCGAAAACGAGAAGTCTTGTCCGTTTTGTTTATTCTTCATTAAATGTTTTATAAGTATTTCCCGCTCCCATTCCGGCAGGAAACCAATCAAAATATAATTTAGTTTTAACATCTTTTAACCTGTATATTTTGCACAATGCCATTGTTGACTATTATGTCTGTTTTCGCTAAAATAGATTCATTGGAGATTTTATCAGTTCTCCAGACAGCAAATTATATAGGCACTGCCGCTCCTCATGCGCAGTGCAGGACGGAGGTTACAATGGCAAATCCAATCGTTACCATCGAAATGGAAAACGGCGATATCATGAAAGCAGAGCTTTATCCGGAGATCGCACCAAATACGGTAAACAATTTTATCAGTCTGGTAAACAAGGGATTTTATGACGGCCTGATCTTCCACCGTGTCATAAGCGGTTTTATGATTCAGGGCGGCTGCCCGGACGGCACCGGCATGGGCGATCCCGGCTACAGCATCCACGGTGAGTTCGCACAGAACGGATTTCAGAATGATTTAAAGCACACACCGGGCGTTCTTTCCATGGCACGCGCCATGCATCCGGATTCCGCAGGAAGCCAGTTCTTTATCATGCATAAGGATGCACCCCATCTGGACGGTGCATATGCTGCATTCGGCAAAGTCATCGAGGGTATGGACATTGTAAATAAGATTGCGGAAACCGCAACAGACTACAGTGACAGACCACTGGCTCCCCAGAAGATGAAGAAGGTTACCGTAGACACCCAGGGTGTCGATTATCCGGAACCGGAAAAATGCTGATTCTGCTTTTAAATTCCACAATTTATAAATCCTCCGGGCAATCCTGTCCGGAGGATTTATTATATTCTCTCAATTATTTCTTCGGCACCAGCTTCTCCATGCCACCCATATAAGGACGAAGAGCCACCGGGATGTTCACGCTGCCGTCTGCATTGAGATTATTCTCAAGGAACGCAATCAGCATACGGGGCGGAGCCACCACGGTATTGTTTAAGGTGTGAGCAAAATATTTGCCTCCCTTGCCCTTTACGCGGATCTTAAGGCGTCTCGCCTGTGCATCGCCCAGGTTAGAGCAGCTTCCCACCTCAAAATACTTTTTCTGTCTCGGAGACCATGCCTCCACGTCACAGGATTTCACCTTCAGATCTGCCAGATCTCCGGAGCAGCACTCTAATGTACGCACCGGAATGTCAAGGCTGCGGAATAAATCCACGGTGTTCTGCCACAGTCTGTCATACCACATCTTGGATTCCTCCGGCTTGCAGACTACAATCATCTCCTGCTTCTCAAACTGATGAATCCGGTAAACACCACGCTCTTCAATACCATGAGCTCCCTTCTCCTTACGGAAGCAGGGAGAATAAGAGGTCAATGTGTAGGGCAGTTTTTCCTCATCATTGATGGTGTCAATGAATTTACCGATCATGGAGTGCTCAGAGGTACCGATCAGATACAGATCCTCACCCTCAATCTTATACATCATGGCATCCATCTCGTCAAAGCTCATAACGCCCGTCACCACGTTGGAACGGATCATAAACGGCGGTACACAGTAGGTAAATCCACGGTCAATCATAAAATCACGGGCGTAAGAGATTACTGCGGAATGCAGTCTTGCAATATCACCCATCAGATAGTAAAAACCATTTCCGGCAACCTTTCCCGCTGCATCCAGATCAATGCCGTCAAAACGCTCCATAATGTCCGTGTGGTACGGAATCTCAAAGTCCGGAACCACCGGATCACCAAACTTCTCAATCTCCACATTGCAGGAATCGTCTTTTCCAATCGGAACAGACGGATCGATGATGTTCGGAATCGTCATCATGATTTTGGTGATTTTCTCCTGAAGTTCTTTCTCCTTCTCCTCCAGCTCGGCGAGACGCGCTGCATTTGCATTTACCTGGGCTTTCACCGCCTCTGCCTCATCCTTTTTCCCCTGTCCCATCAGCTTTCCGATTTCCTTGGACAGCGTATTTCTGCTTGCACGAAGCTCATCTGCTTCCTGCTGGGTCTTTCTCGCCTGCTCATCCAATACGATAACCTCGTCCACTAACGGCAGCTTGTGATCCTGAAATTTGTTGCGGATATTCTGCTTTACCACTTCCGGATTCTCACGTAAAAACTTTAAATCAATCATTTTTTTCCTCCATTCTCACGGGTGTCTTCTGTTCTCAGGCGGAGTTTTTTCTATAGGAACCATCTCTTTCGCACTTTACGATAACCTGACATATCCTATAGCTCCAAAAAAAGCCTCCGCCCATGTACAGACTATCTGCACATGGGACGAAAGGCTTTCTATGCATTCCGCGTTGCCACCCACATTGCCAGAACTCCTTGCAGCCACCTGCAATAATCCTGACCTCTCAAACGTATGATAAGGGATACGATCCCTGCGGCTTTCACCGCCGGCTAAGGAAGTGGAAAGATCTTATCCTGCACCGGCTCACACCTGCCGCCGGCTCTCTGACGCAGTATTCAGATCGCAGCTTCCCTCACTGCCAAATTCTGTGGTCATTATACACTCATTATGCCGAAAACGCAAGAAAAATATTCCACACCGGACATTGAAAGTCTCGCACACTTCCTCGTGTGGCAGCCCTTCATTGTCTGGTGCGGGTCACCGTTTCTGGAAGTAGGCGATTCCCACCGTCTTCACACCCGAATTGCAGGCATTGGAGACAGAGGCTTTCTCAATATACACATTCTGGAAAGGCACGCATGCCAGCAGTTCTTTCTTTAACAGTTCCTGCTCCCGCACCGTACATCCTACATGAGTGATAATTGCTATCCGGTCATCCACCCTTCTCCCGTGCCGCAGAAGCCGGCGGATAAAACGTCTCCACGCCTTCTCAAGGCTGCCAGGCTCCATCCACACAACGCTAAGTCTGCTCTGGCGCATCCCCAGAACCGGATGCAGACCCAGACCGTCACAGAATCTTTCGACTGCATGACTGGTATATCCATGTTGATAGAAAATATGGGAGTTCGGCATCATATAGCGCGCCTCCACAAGTTCCCTTGCACGTTCCACCCGTTCTATCAGTTCATGTGCCCCGGTGCCCATCTGCGCAAGCTGACCGGCAAGAAGCACAAGAAGCCCCTGACCGCCGGATATATTGCCGGAATCAATCACCCGGACATGGTCGAAGCATTTTGCCGCAGCCACCGCGATTCCGTAGCTTTTTCCCGTATTTGCCGCCATGGAAATATGAATTACATGATCCGCCTCTGTCAGTGCCTCTGCAAAGAATTGCTCGTATTCCTCCACAGAAGCGCTGTCCGCATAGGCGCTGCAGCACTCACTGCTTAAGTACTGGGTCAGATTATTGGAATCGATTTCCCTGGTATCCTTAAACCTTCCACTGTCTGTCCTGATGTACAGATACATAAGCCGAATATCATATTTTTCCATCCATTCTTCGGGAATTTCACACACACAGTCTGATGTAATCAGAATGTGCTTCCTTTTCTCTCCCCAGACCCGTTTAATCGGACTTTCCTTCGCAGAATCCTCCTCTGCCTTCTCCCGGTATTCCACAATATCCTCCGGCAGAAATTTTAAAATCTCTGCCTCCAATGCCTCTCCCTGAATCGGTTTCTCAATATAGCCGTCAAACCGGTTTTCTTTTGAGAGCTGCCGTGCTTCCGTAAGGGAATGGGCAGTCACCAGCAGAACTGCGGAATCCCTGCACAGCCCATTTTCCTGGCGCCGCAATTTCTTGAGTGCCTCCGCCCCATCCATATCCGGCATGAGATAATCCATCAGAATCACATGATAATACCTGTGCTTCGTCATCTCCAGACATTCCGCACCACTTTCTGCCATGTCAATCTGCGCCTTGGTTTCCTGCAGCAGTTTTGATGTCACGATACAGTTAATCACATCATCATCCACAATGAGGATACGTGCCTCCGGTGCCTCAAAGCTCTGGTGATAACTTGCCCGCTTCTGTCTCTTGTTCACCTTCCAGAAACGCACATCCCCCACAGCCTCGGAATCCACGACCCTCTGCTCAAGCTGCACCGTAAAGGTAGACCCCTTTGTATAGATACTGTCCACGGTGATCTCACCCCCCATAAGGTCCAGCAGTTGTTTGCTGATGGCGAGTCCCAACCCGCTTCCCTCCGTTTTGCTGTGAGCACGCTCGTCAATCCGGTGAAAGGATTCATACAAATGTTCCAGTTCTTCCTTTCGGATTCCAATTCCGGTATCTGCCACCGAAATCTTTAAATTTACAACACCGTACGTAGTCAGTTCCCCGTGAACCGTCAGGGTCACAGAACCGGAATTGGTATATTTCACCGCATTCGACAGAAGGTTCATCAAAATCTGGCGTACCCGCTTCTCATCCCCGTATAGAACGGACGGCAGGCTCTCATCGATATCCACCAGAAAATCCAGCCTTTTCTCTCTGGCAAGCACAGAAATCACATCGATGAGATTGCCAAAAAGCTCCCGTACTTCGTATTCCACCGGCAGAATCTTCATCTTATTCATTTCAATCTGAGACATATCCAGAAGGTCATTCACCAGTCCCAGGAGCATATTCCCCGCCGCCTGTACGCTTCTGGCATATTCCTGTACTTCCAGGGAAGGTTCCTCCCGCAGGATCATCTCATTCAGTCCAAGAATGGAATTGATGGGGGTACGGATTTCATGACTCACATTGGCAAAAAAGGTATTCCTATAATTTCCGAGCTGCTCTAACTGCTCCTTCTGCTGTTCCCGCTGCACCCGCTCTCTTTCATACATATTAATCTGGGTCCTTGTGACACTGCCTCCCGCCAGTCCCACGGAAACAACGGCAAAAATGGAATCCAGATAACTCTCTCGCACCGACTGCATCGGCATAATCAGCTCGGGGTGCAGATATCCCACTATATAAATCGTCACATCCACCACCAGTGACCATGCTACAAGTACCATCAGCTTTTTCCCGGAAAACATGATAAACATGTAAAAAATGCCGATTACCAGCCATTGCGCCGCACCGCCCTCGATTCCTCCGCTTAAGAAAAACATGGACGGAAAGACAATGGTGTTTAAAACCAGCCCCAGCAACACCGCTGCCAGATCCACATTATGCTTTCTGATTACCAGCACGGAAGACACCATCATTACTACAAACATCAGTAGTAATGCAATCAGCACTTCCATGTTGGATTCCGTCAGCAGTATGGTTTCCAGAAAGGCAAGCGTCCCCAGAACAAACACGATGACAAATATGCTGCGAAACATTTTCTCGCGCAACTCCAGCTCTGGACTTTTTATAAAATCACGTATTCTCTTAATCATATCGCCTCTCTCCATTCTGTAATATACTTAAGCCTTCTCTTCCTGTATCCAATGAGCCTCCAGTTTCTTTAACAGCTCCGCTGCCGACAGATAATCCGATTCCTCCACCTTTCTCTGCACGTTATCCAGTCTGTGTCGTAACGCCGTTCCGCCGCACTGGGAGTTCTGTAATACCGCAAGAATTTCCTGCAGCTTCTCCCCATCAAAATCATACGCAGCCTCCTCAAATTCCTGTACATATTCCTTCAATTTCTCCGGCTCCAGTTCGACACAGTTCTCCACATCGTCTGCTGCAATCTCCTCTGGTGTCTCCGCATCTTCAATGGAAAAATATTGCCGCAGCAGTTCAAGCACCCGCTTGTATTCCTCCACCAGTCTGGAATGTTTTAAAATAATTTCATCATATCGGTTTTCTTTTCCCGCAAATTCCAATTCTCTGGCAAGATTAGACAGGGTCACCGCCCCGATGGCAAGCATGGCACTCTTCGTTCCATGTACCGCAATCGTATATTCCCTCCAGTTTTTCTCCCGATAAAGTGCCTCGATATGGTTAAGCGTATCCAAACCGGTTTCTGCGTGGCGCTTCAGTATTTCCAGATATTTCTGCTCACCACCGCAGTAACCGATACCCTTTTTCACATTCAAATCACCGATGACCAGCTCCTGTGTATCTGCAGTCTTCTCCCCGGAAGCTGTCTCCTCCGCACCTCTTTCCGGCAGGCACATCTTTTCCTTCGGAAGATATTTGCGGAGCTTCCGCTCCAGAACAGAGATATCAATGGGCTTTTCCACAAAATCAGAAAATCCCTCCGCCAGAAACATTTCCCGGGAACCCGCCACCGCATTAGCACTTATGGCAATCACCGGCACCTTCTGATAATAGGTTCCCATCAGAGTACGAATCCGGTGCAGTGTCTCCACTCCATCCATTTCCGGCATCATATGATCCATCAGAATCAGGTCATATGCGGCGCCCGCCATTTTCTCCAGTGCCGCTTTTCCGCTAATGGCAGTATCCACCTGAATCTGATACTGTCCCAACAGACCCTCGATGACCTTCAGATTCATCTCATTGTCATCCACCGCCAGTATCTTTGTCTCCGGCGCAATGAATTTCTGATCGTGCAGTTGTCTGCCATCGGCATTTTTCCAGGCAGAGCCATTGACTACCGCCACCAGCGGCAACACATACAGCGGTTTACACACCTTGGCAATTGCCGGGTTTGTAATCCTCTCTTCATCCTGTGAATCCAGAATTGCAATCAATCTTGTATATCTGGAAAGTTCATCAAAATATGCCTGATCTTCCTCGTATTCCACAACCGTAATGATTATATGGGTAAACTGCTCACGCTTGGTTCTTCGTTTCAGTTCGGAAACATTCCGGCACATATGGCAGCGCACATTCGTCTGACGGACCATATTCGTAATGCTATCCATATATTCCCCACGCACCGAGTCTAAGCGGAACTGTTCCATGTTCACGCAGACCGCAAAATTCAAATCCTCACGGTCACGAAGACTGGCAATGGGGCGTTCATCCGTCACCTCCTGGGGAATCACGAATTTGATTATCGTTCCTTGTCCTTCACTGCTCTTCATGCTCATGATGCCGCCCATCTTCTGTACAAGCAGTCTGGAAATGGCAAGTCCTAAGCCCATACCGCCCACCTGGCGGCGGCTGCTGCCATCTACCTGGGAGAAGCCGTCAAAGAGTTTTTCCTGATCCTGCTCACTCATTCCGATTCCGCTGTCCTTCACCTCCACATCCAGGTTGATTCCGTAGCTTTCTCTGCGGAAGGAGATGCTAAGGCTTACATAGCCCTCATTGGTGAATTTGATGGCATTGTTGACAAGATTTAAAATTACCCGACGGATTTTCTTTTCATCCCCCAGCATACCGCAGGGCAGGTTCGCATCACAATTGATAATGAACTCGATATTCTTATTTCCCTTCAGGGCATTAGCCATACCAAAAATGTCGTTGATTGTGGAAGCAATATTATAATTCTCCTCCTCCACCTCCACTTTTCCAGACTGTAGTTCAGAAAAATCCAGAATATCACTGACCAGAGAAAGCAGATTTTTTCCCGCCGTCTGTATCAGAACCAGTTCGTCCTTTACCTTCTGTGTGTCCTCCTCCTTCAACGCCAGCACGCTCATCCCACATATGGTATTAATAGGTGTGCGAATCTCATGGCTGACATTTGCCAGAAAATTGTCCTTGCTGTGCTCCGCCTCCTTCAGTTCCGCAATCACCCGCTGCACGCGAAGACGGTTCTCCTCACGCTTCCGCACCCAGAAAAAAACCATGTATTCCGCAATCAGCACATTTGCCGCCTGTGCCACCGGAAGCAATGCCGTCTCAAAGGAATTAAAAGACATTTTTCCCGAAATAAAGATATGATAGAGAAAATATACCACCGACCCCACCTGATTGATGTAAAGCAGCTCCGGGATTCCATAAAGACCGGTAAACACTGCAAAGGCAAGCATCACAGGAATTGCCAGATAGGGATTTTTCACCTGGGTTCCATACAGCACCATCACAAACTGCATAATAAAAACAGTCACAAACGTTCTTACCCTGTGATTCCGGTAGCCGGTCAGATACATCGTCCAGCATACCAGAATTCCGCCAAACATCATTGCCAGAATCCACCAGAACACGTCCCGACTGGCCGCTATGCAAAAAAGCCCTATATCATAAACACTGAAAATACAAAGTGACAGAAATTCCATTCCACTTTGCTCTTTGTTCTCCATGTCGCCCTGTTTCAAAGCCGCTTCCTCCATCTCATTTTGGGAGAAACGGCATACCGGCACAAAAGGCACGGTATGCCGCTTTTATTTCAATATTTGCCGAAATCATCACCAAGAGAAATGATCTGCTCATTCCTATCCTCTGCGCCGGTATCCTCTGCCTGTTTTCCGCGCAAAGCTCCCGTTTCTCCGGTATCGTCGGACAAACGGAAAACTGCCAGAAGCTTATGCATTTTCGTAGCCTCATTAGACAACTGAATGCTGGCCGCCGCACACTCCTCGCTTGTGGCAGAGTTATTCTGAACCACCTGGGAAACCTGCTCCACTGCCTGGTCTATCTGCTCAATGGTGACTGCCTGGTAATTGGACGCCTCCGCAATATTCTGAATCAGCATGCCGCTTTCTTTTACTGCGCTTGTAATATTTTCCAGTGCCTTTGCCGTTATCTCTGCAATCTCCGAGCCGGCGCTTACCTTACGGATGGAATCCTCAATCATCTCCGCTGTCTCCGCAGCCGCTGCAGCGCTCTTGGCTGCCAGATTGCGAACCTCCTCCGCAACCACTGCAAAGCCTTTTCCTGCATCTCCTGCCCTTGCAGCCTCGACTGCCGCATTCAGTGCCAGAATATTGGTCTGGAATGCAATGTCATCAATCACTTTGATAATCTTCGAAATACTCTCGGATGACTTATTAATGTCCTCCATTGCTGCCATCATATCATGCATCTGCGCGTTTCCGCTGTTGACTTCCTCAATCGCATGGGAAACCAGTTGTGCCGCCCGGTCTGCCTCCCCGGCATTCTGCTTGGTCTTCTCCGCCACATCGGTGATGGATGCCGTAATCTGCTCAATGGCACTCGCCTGCTCTGTGGACCCCTGTGCTAATGCCTCGCTGGCGCTTGCCACCTCGGAAGCATTGGTTGTCACCTGGGTTGCCGCATCACTGATGCTTGATAACGCATGGTTGTTTTTCTGAACGAGACGCTTTAGAGACAGTCCAAGAAGATCCTCCTCGGATCTGGGTACGACCTCCACCGTCAGATTGCCGTTTGCAACTTCCTCCGCAACTTTCGCCTCATTATAGATATTGTTAATAACCTCCTGATAATCATCGATCAAAGCGCCAAATTCATCGTTGTGGAGTTTCTTAAGCGTGATGTCCACCTTGCCTGACGCAATCTGCTCTGCCGCATCGGAGAGCATTTTCACGGATTTGCGGATGGTGCTGCTGGTATAGATGGAGATATATCCCATGACCAGACATGCTATGACAAACATGACAATGGTAAAAATCCGATAGGACTGGAGATAATGCTCCGGATTCTCTACTCCGATAATGGTCTCTGCCGTCTGATATCCAAATACCAGGGTCAAAATAAAAAGAACATCCATGATAACGAAACCGATTATCATTTTCGTGTACATTTTAACATTTTTAAACATTGCTATTCCTCTCCTTCTTCCAGTGTATCTTCACTTATCTGGGTGAGCACTGATAAATCCTCATCATTTAACAGCTTATCCGGGTCCAGCAAAAGCTTCACGGAATCCCCCACCTTTCCGATCGCGTACACATATTTATTCTGGGCTTTGTCTGCCTTCCCCACAGTGGGTGACGGCAGGATATTCTCCTCCTGTATTTCAACCACCTCGGCAATTTTTTCCACAATCAGCCCCACCACGGTATCCTTGTAGCGGATGACAATAATACAGGTTCGGTCATTATACGGAAAAGGCTCCTGCTTAAACCGCACTCTGACATCAATGACCGGAATAATCTTACCTCTCAGATTGATCAGCCCTTTAATGTAATCCTCGCTCTCCGGGATTTCGGTGATTTCCTGAAAAACAATGATTTCATTGACATACTCGATTTTCAGTCCGAAATACTCATTGCCGGATTTAAAGGTTACATACTTGTCCTTCTGTTCCTCATGCTCGTTCATCTGAATACTCTCCTTTCGTTGCACCTTCTCCGTTGTCAGTCAAAAAAGCCCGCTGCATCTAAAATCAATGCGATTCTTCCGTCTCCAAGCTGGGTACAGCCGGACATTCCTTTTACCTTTTTGATGTAATCCGGAATCGGTTTTACCACAATCTCCTGCTTTCCAACCAGATGATCCACAAAAAGACAGATTGCCTTCTTCTCCACCTCCACGATCACCATCATACCTTCTTCTACTTTTGTCTTGAACCCACTCATATGATACCATTCGCCCACCCGGATAACCGGAAAAGCCTCTCCACGGATCATCACATATTCGGAACCGTTTGGCTCATGAATCATCATATCTTCCCGGACACTGACAAATTCCTTTACCACACCTGCCTCAATCACGAAAGAGGAGTTGCCCACCTCCATGACAATTCCGTCGATGATGGCAAGGGTAAGCGGAATTTTAAGGCTCATGCAGCTTCCCTCTCCCGGTGTACTCTCGATTTCAAGGCTTCCCCCGATTGCCTGAATGTTGGACACCACCACGTCCATTCCTACACCGCGTCCGGAAAACTCCGTCACCTTTTCATTGGTAGAAAAGCCCGGAAGCGTAATGAACTGATAAACCTCCTTATCCGTATAAGAGCTTTCTGCCCTGCCCGGCTCTAACAAGCCCTGGCGTTTTGCCTTTGCCATGATTTTGTCCCGGTCGAGTCCCGTGCCGTTATCCTGCACGGAAATCCATACCTTACCGGATTCATTCTTTGCGGAAAGCGTTACCTTTCCTTTTCCCTTCTTGCCGGCAGCCTCGCGCTCCTCCTTTGTCTCAATTCCGTGATCCACAGAATTCCGCACCAGGTGCATCAACGGGTCGGAGATATGTTCAATGATGTTCTTGTCCACCTCCGTATTCTCACCGATCATTTCAAACTCAATCTCTTTTCCCAGCTTTCTGGAGGCATCAAACACAATACGGTTCATCTTCTGGAAGGTATTGGTCAGCGGCACCATACGCATACTCATAATCACGTTCTGTAAATCCGTGGAAATCTTTGCCATCTGCCCTGCTGCCTTATTGAAATTATCCAGTTTAAGTCCGGGCACCTTTAAATCCGGATTCTGCAAAACAACAGATTCCGAGATTACCAGTTCCCCGATTAAATCCATCAGCATATCCATCTTGGCAACATCCACGCTGATAAACGCAGCCTTCTCCGACTTTTTGGGTTTATCCTTCGCCAGCTTGGTTGCCTTACCGGGTCCCTTTTCCGCAATGACGAAATCTCCCGGTGCAATAGGCTTCGCCTTCTGTGCCTCCTGCTCCTTCTTCGCGGCAGCCGCCTCAATCTGCTCCACACTGGATTCTAAATCAATGCGGATTTCTGAGCCAACACTGTCGAAGCCCTGCTTGAATTCCGCCTCCGTGCAGGCTACAAATTCAACGCTCTTTAAATCATACCCCGGCTTGACAATCTCCTTCAGTTCTTCCTCTGTGCTGTGTGTCTGAAGCAGAATTTTAAAGCCGTTCTCTAAAATCTCATCCGCGCTCTTTTCATTGGAAATGATATCCTCCGGTGTATAGAGCATATCCTCCGCACATTCCTTCAGCGAATAGACCACCTGGTAGGCATGGATATTGGCAAGCTCAATCCCGGGATTATAGGTAAGGTAGATCTTAAAATACCGGCTCGCGCTCGTGGACGCAGGTGCAATATAAAACTGCTGGGGTGCCACATGCACATTTTCCTTAATGACCTTCTCCTTTTCGCTGGCATCGCCCTTAATGGAGCTTAAGAAAACGTCAATCTTGTCAATCAGCTCCTTCGCCACGCCATCCGCCTTTTCACCGTTGGAAAGCTTGTCCATCTCCCCGGTAATGAAATCCGCCACATCCAGAACCAGTTCCACCAGTTCCATATGGGGCACATTCTGTGGATGGGACTCTCTGATGTAAAAAAATACATCCTCCAGCTTATGGGACAGATTCATAATGTCGTCAAACATCATGATACCGGACGAACCCTTGATGGTATGCATGGTACGGAAAATCTCATTGATGGTATCCTCATCGAAGCATTCCGCATCCTTCTGCTCCAGTACCGTATCCTGCAGTTTTTCCAGAAGCTGACCATTCTCAAGAAGGTACATTTCCAGCATGTCCTCTGTATTAAAATCTTCAGCCATCTTACGTCCTCCTAAATCAGTCCAAGTTTCTCCAGTGCCTGCTTAAATCTGTCTTCATCAATGGGTTTTCCGGAATAAATGGAGCACCCGTATTCAAACGCCATCTTAACATTCTTCTCGTCATTTAGCGCCGTAGTCATAATAATCTTTGCTCCCTGCTCCGCAGGAATGCCACGGTCCTTCTCCAGATTACGGATTCCCACCAGCGCCTGATAGCCGTCCATGACCGGCATCATGATATCCAGACAGACCAGATCATAGGGTTCTCCGTCCTCCAGTGCCATAAGGAATGCGTCCACTGCCTCCATACCATCCACCGTCACATCACATTCCCCGTATTTTGACAGGAAATTCTGCATATACTTGCGTGTTACAAAGTCGTCTTCTGCCAGCAATATCTTCATAGGTTTTTCCTCCATTTATTTTCTATTGATAATCGCATTGGTTCTTCCTGCGATATCCTGCAATTTTTCCTGATAGGTGACTGCTCCCAGCTCGTATGCCACCTTGGGCATCCCATATACGACACACGTAGACTCATCCTGACCAATGGTCACAGCGCCTGCCTGCCGCATTGCCAGAAGTCCCTTCGCGCCGTCTCCGCCCATCCCGGTAAGAATGATGCCCACGGCGCGGTCCCCGGCATTTTTCGCCACCGAATCAAACAGCACATCTACCGATGGGCAATGCCCGTTTACCTTGGGTGCTTTTTTCAATACCACCTGATAACTGCCGTTTACCTTCACAAGCTGCATATGGGAATCTCCTCCCGGTGCCAGAAGAACCTGACCCGGCACAACCTCATCCCCGGTGCGTGCCTCTTTGACATGCATCCTGCACTTTTCATCCAGACGTTTTGCATACATTTCCGTAAAGCCTGCCGGCATATGCTGTACAATCACAACCCCCGGCATATCCTCCGGGAATTCCTGCACCACCGAGGCAATTGCTTCAGTTCCTCCGGTAGAAGCCCCGATTGCCACCACAAGACCACGGCCTCCGGCTGTCAGCTTCAGACTGCCCGGCTGCCGCAGCGGTCTTTTTACGGCTCCCAGCTTTGCCACGGCGGCTATCTTGATTTTTGCAGCAAGTTCATTC
>JBJEJC010000041.1:0-19354 GCA_051877675.1 Roseburia sp. | reverse complement strand
ACTACCCGCAGCGGATGCAGGGGTTGGCACTGAAAAATATCTGCATTTCTATCTACCGGGAAAAGAAGCTTCTGTATGAGGAGTTTGGTGAGATGCTGTTTACGCATTTCGGGGTCAGCGGTCCTGTGATTTTAAGTGCCAGTGCCGCCATCCCGCCCAAGTACAGAGGAGATTTGTTACGGCTTAATATCGATCTGAAACCGGCGCTGGATGAGGAGCAACTGGATAAACGGCTTCTTCGGGAGTTTGAGGAAGCAAAGAATAAGCAGTTTAAAAATTCCGTCGGCGGATTGTTCCCGGCAAAAATGATTCCGGTGATGCTGGAGCTTAGCGGGATTGACCCGGAGAAAAAGGTGAATGAAATCACCCGGGAGGAGCGCAGGAATTTCTGTCGGCTGATGAAAGCATTTCCGCTGACCTTAAATGGAACCCGGGATTTTAATGAGGCAATCATCACGAAAGGCGGGGTGAAGGTCAAAGAGGTAAATCCTTCTACCATGGAATCAAAGCTTGTAAACGGGCTCTATTTCTGCGGAGAGGTGCTCGACCTGGATGCCATGACAGGCGGCTACAATCTTCAGATTGCCTGGTCCACCGGATATCTCGCAGGGACGAGCATTCCGTAACGGAATCTGTCAGACAGCTTGAAATGACGGATATGGCGGATAGAAGAATCTTTTAAATAGGAAAGGAAAATACAATATGAGTATGAACATCGCAATTGACGGACCGGCAGGTGCCGGAAAAAGCACCATTGCAAAGCGGCTTGCAAAAAAGCTTGGATTTATCTATGTGGATACGGGGGCAATGTACCGTGCCATGGCGTACTATTTTCTGAAGCATCAGATTGCGGCATCTGACGAGGCTGCAATCGCGGCAGCGTGCCCGGATGTGGATGTGACCATTGCCTATGAGGGAAATGAACAGCAGGTATTATTAAACGGAGAAAACGTAAACGGATTTATCCGAACCGAGGAAGTGGGAAATATGGCATCTGCCACCAGCATCTACCCGGTGGTCCGCACAAAACTGGTGGAGCTTCAGCGGCAGCTGGCAAAGAAATCCGACGTGATTATGGACGGCAGGGACATCGGAACCTGTGTGCTGCCGGACGCTCAGGTGAAGATATATCTTACGGCAAGCTCGGCAACCCGCGCGAAGCGCAGATATGATGAACTGACGGCGAAAGGAGAGCAGTGCAGCCTTGCGGATATTGAGAGGGATATCATCGACCGGGATTACCGGGATATGCACCGGGAAACCTCACCGCTGACCCAGGCGGAGGATGCAGTTCTGGTAGACAGTTCGGATTTAAATATTGATGAAGTTGTAGAAAAAATATATAATATATATACAAAAGTATGTCAGTAGGTTATACTGGAAATGCTAAGACTGGAAGGAAAACGCGGATATGAATGTGATATTGGCAAAAAGCGCCGGGTTCTGCTTTGGCGTGAAACGCGCGGTGGATATGGTATATGAGGAGGCAGAAAAGCATGATATGCCGATTTATACGTATGGTCCCATTATCCACAACGAGGAAGTGGTAGCAGATTTGGAAAAGCGCGGTGTCAGGGTCATAGACGATGTACAGGAACTGGCGAAGGTGCCGGTGGGAACAGTGATTATTCGCTCTCATGGAGTGGGCGCGGGTGTCTATGAGGAAATTCGCAGACTGGGATTTCAGATTGTGGATGCCACCTGTCCCTTTGTGCGTAAGATTCATCGGCTTGTGGAGCAGCACAGCAGAGAGGGTTGCCGCATTGTCATTATCGGAAATGCGTCCCATCCGGAGGTGGCGGGCATCCGGGAATGGTCCCTAGACCCGGACACTGTTGTTATCGGAAGCCGCGAAGAAGCGGAGAATTTTGCTCTTTCGGACGGCAAAAAGATATGTATTGTATCACAAACGACATTTAATTACAATAAATTTCAAGAATTAGTTGAAATTATTTCCGAAAAAGGTTATGATATAATTGTTTTAAATACAATCTGCAATGCGACCGAGGAGCGGCAGACCGAAGCAGCCCGGATTGCAAAGGGTGTGGATGCGATGATTGTCATTGGAGGCAGGAGCAGTTCCAACACGCAGAAGTTATTTGAAATCTGTAAAAATGAATGCAAAAATACTTACTATATACAAACAGCAAAGGATTTGGATATGAAATGTCTGGAATCCGTCGATAACGTAGGTATTACCGCAGGGGCTTCCACCCCAAACAAAATTATTGAGGAGGTTCAAAAGAATGTCAGAAATGAGCTTTGAACAAATGCTGGAGGAATCATTTAAAACAATAAGAAATGGAGAGGTTGTTGAGGGTACTGTTATCGATGTGAAACCTGATGAAATCGTTTTAAATATCGGTTACAAGTCAGACGGAATCATTACACGTAATGAATATACCAATGAGTCCAACGCAGATCTTACCACTATGGTATCCGTAGGCGACACCATGGAAGCTAAAGTTCTTAAAGTGAACGATGGCGAAGGTCAGGTGTTACTTACCTATAAGCGCCTCGCAGCAGAGAAAGGCAGCAAGAGATTAGAGGAAGCATTTGAGAACAAGGAAGTGCTTACCGCAAAGGTTTCACAGGTATTAGACGGCGGTGTTTGCGTGAATGTGGATGAGACCAGAGTATTCATCCCGGCAAGCCTTGTTTCAGATACCTATGAGAAGGATTTATCCAAGTACAAGGATCAGGAGATTGAGTTTGTCATCAGCGAGTTCAATCCGAAGCGCAGAAGAATCATCGGTGACAGAAAGCAGCTTCTGGTTGCAAAGAAGTTAGAGCAGCAGAAAGAGCTGTTTGCAAGAATCCATATCGGTGATGTAATGGAAGGAACCGTTAAGAACGTAACTGATTTCGGTGCATTCATTGATTTGGGTGGCGCTGACGGATTACTTCATATTTCCGAAATGTCCTGGGGCAGAGTAGAGAACCCGAAGAAGGTATTTAACGTAGGCGATACTGTTCGCGTATTCATCAAGGATATTAATGAGACCAAGATTGCACTGAGCATGAAATTCCCGGCAGAGAATCCGTGGAACGGTGCGGCAGAGAAGTTTGCAGTAGGCAATGTGGTTACCGGTAAAGTGGCAAGAATGACCGATTTTGGCGCATTCGTAGAGCTTGCTCCGGGTGTGGATGCATTGCTTCATGTATCCCAGATTTCCAAGGATCATGTAGAGAAGCCGTCCGACATCTTAAAGGTTGGACAGGACATCGAGGCAAAGATTGTTGATTTCAACGAGGATGAGAAGAAAATCAGCTTATCCATCAAGGCACTGCTGGCTCCGGAAGCAGAAGAGTCCGATGCCGATGTAGCTGATGTTGATATCGATACATTTGCAGGGGAAGAAGAATAAGATAGAAATCATAATGGGAAATGGGCTTGCACGGTAGTGGAAGCCTATTTTCAACTTACCGATTTACAAACGCAGGATAGATGCAGAACTTTTACGAAGGAGGGAATGGCCTATGCTGGAAAACGATAACTATGAGAAGTTTAAGAAGGATATTCTTGCACTGGCGAAGATTGACCTGAATTCCTACAAGGAAAAACAGATGCGCCGCAGAATCAATACACTGATTACCAAGAATAACATTAAGACATATGACGAATATGTGGCATTGATTAAAAAGGATAAGGATAAATTCGAGCAGTTCATTAACTTCCTGACCATTAATGTGTCGGAGTTTTACCGGAACCCGGATCAATGGAAGATTCTGGAGGAGGAGGTCTTTCCGGGACTGATTCAGAAGTTCGGCAAGAATCTGAAAATCTGGAGTGCAGCGTGCTCCACGGGAGATGAGCCATATTCTCTCGTCATGGCGCTTTCCAGACTGGTTCCCTTGTCTAATATTAAGATTATTGCCACCGATATTGACAAGCAGGTGCTTGATACGGCACGTATGGGGCTTTATAACGAGAAAAGTATCGCCGCTGTTCCGGCTGACCTGAAACAGAAATATTTCACAAAGGTGGGAAGTTCCTATCAGATTTCAGATGAGATTAAGAAACGGGTAGAGTTTAAGGAACATGATCTTCTGAAAGACCCGTACCCCAGCGGATGCAATCTGATTGTCTGCCGTAATGTGGTAATCTACTTTACGGAGGAGGCAAAGGATGTGATTTATCAGAAATTCTTTAATGCGCTTACACTGGGAGGACAGTTGTTTATCGGCAGCACAGAACAGATTATGAATTACCGGGAACTGGGATTCAAGAGAAATAAATCCTTCTTCTTTGAGAAAGAATAAAAGAAATGGTTTTGCCGGATGGGCAGGAGAAAAACTAGATTTTCTCCTGCTTTTTATGTAATAGGAAAATGCTTGCAGGTATCGTGCGGCGACACTTTTTGTTTGCGCGCAGTAAATTGCCGGAACACATGGCGAATATACCGGGTCTGCAGTTCCCCCGAGGAAAGAAAATCCTCCGAAAGCTCAAAATAACCTTTCTTTTCTCTGGGGGAATTTTCGTAAAGCACTGGAGTTACAATGGGTTCGTACTCTGGCAGAAAAATTCCGTCCTTTCTGGTATAACAGGTGGACCGGGTTGCCTGTTTTCGATGGGCTTTGTCCATACCGGAGGCAATGCTTTTGGGATAGGCAGTGTCCTCGTCGGGCAGGTAGTAGTAATCCTTTGGATTGTCATAGAAGAATTTCAGCACGCCGTCAAAAAGCTTTACCGACAGTCTGGCGGTGTTGCCGTCTGCAATAAGATAAAAATCCGCCGTTCGGCAGGATATACGCCGGGGCAGGGAAATTTCGCTGCAAAGGTTGAAAAAGAGTTCCTTATGTCCGGTGCTTCCGTCCATGGCGGTGTACTCATTGGCAGAAAGTCCCGTAATGCGGCAGTCACTGTCAAAGAACCGTGGATAGGCAAGCATGGCTAAAAGCTGCGGCATTCCCAGCACGTCCTCAAAATTATGCTGTTTTAACAGGAAAAGTCCTTCTTCACTGGGATGCGTCACATATTCCTTATATACATCGATCAGTTCTCCGCCGGTATAGGTGTCTTCGCGGTGGATGCCGAGGAATGCTTCCACGGATTTCTGCTTGCAGTTGGGAAGCCCCAAAAGAGTTTTCTGCCGGGAAATAATTTTATAGATATCCACATAGCAGAAGTCGTCAAAATGCTCCGTGATTTTTAGCGAGCTGCATTTGGCTTTGAGATAGGGAATGTCAAAGCCGATGCCGTTAAAGGTAAGAATGGTGTCAAAGTGCTCCAGAAATGCCAGAAAAGCGCAAATAACTTCCTTTTCTTCCTCCGGCTTTTCCGCAAAAAACTGATGGATGATAAGCCGGGTTCCCTGGCGCTCACCGCAGCCGATCAGATAGACGCTGGTGCGGGCAGGAGAAAAGCCTGTGGTTTCAATATCAAAAAAGAGGGACTGTTCGGTAAAACAGGTGTCGATTATGGGATCTTCAAAGGAAAAATCCTGTGTTTCATGCCAGATTTTCATGGAAGCTGCCTTTCTGATGCAATAGTATGGATTTATTTTAGCATAGCTGTTGTGGCGGTGCAAGCACCTGGAATTTTGTACAAAACAGATAAAAAAGACATGAAAAAAACGAATTTCTTATTGAAATAGTATTAAAAAAAATACAAAAAAACATAGTATATCTGTTCCTGAATGTGCTATAATTTATGAGATAGTTGTTCTGTGAATCAGCATGGAACACAACACACTAAATAGAGAAAGTGGGGCACGAAGAATGGGTTTCAAGACATTTAAAGGTGGCGTCCATCCTTACGAAGGTAAGGAATTGGCAAAGGACCAGCCGATTGTAGAGGTTTTACCCAAGGGTGATCTGGTATATCCGTTATCACAGCATATCGGTGCACCAGCCAGCCCAATCGTAGCGGTAGGCGACGAGGTGTTGAAGGGACAGAAAATCGCGGAAGCGGGCGGTTTTGTTTCTTCTCCGATCTACGCATCTGCATCCGGTAAGGTAAAGGCAATTGAGCCGCGCCGGGTAGCAGTAGGCGACATGGTGAATTCCATTGTCATTGAAAATGACGGTGAATTCAGAGAGGTGGAGTACACTCCCTGTGAGGATGTGACGAAACTTACCAAAGAAGAGATTATCAATAAGGTGAAGGAGGCAGGCGTCGTTGGAATGGGCGGAGCCGGATTCCCGACACATGTAAAATTGTCTCCCAAGGAGCCGGATAAGATTGAGTATATCATTGCGAACTGCGCAGAGTGTGAACCGTATCTGACCGCAGATTACCGCAGAATGCTGGAGAATCCGGATGAGCTGATCGGCGGAATGAAGATAATTCTGCAACTGTTTGACAAGGCAAAGGGAATTCTTGGCATTGAGAACAATAAACCGGATTGTATCGCAAAGCTGCAGGAGATGGTGAAGGATGAGCCCCGTATCGAGGTGTGTCCGCTGGAGACCAAGTATCCGCAGGGTGGTGAGCGTCAGTTAATTTTTGCAACTACAGGACGTGCCATCAACTCCAAGATGCTTCCGGCTGATGCAGGGTGCATCGTGGATAATGTGGAGACCATTATTGCCGTATATAACGCAGTGAAGCTTGGAAAACCGGTGACGAACCGTATTTCCACCATCACAGGCGATGCAATTGCAAATCCCGGCAATTTCTTATACAGTATCGGAACGAATTATTCAGAGCTGATTGATGCGGCGGGTGGTTTTAAGGTTCAGCCGGAGAAGATTATTTCCGGTGGTCCGATGATGGGATTTTCCATGTTCAGTACCGATATCCCAACGACAAAGACATCGTCTTCTCTGTTGTGCTTAGGCAAGGACCAGGTGGCTATGATGGAGCCTTCGGCATGCATTAACTGTGGCCGCTGTGTGGAAGCGTGCCCGGAGCAGCTCATTCCATCCCGTCTGGCGAAGTTCTCTGACAAGGGTCTGCCGGAAGTCTTTGAGAAATGGAATGGTCTCGAGTGTATCGAGTGCGGAAGCTGCAGCTATGTCTGCCCGGCTAAGAGACAACTGGCACAGTCCATTAAGACTATGAAGAAGCAGGTACTTGCTGCAAAGAGAGCGAAAAAGTAAAATACAAGAAAGAAAAGAGAGAGGTGGATTATCGTGAGTGATTTATACCATGTTTCATCATCGCCGCACGTGCGTTCCAAGGATACCACAGGCCGGATTATGCTCTATGTAATTATTGCATTGCTGCCGACCACTTTATTTGGTATCTACAACTTTGGAGCGAAAGCACTGTTATTGATTCTGATTACCATTGCAAGCTGTGTGGCTTCTGAATGGCTGTTTAACAAGATTGTACATAAAAAGAACACCATCGGTGATTTGAGTGCTGTTGTAACCGGTCTTCTTCTGGCGTTGAACTTCCCGGTAAATCTGAAGTGGTGGGAGGCTGTCATCGGCGGCGTGTTTGCAATCGTTGTTGTGAAATGCCTGTTTGGCGGTCTGGGTCAGAATTTCATGAACCCGGCATTAGGAGCCAGATGCTTCCTTCTGATTGCATTTGCCAAGGACATGACAAATTTCGTGACGGATACTTATACGGGTGCAACTCCGTTAGCTGCACTGCGGAACGGAGAGGCAGTCAATACCATGAATATGCTGGTGGGACGTACCTCCGGAACCATCGGTGAGACCTGTACCATTGCAATCTTAATCGGTGCCATTTTCCTGATTCTGATGGGTGTCATTGATTTGAGAATTCCTGCATCCTACATCATTACATTTATCGTATTCATTCTTATTTTTGGCGGACATGGATTTGACTGGAACTATGTAACCGCACAGCTTTGCGGCGGCGGTCTGATGCTGGGAGCGTTCTTTATGGCTACTGATTATGTGACTTCCCCGATTACTCCGAGGGGACAGATTATTTTCGGTATCTGCTGCGGTATCTTTACCGGTCTGTTCCGTCTGTTTGGCGCCAATGCAGAGGGCGTTTCCTTTGCCATTATCTTAAGCAACCTCTTAGTGCCGATGATTGAGAAATATACGGTTCCGAGAGCGTTTGGACAGGTAAAAGAGGCAAAGGCAAAGGAAGGGGGCAAATAACATGAACAAGAAGATTGTACATGACGCTTTGGTTTTATTTGCTTTCACGGTTGTGCTTGGTCTCCTTTTGGGAATTGTATACGGCGTGACCAAGGCACCGATTGACCAGGTGAACTATGAAAAAACACAGTCTGCATACCGGGCGGTATTTACGGATGCGGATTCCTTTGAGGCATATGCGGATTTTGATAAGGAAGCTGCCAACGCACTGGTAGCAGACAATGGCTATTCCGATGAGATTACCGATGTGCAGGTGGCGAAGGATGCTTCCGGCAATACCCTTGGCTATGTAATCACTGTGATTGCCAAGGATGCCAGCCAGTCTACGATTACGTTCTCTGTTGGTATCACAGGTGACGGAACCGTGAATGGTTATTCCATAACCTCTATTGCAGAGACACCCGGACTTGGTATGAAAGCGACAGAGGAGGCGTTTTATTCACAGTTTGAAGGTAAGAATGTGGATTCCTTTACCGTTGTGAAAACCACTCCCGCAGCGGACAATGAGATTGAGGCTATTTCCGGTTCCACAATTACCTCTAAGGCAATGGCAAATGGTGTGAATGCATGCATCGTATACTTCCAGAATGTATTGGCAGGAGGTACAAATTAATGAATAAAAATGTTGAACGTTTATACAACGGTATCATAAAAGAAAACCCTACGTTTGTCCTGATGCTGGGAATGTGTCCCACACTGGCGGTTACATCCTCTGCCATCAACGGACTTGGAATGGGTCTTTCCACAACGGTGGTTCTGGTATGCTCCAACCTTTTGATTTCTGCATTCCGTAAGGTGATTCCGAACGGTGTGCGTATGCCGGCATTTATCGTGATTGTGGCATCTCTGGTAACTATGGTTCAGTTTATTATGCAGGCGTATACCCCGAGCCTCTCTGAGTCGCTGGGTGTGTACATTCCGCTTATCGTTGTAAACTGTATTATCTTAGGTCGTGCCGAGAGTTATGCTTCCAAGAACCCGGTGATTCCGTCTATTTTTGACGGACTTGGAATGGGGCTTGGATTTACCTTCGGTCTTACCAGTATCGGTCTGATCCGTGAGATCATCGGAGCAGGAGAGGCATTTGGTGTCAGTCTGCAGAGCGTACCGGTAGCTGCTGGCGTGGTACTTCTGATTCTTGGTATCGCAGTGGTGGCTCTTCTGGCGCTGTCTGCAAAAAAGACGGAGCTTTCTCCGCTTAAGATCCTGCTTGTTGTTGTTGGCGTTCTGGTTGCCCTGGTGGGCTTTGTTGCTCTGCTGGGTACCAATTATACACCGATTACCATTTTTGTCATGGCTCCCGGTGCATTTCTTGTGCTGGCATGTCTTGTGGCGATTATGAATATCGTTCGTGTAAAGATGGAAGCAAAGGGCAAACCGCTGGCGGCTCCGTCCGGATGTCTGACCGGTGATTGTGCAAGCTGCAGCCAGTCTGCACTGTGCAGCGGTAAATCCGCAGAGAAACTTGCTTCTTCTGAGACAGGAAAAGCAGAATAGGAGGATAGATACAGATGAAAGAATTACTTTTAATTGCAATCGGTTCCGCGATTGTAAACAACGTGGTATTAAGCCAGTTCCTCGGTATCTGTCCCTTCTTAGGAGTATCTAAGAAAACAGAGACCGCGGCTGGAATGGGCGCTGCAGTCGTGTTCGTTATTACGATTTCATCCTTTGTGACAGCGTTAATCTATAAGTTTATTCTTGCCAATGATTACCTGATGAGCAAGGGAATTGACCTGACCTATCTGCAGACAATCGTTTTCATCCTTGTTATCGCAGCATTGGTTCAGTTCGTGGAGATGTTCTTAAAGAAATCCATGCCGTCATTGTATCAGAGCCTTGGTGTATACCTTCCGTTAATCACCACAAACTGTGCAGTGCTTGGTGTGGCTTTGACCAATGTGACAAAGGAATATGGTATTTTAACCAGCGTTGTCAATGGATTTGCCACTGCAGTCGGCTTCCTTATCGCAATTGTCATTATGGCTGGTCTGCGTGAGAAGATTGAGTACAATGACATTCCAAAGCCTTTCCAGGGAACTGCAATCGTGCTGATTACCGCAAGCCTGATGTCAATCGCATTCATGGGCTTCTCCGGAATGATTCGTTAGGAGGAAAAAGAAGATGAATATTACGGCAATTATAGTTGCAGCCGTCGTTGTCGGCGGTGTAGGTATTTTGATTGGATTTTTCCTCGGCGTTTCGGGAGAGAAATTCAAGGTTGAAGTGGACGAAAGAGAAGAAGCAATCCTTAATGTGCTTCCGGGAAACAACTGTGGTGGCTGTGGCTATGCAGGCTGTTCCGGTCTTGCCGCTGCCATTGTAAAGGGCGAGGCTCCGGTAAACCAGTGCCCGGTAGGTGGTGCTCCGGTGGGCGCGAAGATTGGAGAGATTATGGGTGTTTCCGCAGAGGAGGGCGCACGCAAGGTGGCTTTTGTAAAGTGTGCCGGAACCTGTGAGAAGGCAAATACCGACTATGAGTATTCGGGAAACAAAGACTGTGCTGCCATGGCGTTTGTGCCAAACGGCGGACCCAAGTCCTGCAACTATGGGTGTCTTGGATATGGCTCCTGTGTAAAGGCTTGTCCGTTTGATGCAATTCACATTGTGGACGGGATTGCGCTGGTTGACAAGGAGGCTTGTAAAGCCTGTGGCAAGTGTGTGGCTGCATGTCCGAAGCATCTGATTGAGCTGGTACCCTACGATGCGAAGCATCTGGTACGCTGCAGCTCCAAGGACAAGGGCAAGGATGTCATGAAGGCATGCTCCGTTGGCTGTATTGCCTGCCATCTCTGCGAGAAGAACTGTCCCTCCGATGCCATTCATGTGGAGGATAATATTGCATATATCGATCAGACCAAGTGTACCGGCTGCGGTGTGTGTGCAGAGAAGTGTCCCAAGCATATTATTCTGTAGAAACAAAATTATTTTACAAAAAAGTTCCGGCTTTCATGAGAAAGTCGGAATTTTTTTATTTCATAGGAAAGACCTTGCTGAATTAACGTATAAAGATAGTCATAAGTGCCTTAATTTATAGCTGCTGGAACGGAATTTGCTTTCCGATTCCGGAGCTTACGTGAAGCGCATAATCGTCTGTGATAAAGATGGCTTCCGTGCCGTCCAGGCGCTCCACTAGCTCCATGCCCTTTTCCAGCCCCAGGGAAAAGCAGGTGGTGGAGAGGGCATCTCCGTCCACAGAGTCCTTTGTGAGGATGGTAACCCCCAGAAGCCCGTTGTTGTAGGGATAGCCGGTTGCTGTGTCTAAGATATGGTGGTAGCGTGTGCCGTTCACTTCGAAATAGCGCTCGTAGACACCGGAGGAGACAACGGTCATATCTTTGACCTGGACAGAAGCAATGGAAGCGCCATCCTGGTCAAAGGGCTTCTGGATGCCGATGGTGTAGGCGCTGCCGTCTGCTTTTTCTTTCAAAGTCAGAACATTTCCGCCAAGATTGATAAAACCGTCTGTGACACCGTTTCCCAGAAGATAATCCTTCATGCGGTCCGCAATATAGCCCTTGGCGATACCGCCTAAGTCGATGCGGGCATTGGGATTGGTGAGGGACACTTCATTTCCGTTGATCTGAATACAGCGGTAGTCTACCGTGGAGAGTGCCTCCGTGATCTCTTCCGCAGAAGGGAGCATGGATTCGTCGGTCTCATCAAGAAGGGCTTTGGTGGAAAAATTCCAGAGATCAGAGAGCTTCCCGATGGTGATGTCAAATTTCCCGTCACTTAATTCTCCATAGAAAATCCCCTTCTGAAGGAGCTCAATTGTTTCATCGTGTACCGTAACCGGTTCGCCTCCTGCAGCATTAATTCTGGAAATGTCACTGTCTGCCACGGTGTTGGAAAAATATCCCTCATATTGTTCGGCGAGATCAAAGCAGCCGTCTAGAAACGACTCCTTGGTGGAATCGTATATCGTGACAGAGATTACAGTATCAAAATAAAAGCCGGAACGGCTGATAGCCTGATTGCTGCCGCCCGGCAGGCTGCATCCGGAAAGGAGCAGTGCAGGCAGGAGCAGAAATGCCGTAAGGCGTGAAAACTTTTGCTTCATATTCATAATAATAATAGAAATCCTTCCTCCATAAAATTCTCCTGTAAAAAATCCATTTATTAATGTATCACAAATTCCGGCTGCGCACAATTCTGTGGGAAAAATCATTTTGCCATTTCATGCAAGATATGATAGAGTAATACAGTGAATATGTATTTGATAAGCTGGCGGGAAAAGGGGATTTATGAAAATGGAACAAAAGAATTTACATTTTGATAAGAAAAAGCGTGTGGTGGTGAAAATCGGGTCATCGTCGCTGAATTATGAGGATACGGGAAAACTTAATTTTACAAAGTTAGAGCACCTGGTGCGGGAGCTTTGCAACCTGCACAACCGGGGGATGGATGTCTGTCTGGTGAGCTCCGGTGCCATTGCGGTGGGCAGACAGTCTCTGGGGCTTACAGAGCGGCCGAAGGATATTTCCACGAAGCAGGCGTGCGCGGCGGTGGGACAGGCGCGGCTGATGATGATTTACCAGAAGCTGTTTGCGGAATACAATCAGGTGGCGGCCCAGGTTCTTATGACCAAGAATACGATGGTGAACCCCACATCCCGGGATAATGCCATACATACCTTTGAGGAACTGTTTCGCCTTGGAGTGATTCCCATTGTAAATGAGAATGATACCGTTTCTACTTATGAGATGCAGTTTGGAGATAATGATACCTTATCCGCCATCGTGGCATCTTTAGTGGGGGCGGATCTGCTGATTCTGCTTTCCGACATTGACGGGCTGTTTACGGATGATCCGAGACAGAATCCGGCGGCGGAGCTCATTCCTGTGGTGGAGCAGATGGATTCCGGGATTTATGGTATGGCAAAAAGCTCTACCGGAAGTGATGTGGGGACCGGCGGCATGGCAACAAAACTGACAGCGGCGCGGATTGCCACCCTTTCCGGGGCAGACATGGTGATTGCCAACGGAGCGGATGTGTGCATTCTCCATCATATTTTTGAGGATTCCTTCCGGGGAACCGTATTCAAGGCACAGAAAAAGGAAAGCTTCCATATCGCGGACTTTATTCTTGAGACCATCGGATAACAGAGACAAAAACAGAGATAGAAGGGTAAGAATATGACACAGGAACAGATTGACCGGATCAATGCGCTTTACCGCAAATCAAAGGCGGAGGGGCTGACGGAGGAAGAAAAAAAGGAACAGGACCTGCTGCGCAAGCAGTTTGTGGCAAGCGTGCGGGGGAATCTCAGGGCGCAGCTAAATAACATCGACGTGGTGAATGCGGATGGAACCGTGGAGAATCTGGGAGAGAAATATGGAAAAGGAAAAAAGCTCTCTTAATGAATTTACTGCATTGGAGCGGCAGAGACTGCGCACCCTGCACAGGAAAATTCGTTCCGCGATGACACCGGAGCAGGTGCGGGGGGATAGCAGCCGTATCTGTAATCGGCTTCAGAAATCAGACCTGTATGCGCAGAGTTCGGTCATTTACGGTTATTATCCTCTGGGAAATGAGGTTGACTGCCGCCCTCTGTTACGGCAGGCGCTTCTGGATGGAAAGACCGTGGCATTACCCCGGATGGGGCAGGAATGCCGGATGGATTTTTATCAGATTACCGACCTGGGACAGGTGGCGGAGGGGAGTTTTCACGTGATGGAGCCGCTTCCGGAATGCCGGATGCTCTCTGGGCAAGAGGCACTGGTGCTGGTGCCGGGGGTGGTGTTTGGCAGGGATGGCGGGCGCTACGGCTATGGTAAGGGCTGCTATGACCGGTATTTTGCCAGGTTTTCCAGGCTTATACGGCTGGGACTTGCCTATGAGCATCAGCTCGAGGAACGGCTGGAGGTGCTTGAGAGCGATGTGGCGATGAATTATATTTATACGGAACAAGGTACCTACAGGACTTAGGAGGTTTAGAATATGGAATTGGTAGAAATCTGCAGACGTGCAAAGGAAGTGAGCCGTCAGATCGGAAATCTGGGAACACAGACCAAAAACGAGGCTCTGCTGGCGGTGGCGGAGGCACTGCTTTCCCATGCCGGAGAGATTATTTCTGCAAATGAGAAGGATCTGGCAAACGGAAGGGAACGCCGTATGCCGGAGGGACTGCTTGACCGTCTGATGTTAAATGAGGAGAGGATTGCACAGATGGCAGAGGGACTGCGTCAGGTGACAGCGCTTGATGACCCCATAGGTGAAGTGATTTCCATGAAGAAACGACCGAATGGTCTGCGAATTGGGCAGAAACGTGTGCCGTTGGGTGTGGTGGGAATGATTTACGAAGCGCGTCCCAACGTGACTGTGGATGCCTTCGGGCTGTGCTTTAAGACGGGAAACGCAGTGATTTTAAAGGGTGGCAGTGATGCCATCCATTCCAATATTGCCATTGTCTCCGTGATACGGGAGGCTCTTTTACAGAAGGGGCTTCCGGGGGAGTCGGTGTCATTGATTGAGGATACCTCCCGGGAGACGGCAGCAGCCTTTATGAAGATGAACGGCTATGTGGATGTGCTGATTCCCCGTGGCGGCGCCGGTTTAATCCGCGCGGTGGTGGAGCAGGCGACGGTTCCGGTGATTGAGACGGGAACCGGGAACTGTCATATTTTCGTGGACGAGAGCGCCGATTTAGATATGGCAGTGCGTATTATTATGAATGCCAAGACCCAGCGCATCGGGGTGTGTAACGCCTGTGAATCACTGCTTGTCCATGAGAAAATCACAGATGCCCTGATGCCCCGGCTGGTAAAAGAATTACAGACGAAAAATGTAGAAATTCACGGGGACGAGAGAAGCCTTAAGGCGGCAATGTCACCGGACATCAAGCGGGAATTGCTTAAGCCTGCCACAGAGGAGGATTGGGGAACGGAATATCTGGATTATGTGATTTCCGCCAAAACCGTTTCATCCCTGGATGAGGCAATCAATCATATCAACCGTTATAATACCGGACATTCTGAGGCAATCATTACCAATGATTACAGCCATGCGGAGCGTTTCTTAGACGAGGTCGATGCAGCCTGCGTCTATGTCAATGCATCGACACGGTTTTCCGACGGCTTCGAGTTCGGTTTCGGAGCGGAGATTGGAATCAGTACACAAAAGCTTCATGCCAGAGGACCCATGGGCCTGCTGGCGCTGACCAGTACCAAGTATGTGATTTACGGAAACGGGCAGGTGCGGCAATAGTTAGGGCAGTAAGTCGGAAAGCAACTGTCCGGAAAAGAAATAAGTAAGTGAGGAAATAATTTTAGTATGAGTAGGAAAATCAAACCGGATATCATCGATAAAAACCAGATCCCGGAGACGGAACCGGAACGCCAGTATTATTTTATGGAGATTGCAAAGCAGTATGTGAGCCAGTTGGCAGAGCGGAAGGGAAGTCCGCTGACATTTCATGTAACGACATTCGGCTGTCAGATGAATGCCAGAGATTCCGAGAAACTGGTGGGAATTTTAGAGCGGATCGGCTATGTGGAGACGGATTCTGAGGAAGCGGATTTTGTTATCTATAATACCTGTACCGTGCGGGAGAATGCCAACAATAAGGTATATGGAAGATTAGGGTATCTAAACGGCATTCAGAAGAAGAATCCGTTTATGATGATCGGTCTCTGCGGCTGTATGATGCAGGAACCCTCGGTAATTGAGAAATTGAAGGAAAGCTACCGGTTTGTGGACCTGATTTTCGGAACCCATAATATTTATAAATTTGCAGAGCTGATTGTTACGGCTATGGAGTCGGATTCCATGACCATTGATATCTGGAAGGACACGGACCGCATTGTGGAAAATCTGCCGGTAGAACGGAAATATTCCTTTAAGTCCGGGGTCAATATCATGTTTGGCTGTAACAATTTCTGCAGCTACTGTATTGTGCCCTATGTCCGGGGCAGAGAGCGGAGTCGGGAACCGAAGGAGATCATCCGTGAGATTGAGAATCTGGTGGCGGACGGTGTTGTGGAGGTTATGCTGCTGGGGCAGAATGTGAACTCCTACGGCAAGAACCTGGAGCAACCCATGACATTCGCAAAGCTGTTGCAGGAAATTGAGCAGATTGAGGGATTGGAGCGAATCCGTTTCATGACTTCTCATCCCAAGGATCTTTCGGATGAACTGATTGAGGTTATGAAGAATTCCCGGAAGATATGCAGACATCTGCATCTGCCGCTGCAGTCAGGAAGCAGCCGCATTTTAAAGATTATGAACCGCCACTATGACAAGGAGCATTATCTGGAGCTGGTGGAGAAAATAAGGGCTGCTGTGCCGGATATTGCGATTACCACCGATATCATTGTGGGCTTCCCCGGTGAGACGGAGGAGGATTTTGAGGAGACTCTGGACGTGGTGAGAAGGGTGCGCTATGACAGTGCCTTTACGTTTATCTATTCCAAGCGTACCGGAACACCGGCAGCTTCCATGGAGGATCAGGTGCCGGAGGATGTGGTGAAGGAGCGTTTTGACCGCCTGCTGGCTGAGGTACAGCGGATTTCTGCCGAAAAGGCAGGGGCGCTGACCGGGCAGATACAGCCGGTATTGATAGAGGAGATCAATGACCACGACCCGCAGCTTGTGACGGGACGTCTGAGCAATAATTCTGTGGTGCATCTTCCCGGTGGGCAGGAGCTGATTGGCTCCATACGGAATGTAAAGCTGGCGGAGTGTAAGGGCTTCTATTATATGGGCGAAATTGCAGAGTAGGCAGTATATGGATTTCTGGAAAAAAAGACTGAAAAAGAATGATATTTTGTTTATCGTTGTAGTGGGAGTTCTGCTTTTTCTTCTGGTGGTATTCATGCAGCTTACCGGAGGCAGGGAAGGTGCCCGGGTGCAGGTGACTGTAGACGGGGAAGTCTATGGCATATATTCCCTTACACAGGAGCAGACCGTAGACATTGTGATTGACGGAGAGACAACGAATACGCTGGTGATATCGGAGGGAGAGGCGGATATGATCTGGGCAGAGTGCCCGGACAAGCTCTGTGTCCATCAGAAGGCAATTTCAAAGAGTAATGAGACCATCGTCTGCCTGCCCAACAAGGTGGTGGTGCAGGTGCTGGGTGGCGAAGAAAGTGAGTTTGATTCCATTGCGAAATAAAGTGGCTTATTTGGGCGTTTTTCTGGCACTGGCATTAATCTGCAGCTATGTGGAGTCCCTGATTCCCTTTTACTTTGGAATACCGGGGGTAAAGCTGGGACTTACCAATATTGTAGTAGTGCTGATGCTTTACTGTATCGGAACAAAGGAGGCGCTGGCGGTCTCTGTGTGCCGGATTCTTCTGGCGGGATTTCTGTTTGGAAATATGTTTTCCATTCTTTACAGTCTGGCGGGAGGGCTGTTAAGCTTTCTCGTCATGTGGGGAATGAAGAAAATCGGCAGATTTGGAGTGCTGCCGGTGAGCATCTGCGGGGGAATTTCACATAACATTGGACAGCTTGTGGTGGCAGCGGTTGTGGTGGAGAATTACAACATATTTTATTATATGCCGGTGCTGCTTGTGGCGGGGGCGGTCACGGGACTTTTAATCGGAATTGCAGCCCAGGAGCTGATTCTACGGATTGGCGGCCGGTTTCATTTCTGATTGGACAGGGAGGAAAAGAATGTATTCGTATATCAGAGGAATCTTGGCAGACAGGGAGGAAGATGCCGTTGTGGTGGAGGCGGCCGGTGTCGGTTATCACATCTATACCACGGGGCAGACCTTGTCGGAGCTGCCGCCTTTAGGCAACGAAGTGAAAATGTATACTTATCTGCAGGTGCGTGAGGATGCCATGGTATTGTTTGGTTTTCTCACCAGGGATGATTTGCGGGTGTTCAAGCTCCTGCTGGGAGTGAACGGAATCGGTCCGAAGGGAGCGCTTGCCATTCTTTCGGTCATGAGTACGGACGATCTGCGCTTTGCAGTGCTGGCGGATGATGCCAAGGCAATTGCCAAGGCTCCCGGTGTGGGAAATAAAACTGCACAGCGGCTGATTCTGGAACTGAAGGATAAATTAAGTCTTGAGGAAGCATTTGAACAGAAGCTTGCCCATGTGGCGCAGACGCCGGAGAGCCGTACATCCGGTATCCAGAATGAAGCGGTGCAGGCACTGGTGGCGCTGGGGTATTCCTCCTCCGAAGCACTTAAGGCAGTGAATGCGGTGGAGATTACGGAGGATACCGATACGGAGGCAATTTTAAAGGCTGCATTGAAACAGATGGCTTTTCTGTAAAATGTGGTAATATGGACTATTTGACACGGAGGAATTATGGAGAAACGTGTGATTTCCACCCAGGTGCAGGAGGAGGATTATAAGATTGAGACCAGTCTGCGCCCCCAGACCCTGGATGATTACATCGGACAGCAGAAGGCAAAGCAGAATCTGAAAATTTATATAGAAGCGGCGAAGCAGCGCGGAGAGTCTTTGGATCATGTACTGTTCTATGGACCGCCCGGTCTTGGAAAGACCACTCTTGCCGGAATCATTGCAAATGAGATGGGAACCCATATGAAGGTGACTTCGGGTCCTGCCATTGCAAAGCCGGGGGAAATGGCGGCAATCCTAAGCAATCTCCAGGAAGGGGATGTGCTTTTTGTGGACGAGATTCATCGTCTGAACCGGCAGGTGGAGGAAGTATTATACCCGGCGATGGAGGATTATGCCATCGATATCATGATTGGAAAAGGGGCAACGGCGCGTTCCATCCGTCTGGATCTGCCCCGGTTTACGCTGGTGGGAGCCACCACCCGGGCAGGACTGCTGTCTGCACCGCTGCGGGATCGCTTCGGCGTGGTACATCATCTGGAATTTTATACGGTGGAGGAGCTTAAGACCATTATTCTGCATTCCGCGTCAAAGCTGGGCGTGGAGGTGGAGGAGGAGGGAGCCTTTGAACTGGCACGGCGTTCCCGTGGAACTCCCCGTCTGGCAAACCGCCTGTTGAAGCGGGTGCGGGACTTTGCAGAGGTGAAATACGATGGCAGGATAACAAAGGAAGTGGCATCCTTTGCATTGGATCTGCTGGAGGTGGACCGGTATGGACTGGATCAGAATGACAGGAATATCCTTATGACCGTGATTGAGAAGTTTGCCGGTGGACCGGTGGGTCTTGATACCCTGGCAGCCGCCATTGGTGAGGACTCCGGGACCATTGAGGATGTGTACGAGCCTTATCTGGTAAAAAATGGTTTTATCAACCGGACACCGAAGGGGAGAGTGGTGACTGACCTGGCGTATCAGCATTTTGGGATCAGTCGTCCCGAGAAGTGACCAGTGTTGAAAGGAAAAAATAATTCGCACTAAATTTACAGATTTACTGCGGACT
>JBJEJC010000040.1:0-19667 GCA_051877675.1 Roseburia sp. | reverse complement strand
TAGCGATTGCTTTCATTAATTTTGCAACTGCTTTAAGCACTCCTGTAATATTAAGATTTTCCACACTATCCGAAAAATCATCCACTGCATCAAACAATGTTTTCATTGCCGTAAGCATTGTGCTGTAAGGGTTTGTGCTTCCTACTGATGACGTAAGCAATGTGGCAACCGTAGCATCACTTAGATTTGCATTTAAATCTGCATTGCAGAAAATATCCAGCTTAAATAAATTCCGGATAGCAGTTACCAGGGCGGTAAACATTTCCGAAAGTCCCGCCTGTAAACTGTCATTCAGTTTCTGTTTTGCATTCGCCACTGCATCGCTCACAATATTTCCAGTAGACGATTTGATCGCATCCAGACTGCTGAAATCAATGTTATCCGGAAAATATGCCGCTTTAATGGCTGCTTTTAAGCTTTCCCAGCAGGCTGTAGGATTACTGTCATCCCAGCTTGCAGGAATGGTTCCGATAATAGTTTTCAAATCGTCTTTGGCTTCCTGAGACATTGGTGTAGAAAAATAACCACTCAATCCACTGTATTTATTCAAGCTGAAATTATCATAAAGCTCATCCTTCAATGTTTCTGCTGCCGCTTTAATTCCATTTACAGTAGTATCTTTTAATGTGTTTGCTGCCTCCTCCACTGCACTATCCATCGCATCTATGATTGCTCCAAGAACATCCGTTGCTTTCTCAGACGAATCAGCAAGCGTACTTTCCTTTCCCTCTGACTTGGTTTCCTGTGTAACCGGACTTCCCTCTGCGGTGTTGCTTTCTGCATCGCCAAGGGCATCTTGCGCATCATCAAAAGCGCTCTTTACTTCCTGCGCTAATTCTGGTACTCCTTCTAAGTGCTGCAATAAATTATCAATATCACTATAAAGAACATTTGCTTTTTCATAAATTCCTGCTATGTCACTATAATATGATTCCAGAATATCTTCCAAGCTATCATCATCCACAGAACCTCCTGTATATCCGGCATCCCTAAGTTTCTTCGATAAATTTGAAAAAGTAGCCAGAAGTGTATCTGAATCCGACTGAATCTTTTTCATATCCGATACAATCGAAGTAAGCTGGTCTGCAAGTTTAGACCCTTTTTCCACCAACGTCTCAATGCTTTCTGTCGCCTTGGCCACCTTCTCCGCTGCCTTCTTAAGTTCTTCCAGTCCCTTCAGATTATTCAGCTTATCCAGAAGCTCCTGTAATTTAAGCCCTTCCAGTAAGAATTCTGCCATTACCGTATTCTCACTGAAATCAAGAATCTGCTGTTTCAGCACGTAACTGTTTGATAAAGGATATACCCCGTCTGCTGTACTGCTGTCTACATCTACAGTTACCATTTTTGCGAGTACAGACATGCATCCTTTCAGATTTACTTTGTAGGAGTTTTCTATCGTTCCGTCCTGTTCTAATGCAAACAGCCCAAAACGTTTTTGGAGATACTCATCATAATCTGCAAGTGTAGAATAGGAAGCACAATTGATTACTTCCTGAACCATCTGTGCATTCTCCTGATACCTTGCATATTCTACCAGCGCAGATGCCAGCATAAGAAGCGGAGAGAGAATCAGGCATAAAAAGATAGATACTACACCCTTACATTCTTTTTTTAATTTATTATGTATTCCTTTTCTGTGCACTTTCATCTGCTGTCTCCCTTTTTTACGGTGATACTTCCTCCACAAAATTCGTAATTGATCCTGTCGCTGTATCAACACTCATTTTCACATTCTGGACAGTCTTTGCGAGTTCATCCATAATGGCTCCGACCACTCCTCCATTGTCCCGTACTTTTTCCTCTGCATACTCCAGGAAGCGTACCTGGCTGGCATATGCAGTGATATCCATACATTCTGCATATGCCGTTGCCGTAAATACTGGTGTCTCATGTAATATTCCCAATTTCTCTAGCATATGTTCCAATAAGATTTCACTTTTCATAGAAATCTTCACTTCGATATGCATTCTCCCAACATTGTCAACCTTAAGCTTTATTGAATCCAGACTGGGCGGCTCATCTGTCACCCCAAGACTTGCAGCATCCACCCGACTTCCAAGATAGTTCTGGGCTTTTGTTTTACAATGTCTCTTCATACTAAGTAGCATCAGCGACATACGATACTTTTTTACAGAACTTATCTGATGTTCGGTAAGTTCTGATTCCCAGATTTCCCAATCTGTATATTTATATCCTGCTGCAATATCTGAAGCCATCTCTGTCGCCACCGACTGCATCATTGCTTTCTGATAAAAAAGAAACCCAACAGAAAGCATAATCATCACAAATATCAGAGTAATTGGAAATATCAGTGCTGCTTCCAGCATGACCTCACCGGACTCTCTCTGCTTCCTTTCTTCTCTATTTTCCTGCATTTCAACAATCCGCTCCTTTGTATAACATTACTGTATCCCGATTTCTAATACTAATAGCCGCCATGCATATGTAATTTCTTCATTCTCTTCTGCAAGGTCCGATTCTTTCCATGTACATACCATGCAGCTTCCATCTGCATTAAAATAATCAGCATCTAAGTAGTCACAAGGAATGACCAATTCGTTTTCTCTATTAATAAATCCCCATTTCCCATCTATACAGACCGCTGCCAGACCATTTGAGAAACTTTTTGCGGCTTCATACTGTGGTTCTATTACTACATTTCCCTCATCATCCACATATCCCCAATAGTTTCCATTCCGGTATGCCATCAAATGATCTGACGTACAAAAATCTATGTCATCACAGGAAAATTCATTAGCCTTTTCCCATTTGTCATTGTATATCTGGTATTTTCCAGGTTCTGCTGCAGCTAACACCACTCCATATCTGTTATAAAATCCGCAGTTATCCAGTACAATGTCTGCATACGTATCATCCGATGACACGCCTTCTGTATCGATGACATGCCAGCCATCCTTTTGCTCCACTGCTGCTGTCCCATTATAAAAACTTCCGGCCACGTCATATCCACCAAATATTTTTCTTGCGAATGCATCATAGTAATCATAAGTATCCTGCATTTTCACTGCGATATAATCCTCAGAAAAAACGCCTGCCTCTGTACATAAAAACGGAAATATTCCCATAACCAGTCCGTCCTTATTAATCAGCCTGCCATCCGTCTCCGTGACATAAAGCTGTATTCCATCCTCACTTCTCTGATTCAGATATACATACCCTGTACGATCCTCATAATATCCACTTGTGGTAAGATTATCCCATTTTCCGTTACTTTTTACGGCATACCCCCCCATTTCAGAAGAAAATGCATCGTATTCTGCATCCTGCAAATGTGTCAAATATTTACACTCTTTATACATTTGAATCAATTCTTCGTCCGCAATTTTCTCATCCACAGCTTTTTTCAAATACAAATAAGCAGTGGTATATTTCCCATCTGCCTCATATAATGTGACCAGTTGCTTATAAAAATCTATATTTTCCGGATAGGCTGTCACTGCATCTTCCAACATTTCCAGATACTCAGAATAATAGTCCTCATCCTCTGCATATCGTTTTTCACAGGCAAGAATCATCTGATTCCAGTCCTGTGCACTCTCCTTATACTCTATAGCTGTCCCATAGGCATCAACCGCCCGCTGGTATAGCCCCATAGCAGACCATTCCTCTGCCTTACTTATGTTTTCTTCATATGCAGAATTGCTCTTCACAATATCAAGAATAAAGGACAACCATCCAAGAATAGTCAGTATGCTTATCACCACATACGCAAAAACTCTTTGCATTTTCACCACTCCCTGTCAAAATGTATTTAAAAACATTGCCGTAAGGTATCCTGCAAAGACAAAAGGTCCAAACGGAATGTAATCTTTCATTGTCTTTTTATGAAGCAGTAGAAGCCCAATTGCTGTCAACATACAATAAAACATCCCAAACGCCAGTGTATAAAATGTTGCTGCCGTCCCCACCCAGAAACCTAGTGCGCAGATTAGCTTCACATCTCCCATTCCGAATCCGTGCTTTGTAATAACGGAAACCAATAAAAAAATGACAAAAAACAATATCATAGCCAGCGCATCCGCTGCGATTTCAAACCAGAAATCTTCATAGCATATCCACTCCGGAATAAAAAACAGCAGTCTGATGAAAAAACCTATTGCAACTATAAAATTAGGGATTTTGTGTATAAATCCGTCTATAATTGCCGCTACTCCAAGCAGCATTCCTGCAAGCATCAGTTCAATTGCCGCCAATTCATGCAGGGAATATTGCTGTACCTGATAACAGGTACAGCAATATAAGAAAGCCACTGTCAGGAGTATGCACCATTTTATATATGTCGTAGACACCCGGCCATCCTTCTGCCTACTTTTCTGTTCAGTTTCCTTTTGCGCATATCCATATGCCAAATTCTCCAGCAGCAGGAATATTCCTGCAAAAGTGATTGAAATCATTATTTTCATATTTTTCTTATTTGAATAAATTCAGGAGTTTAGCAAATACATCAGCTAACTTTGCTTTAAAACTTTTCCCGAACGTAACAAAAGCTGTTGCTAAAAGCAATACAACCACAAGTACAATTCCGATTGACACAAAATTGGTATCTCCCTGTTCACTTTCCAACACATTTCTCATTGCATTCTTCAGCCGAATCTGCGCGCCAATCAATACTCCATCCAATTTTCTCACTAAGTTTCTCATTCTCATTTCTCCTTTTCATAAATAAATTTATCTAATAAGCAATCGCTTATAGTAGCATACCCACTGCCGCTGCAATGACAATCAGCAGGATTCCTCCAAAAATCATTACAGTCGGGATTAACAGTTTGGTTGCAGCTACCTCTCCCTTCTGTAACATAATCTGCCGTTTCAGATTCCACATCTCCGAAGACTGGTTGCTGAGAAAAATGCTTAAGTCACTGCTTCCTTTCTCAATTCCCTGCGTTAATGAGCTTGCAAATTTCTTTATCTCCGGAGCATTTGATAAAGTACCAAACCGGTATATTGCATCAATCTCTGCCATTCCATTCTGCATATCACTGCATGCCTGCTGCATCAGTTCATATATAGTACCCTCCTTGCTATAAGCAATCAGTTCCCATACCTCCCGTAAGGTCATACCTGCATTTATTAAAAGAGCCATCGTAGATACCACCTCCGGAAGTTCCACCATGCAGTCCATTTGCTGGTTCGCAACCTGCTCTTTCATTTTTCCTGCAAAGTAATATCCAAATACACCCGCACCTGCAATTCCAATCACCACAAAAAGCATGGAATCTGCCAGACCTGCCAGCAAGAATCCCAGACATAGCATTAGATGACCAAAAGTCAACACCTGTGCCCAGACCAGATTGGCATAATACTCTGCATAACGGCTGTCGTATAACAGTCTCGCTTGTCCCATCAACCCTTCTTTCATGTTCCCTCGAAGTGAAAAAATTTTCACTTCATTCCATGCATACCCCGCCACATACAATTCTTTCAGTGGATAATCCTCCCCATCCAGCGGTTCCAGCAATTCCTCGTACTTCTTGCCTCTAACGGACTGTATTATGTACAAAACTGCCAATACAGTACCTAGAATCAATTCCAAAATCCGCATATATCTCACCCTTTAATATCCATAATCTTCTGTCCCATGCGATAAGCCCCCACAAACATAGCCACCGCTATTGTCATGGCAATTACCCCAATTGGTGAAGAAAATCCTGCTGCAAACTCCGAACTCATCATGCGCATCATAAAGACGATAATAATGGGTATTACATTCATCGCCATCATCTGGGTTTTATTTGAAGTAAGCTTTGTTTCAATCTCCTCCGCTATCATCATTTTTTCACTTATAACAGAAGTTGTACGTCTCACAATATCCTTCAGGTTACCGCCAGTCCGGTAACAGGTTGCAAAAACAGTGGCAAAATTTGATACATCTTCAATCCCACTCCTTCTGCCAAAATCTGCAAGACTGTCCTCTATCGCAATGTTATTTTGCAATCCATACAGCATTTCTTTCACTTCTGTTACCATGTACGCCTCTTCTGAATACTGTAAAGCCAAATTTTGATAGGCATTTATCATTGCATCGTTAATGTTCATTCCACTGGAAAGTGCACTGGATATGACTGACAAAAAATCCCGAAATTGTACCCTTAACAACCCAACTCTCTTTTTTCTTAACCGCTCCTCCACAGACGGCAAAAAAATTTTCACCGCAATGGCTCCTACCAGTACAAACACAATCAGATTGCTTATCCATGTGGCAGGAGTTGCGCTGCCCTCATCTTTAAACATTCCTCCATAAAATATCAGCCCCACTGCGCCACCAATCAGCAGAATCAGCAGTGAATACAAAATCTTTTCTCCATTTTTCATCTCATAAACCCTATAATTTAATACCGGATTATTCAATGCTGACAGATAATACTGTGGTTCTTTATCCTTCTTCTGTGCCATACTCTCCCCCTATATCTGTGTCCTTATTCCGGAAAGCTTCAGTTTAAAATCATTCTTCAACGGATTCTTGGTGCGGACCAATGCCCCGGACACTTTCTCAATGGTAGAATCCTTACTCTCCTCAAACACGTATAATGGATTTAAAATAATCTGTCCATTTTCATATCCAACTACTTCCGTAATCTCCATGGTTTTTCGCGACTTGTCCCGCAGTCTGGATAAATGAATAATAATATCCACCGCCGAAGCAATCTGCTGACGGATTGCTTCTAATGGAAGTCCAGCCGCGCCCTGCAGCACCATCGTCTCAAGACGGCTTAACATATCCTGCGTGGAATTGGCATGACCTGTAGAAAGCGAGCCATCATGCCCCGTATTCATGGCCTGCAGCATATCAAGTGCCTCTCCTCCACGAACCTCCCCGACGATAATCCGTTCCGGTCTCATACGGAGTGAAGACTTTATCAGATCACGAATTGTAATCTGTCCTGCCCCTGATGTATTTGCATTTCTTGTTTCCAGACTCACCAGATTCTCCACACCTGTAATCTGCAATTCTGCAGAATCTTCTATTGTAATTACCCGTTCATCCTTTGGAATGTAATTCGACAATGCATTTAAAAAAGTGGTTTTCCCAGATCCTGTTCCGCCACTGATGAATATGTTATATTTTGCCTTTACCAGAAGCGCCAATTTCTCTGCAATCTCCGGTGTAATAGATCCATACTGGATAAGCCGCTCCATCGTCATAGGGGTCTTTGAAAATTTACGAATAGTAATCGTTGGACCGCATAAAGCAATCGGCGGCAATACCACATTTACACGGGAGCCATCCGGAAGCCTTGTGTCACAGATTGGATTCGCCTGATTGACCTCCCTGCCTGCCAGACCCACAATACGCTGAATGATATCTTCCAGTCTGCGCTGGCTTTCAAACTGCTTATCCAGCTTGAAAAGCTTTCCGTTTTGTTCAATGAAAATATTTTCCGGTCCATTAATCATTACCTCTGTTATCGTGTCATCACTGATAATCGTATCCAACAGACCGAATCCACGAATGGCACTATACACCTGCTCCACAATGGATACCTTCTGCGCAACGGAAACATACCTGTCCTTTAAATGCTGTGAAGTAATCTGCTCTACCTGTTCGCTCAGTTCCTCATCCGAAAGCTGACTTAATGGAAGGTTATCTGTAATGTATTTTTTTATTTCACTGATAATCTGTTGTTCTTCTTCGAAATCCACGGAAATCCTCCTATGCCAATGTGTCAAAGACTTCAAGTTCTGACAATTCTTTTAGAAGCTGTCCCACCGGGAATCCTTCATAACGCTTTATCCCACCATATTCCTTTATTTCCTGATTCGTTATTTTCTGTGACATCCGGCTGCTGAATCTGTTATAAAGAATGCCCGTCCGCATAAGAAGCTTTGTGTCATTCTGCTGCTCCAAAATATTTAACGCGGTAAGCAATCGCTCTGTCTTCTGGTTGGATGCCACCGCACCGTCTGCAATGAGCGCAATCTGATAGCATTCTTTCAGAAGCTCTATCTGACCTGATTTCATAGTAAAATCAAAATCCAAAATAATATATTCATATTCACAGTAGGTCTTTAGTTCCACTAAAATCTGTCTGATTTCTTCATCCTTCAGTTCCATCATGTCAAGTGCCACAGGTGCCGCAGAAAAGAAAAAAACACCCGTTGCATCCTGTTTCACTGTACTTTCCAATTTAAGATATAAATTTCCCTTCTTACTTTTTATGGTATAAATAATATCTTCCAGATGTCCCTGCCCTTCCCCCTGAAAAAATACATCAGCACTTCCGAACTGTTCCAGATTCAGATACAGCACCTTTTTGCCGTTTCTGGCAAAATGCGCAGCGCATGCGGCTGCAGCCGTGGAACAGCCGGTTCCTCCTGCTGCGGAAATAAAAGCCACAACCTTTGCTCCATGATTTTCTTCCAGATGAATTCCTGTCACGGCAGATGTTTTTTCCGAAAAAATATTCAAGATATGTTTATAGATAAGCTCTGCTTTCTGAAATTTACAAAGTGCCTCTACTCCCCGCATGGATTCCACATCCGATGCATCTACTAAATACGCGAACCCACAGCGCGGCGGTATTTTTTCCAAATCTATTTCAAAAGCATCACTTGACAGAAACACGTCAATTTTGGCTTCCTTCAGTGACTGCATGGCACTGCTCTCATTCGTGAAGGAGTAGATTTCTAATTTATCTGCATATTTCATATTAAAAACCGACACAATACGTTTTAAATACGCCGTATCGCTTTCCAAAATCGCCAAATGTATTTTCATCTTTGCCTCCGCTGTGAAATATTTTAATTTTTTCTTATCTTAGCGACATTATACATTTTATTGCGCTCTCGTGCAATATTTTTCTTAAAAAATATTTTACTCTTAATTTAGGGGTGTATAAAATGAAAAATGATAGCAGCATTGACCGTATTATCCAGGTAAACGATCTCTGCATCGGGAACAATATCCGTCACCTTCGGGAAAGCAAAAAAATCAAGCAGACGGATATGGTAAAGAAACTGCAGCTGCTCGGTGTAGACATTTCCACTTTTTCTTACAATCGTATAGAAAAAGGAACCCAAAATCCTACTGTATCATTTCTATTAGCCTGCTGTACTATTTTTGAATGCGATGCTAATGCTCTATTTCGCTTCTAATTCTCCTACATTTTTCTTTCCACAAAAGAAAAGTAAAAAATGACTTTCATATAAAAGATTTCTATCTCAATGTGTGAAATATTCCACAAAAATAAAAACATCTGACCAGAAACCGCTCTGTTTCCAGTCAGATGTTTTATTTATTTTCCTGCAGGGTTACTCCCTCACCGTCCCGTCTCCGTCCTCTGCCTCCATAAAATAAAGCCTTGCTCCGAAATCTGGGAAATGTCGCACCTCGCCGTTATAGCCCACCGCCGCAAATGCCTCCTTCAGCTTCACGCCCGCATACATCAGCGTATCGCCAAAGGCGTAATAATCCTCCACTTCACCGTCCATCTTCACAAATTTTGCCACCGCATTGTGCAGCAGCGAATCCTGCCGGATATGGATGGGCGAAACCGCATTGACCAGATCGCCGAATTCTTTGACATTGTATTTTAGGCTCCGGTTGTAAAAATGGTAGCGCCACTGCGGGCAAAGCCCCGCCGCCCGGTAATATTCATACTGCGTGTTGGGAGCAGCCAGCTTCTGCATAAGAAAGCCCACCGCCTTTTTCCGGTCCAGGGACACACAGGTCCACTCGGTGAGATTTCCGCTCCGGCTCATAAGGACACTTCCGCCAGCCGCATCCGCCCCGAAGGTTCTCCCCCGGTAAAAGGTGCCCTTCTGCAGCACATTTCGCCACTCCTTGTAAAGTGCAATCTGTGCCCGCACCGCCAGAAGCTCCTCCTTCTTCATATCACAGAAATTACATTCATAGCCCAGGATGCCGAATGCCGCCACCGCAAACCGGGTCTCAAGAGGCGTTGTCCGCAGAGTCTGATGGTTCGGGCAGGACGAAACGTGTGCGCCCAGCACGGACAGCGGATAGCCATAGCTGTAGCCGGTCTGAATCTCCGCCCGGCAGAGGGCATCCGTATCATCACTCGCCCAGATCTGCGGAAAATAGCACAGGATTCCCAAATCGAACCGGTTGCCGCCTGCGGAGCAGCCCTCAAAAAGAATATGGGGAAACCGTTTCGTCAGCACATCCATGCAGCGATACAATCCCATCACATAGCGGTGTGCCACCTCACCCTGCCGCTCCGCCGGAAGACTCCGGGAATAATAGTCCGTAAATGTGCGGTTCATATCCCATTTCACATAGGAAATATCCGCGGAGGAGAACAGACGGCTCATGGCATCGATGACATAATCCTGCACCTCTGTTCTGGTCAGATCCAGAATTCTCTGATTGCGCCCCTCGGAATGGGGCTTATCCGGAATCGCAAGTGTCCAGTCCGGATGGGTTCGGTAGAGATTGCTGTTTACATTTGTCATCTCCGGTTCCACCCAGATACCGAAGGAAAGTCCCAGGGCTTTGATTTTCTCTGCAAGTCCCGCCACACCGCCGGGAAGCTTCTTCGGATTCGGTGTCCAGTCCCCAAGAGATTTTGTGTCATCGTCCCGCTCACCGAACCACCCGTCATCCATCACAAACAATTCTACGCCCAGGTTCGCAGCCTCCTTTGCAAGCGAAAGAAGTCCGCGCTCATTGATGTCAAAATAAGCCGCTTCCCAACTGTTTAAGAGCACGGGGCGCACCTTATCACGCCACTCTCCCCGCACAATATGTTTCCGCACAAAAGTATGCAGCCGCCCGCTCATGCCGTTAAAGCCCTCGTTTGAGTAGGTAAATACCGCCTCCGGCGCCTCAAAGCTGCTGCCCGGTTCCACAAAAAAACAGAAAGACTGGGGGTTAATCCCACACACAAGCCGCAGTTTTCCATAGCTGTCCGCCTCGGCAGCCTCATAGTGGTTGCCGCTGTAGATTAAATTCAGCCCATAGCACTCCCCCCGCTCCTCGGTGGTATCCGGACGGCTTAACATGACAAAGGGATTCGCCCGGCTCGACGAAGTTCCCGTATAAGAAGCATTCACAAGCTTCCCCATGCCAATCGGCATATCCGTGCGCTTCATCTCCCGTGCCCAGGCACCGGTAAAGGTCGTAAACACATAATCTGCCCTGTCGAAATCGAGCTGAGCACTCATGAGCCGCAAAAGCTTCACCGTCTCCTCACTTTCATTCACCAGCTTTGCGCTGCGGGTAATCACATCGCAGTCCCCGTAAACAAAATAGGAAAGCAGAAGCGCCAGCCCATACTGTCTGTCCACCAGGCGGATGCACAGCCGCTCCACGGTTCCCGTCTCGTCATAGGAGCCGGGAAGGGTGAGGAAGGGTTCCTTCCCCGTCCCAATCTCTGCCCCGTCAAACAGGAAATCCGAGGTGGTACTGCCATCCCCGTGAACCACCTCCACAAAGGGCTCACGGATATCCCCTTTTCCGTAGGAGGACATCTCAAGGCACATTTCCTCCAGCGAAAAATTGCGGTGCTCCCCGTCATAGGTGCAGGTATTCCCCGGCGCAAAAACGTGCTTTTCCACAAGTGCAGACGCATCCTCCCCGGATTCCACCGTGATTTTGGGTCCATAATACATATGCTCCAGATGTCCGGTCTCCGTCACCCGGAACGCATAGGTCGTATGTGCCGTCTCCAGCACAAAAAACTCATTGATTCTTCGTATCATCTTCTCATCCCTTTTTCATATGCCGCTTCTTTACTTCCGCCGCAATCTCCCCCACCTTCTCCTCGGTGAGGATATATTTCCGTGCAAAAATGAACACTGCAATCAAAAGTCCTATAATCGGAATGACCGTCATCGTCATGCGCAGTCCCACCACAGAGGAACCTGCCACATTTTCCACCACTTCCGCCGTGTTGCTGGTGTCATCACTTAAGTTGCAGACGGCAAGACAGATGGATGCAAGTAACGCCGCCACACCGGAGGCAAGCTTTACGACAAAGGTCTGCATGGAAAAGATAACACTCTCGTCCCTGCGGTCATTTTTGAGTTCCCCGTAATCCACGGTATTGGCGAGAAATACGGTAGTAAGAACGCTTAACATCCCGTTTGCCGCAAAAATAAAGAAGGCGGGGATAAACAGCAGGAACAGATTTGACAGATTCGTAAACATCAGCACAAGAAGTACCGCATAACCCGCAATTGCCATGGCAAAGCTCACATAGAATACCCGGATGGTACTTAGAAATTTCCGCAGCAGCGGGAAAAACAGCATCATCGAGAGAATCTGGATTGCACCGCCGAAGGTGTTGAACAGTGTATAGCTGTTGTACCACCCCGCGCCGCCAAAATCGTATTTAAAGAAGTAAATGACCAGATTGGAGGTAATGTAAATGGAGCAGTTGATCAATACAATCGTCACAACCACCGTCATCGCCTGGTCATTGGCAAGCAGTGCCCGAAACATCTGTCCCACCGATGGGGAATCCACAGACACCGTGGATTTTTCTTTGATATTCCAGCAGGTGATTGTGATAAACACCACAAATACCACCGCTACCGCCAGGGCAAACCAACGGAAACCAACGCGTTCATTTCCGTTTCCAAGTATCTGTACACATTTTACCGTGATAATAGTGACAATCGCGGAACCGACACCGGCACAGGTACGTCCCAGCGTAGAAAGATTCTCCCGCTCCTTTCCGCCCTCGGTGAATGCCGGAATCATAGACCAGTAAGGAATGTCCATCATCGTGTAAGTCACGCCCCAGAGAATATAGGTGACTGCGGCATACGCCACAAGTCCGCCGCCGTCAAGTGCAGGCGGAGCCGCAAACATCAGATAGAGCACCACGGCATTGAGCAGGGTTCCGATGAAAAGCCATGGGCGGAACTTCCCCCATCTCGTTTTTGTCTTTGCCACAATAACCCCCATAATCGGGTCATTAAATGCATCGAACACACGGGCCGCCATCAGAATAATGCCCATGGCAATGGCGTTCACCCCCAGAATGTCCTGATAATAGTACAGAATGTAGCTGGCGGACAGCATATAGACCATATCCTTGCCCACCGCTCCAAGTCCGTATGATACCTTTTCCTTCGCTGTTAATTTCATGGTAAAATCCTCCCTCTCCTATTTTGTCATTGCAAGTTCCACAACCTTGTATGCTCCATCGTAAATCCCCGCTGCCTTATTCTTTACAATGTTGTCGCACATATCGCACAGCAGCGTGTCCTCCTCCAGAAACAGGGAAATCATCTGCAGTGTATGGGGAATGTCCCGGCACTCTAACGTCCCGTCCCCGATTTCCGCGGAATGCACCGCCCCCCACTGCTCATGCCCGCCGACCCTCTTGATAAAAAGTTTCGGCACCGGATAAAATGCCAGCTCACTCGGCTTCGTCACCAGCACATCACAGCTTCGCATCAAAAGATTGGTACAGTAGACCGCCTCAAAAATATTTTCATGCCAGAATCCGTGAATCCCGGTAATCTCCTTCTCCCCCAGCGCTTCCTTGGCAAAGTACTTTGTCTTCTCCCACTCATTGAAATGCTCTGCCGCGTATTCCTTCATCTGTGGAATTTCCCGCAGCAATTCCTCCCAGACATTGCGGTAATCCCCCACATTGACATAGAGCGCCGCCCGCCTCTCCTTGATTGCCGGAAGCAGGAAACGGATGATTTCTGCAAATATCTCCTTCTGCGCCCCAGCGCCTCCAATCGTAAGAAGAAAACGTGTGGGCTTCCCCTCTGCCTTGCGCCGTTTTCTTGCCGCGCAGTCTCCTTCAATGCCAGCCACCAGCTCATGGTCCACATAATGCCCCGTGTATACTAATGCATCCGACGGCATAGGCTTTAGCACTTCCGCTTTCTGCATGCCGTTCAGCACACGGTAGCCCTGATAGGCATAATGGGTCTGGACTGTGTGCAGGCTTCCTTCGGACAAATGAAGCGCCATCTGCCAGTTGTCCGGGATTGCGTTTACCACACGTTCCATTCCCGCGTGGACCGCCGCCTGCGCCGGCCACACATGAGTCGCCACCACCGGGATTTCCTTTGGCACATTCCTATATACCGGTGCCATAAGCTCCGCGTTCTTCTGGTCTGCCGCGTTGTAGGACAGCCTGCGGAACCCTTCATAGTTCATGGGTTCCCAGATGAGACGGTTAAAAAGCCTGCTTTTCCCGGAAAGTCTTGAGCCCAGGGAGTACAGATCATTCTGGGCGCGTATCACTTTTGTACAGGTGGTCTGGGGATAGGAGTTTAAATCCATCCAGTAGGGGACATAGCCCATCGCATGCGCCGCGGAAGCGATTGCCATGGAAATACGGTAATGCCCGAAGCCCATACGGATGTTGCCAACAATAATCCCCTTTTCCCGGTCAAACTCCGCCTCTGTACCGCTGTCCCCTTTCCCGGCAGGCAGGGCTTCTCCCAGACGAACATCCATAACCCCCAGTTCCTCCCCGATATGGGAATTCTTTTCGATGGTCACAGGATAATTTGCCACCCCATCATCTCCGTATTTCCGTGCAAATTTTTTCTTTGATCTGACTGCCTTGCGGTAAGTGCCAGATGACACCGGATTTCCGTAAATAATCTTTGATTTTTCTTCCATATTCTCCTCACTCTATTACAAATTCGATTGTTATATCCTCAGTTCCCGCCATATGCAGAGTCAGCGTGGCATTCCCGGACTCCCCCGTAGTCTTCACATAGGTTCCGCCCATACCGCCCTGCAATGACACCGTTTCCGGTCCAATCAGTTCCAGCGGACCACTGACCGTGCATTGCACCGGATCGTTGCAGAAGCTTAACAGATTTCCCTTTTCATCCTCCGCCCGAATGCGGATTAGCGCCACATCATAGGATTTTTTCTCCCGCAGAACAGTGTGATCCGCATCGACTGCAAGACGAAGTTCCCGCATCGGTTCTTTTACAATCGTCTTAACTATTTTTCCATCCTTCACTGCCTCAAACCGGTAGCTGGTGGAAGTTCCTCCCCAGTCACCGATATAACGGTTGTAAAGCTCCACCGCCTGGGCTGGCTTCATGCGATAGAAAAGAATCAACTTAATTGCAATCAGATACACCCATTTCGGCAGTGCCGACAGTCCGAAACGTGCCACCGCATTTAACGCTTTCTTGATATCCGCCGCCTGCGCCGGTTTAAAATGTTCATTTTTCTCAATGGCATCCCCGATAAAATCGTCCACCACAATGGGACCGTGCAGTAGATTCCTATAGGGAGAATCCGTTCTCCGGTACTCCTTGATAAAATGATCATTTTTGTACATCCGCACACTGTCCGCGTTGGTGAAAATATAAGTTGTTCCCCGATTACAGCCCGGATGTTCTCCGATATCCATGGAGGAGCTAAGCTCGAGAACCGGCGTCTGCTCCTGCTGACACGCATAAACCGCCGCTGCCAATTTCGGATTGCGGAACATATCCGTCACACCATGATAACAGATGCGGTCCCCACTGCCGAAATCCTTATGCGTATTATAGTCAAACATACACCAGCCAAAGCTTCCTGCAATATCCGGCTGTCCTGCCACCGCATCCAGCACATTGGCATGGCGGATGGCGTGTTCCCTGCGGTGCTCCTCCCAGTCAAATGCTTTGGTCGGGTACATATGCCCGTTGTACTCGCTGATCAGATAAGGCTTTTTCCCATCGGAGGTGACAGCCGCCTTGCGCTCACAGCCCTTCTTTTTCCCATCATGAAGAAAATCATTGTAGGTGTATACATCCTCCAGAAGGCTGCTTTTTTTGTTCGCCCGCACCCCTCCCGTCTGCCGGGTCGGGTCCAGCTCGTGTGCTGCGGCATTGGTCCGCTCATAAAATGCATCATCATCCTGAGACTCATTGATACGCACGCCCCAGAGAATGACAGAGGTGTGATTGCGGTACTGCCGCACCATATCCCGCACATTTTCCACCGCCTGCTTCTTCCATGCCTCATCCCCGATGTGCTGCCAGCCCGGAATCTCGGTAAAGACCAGAAGCCCGATACGGTCACAGGCATCCAGAAAATCATGGGACTGGGGATAATGGGAGGTCCGTACCGCATTGACGCCCAGTTCCTGTTTTAAAATTGCAGCGTCCAGCCGCTGCATGGATTCCGGCATGGCATACCCCACATAGGGATAGCTCTGGTGGCGGTTCAATCCGCGGATCTTTATTTTTTCCCCATTTAAGTAAAAACCGTCCGAACGGAATTCTACGCTACGAAAACCAAAGGTCACCGTTTTTTCATCCAGAACCGTTCCGTCCCGCAGCAGCTCGGTCCGCAGCTCGTAAAGGGCAGGATGCTCCACACTCCAGAGGCTCGCCTGCTCCACCGGAAACTCCAGATGAAGCTGCGTGCCGTGTGCCGGTTTCTCTCCCAGCAGCCGGAATGCACCTTCTCCCGATTGCCCCGTCACAGCAGCCCCTTCCTCCACAGGCTTAAGGTTCTGCTCACTACCGTTTTCCGAAGAAGCCTCCTTAAGCTTACGGATACTTTGCCGCAGGATAAATCCCTCCCTGGGCTGTCCGTCAAGACTGACTTCCGAGAGAACCACAGTTTTTCCGGCATCCACATTTGTATGTACAAACACATCCGCCAGATAGTTTTCCCCGCATATATCCAGATACACATCCCGGTAAATGCCGCCATAGGTCATGTAGTCTATGACGTGACCGAAGGGCGGGATATTCAGATTCTCCCTGCTGTCCACCTTTACCACCAGAATATTCTCTGCCCCAATCCGCAGTTTTCCCTTAAGATCCACGGTGAACGCCGTATACCCGCAATGATGCTCTCCTATCTTTTCCCCGTTCAAAAAGACCTCGCTCTCATGGGCAGCGCCGTCTATGGTGAGTAGCACGTGGGCATCCCTCCATGCCTCCGGGGCAAACAGCATTCTGCGGTATCCGCTCACCATCTGATAAATATGCTCGTCGAAATAATGAAACGGTGTCTCTTTACAGGTATGCGGAAGACGAACCCGCCGGACGTCCTTCCCGTCCCACTCCTTTTCCAGAAGCTCCATTGAAAATTGTTCCGTAAACTGCCAGTCATCATTAAGATAAATGCGCTGTGCCATCCTACCCCTCCTTCTTTCCAACTGCTGCACTGCTGTCCGCTTCCAAAGGGCTCCTTTCTGCACTGGCAGGAACGGCAATTCCATCCATCAGAATGTCCACCACCTCATCCAGCGCCTCCCCATAGGAAATCCCGTTCCGGATTAAAATATCCCGCTGGAAAAACTGTTCCAGAGCAGCTTCCAGCATCATTTTTAAAATAGGAAGCCGCACCCTGCGGATTACGCCCTCCTCCATACCCTGTTCCAGCAGGGAAATGGTCGTCTCCCAGCCGCTCTCCAGCCGTTCCTCCACTCTCTTATAAATCTTCGGATATTTTTCCCGCAGCAGATAAAGCTGCCGGAAGTCAATCTCCCGGTATCCCTCCGGCAGAACGCCTAAGATAGCCCGGATTTTCTCCGCAGTCCCAAGATTCCGGTCTGCCAGCACTGCCCGCTCGCTTTCCTTAATGGAATCGAACAGATAGTCCACCATGGCAAAAAAAAGTGATTCTTTATCCCGGAATACCGTATAAATGGTTTTTTTGCTCATTCCCAGGATTCCCGCCAGATCATCCATCGTAAATTTCAATCCCTTCTGATTGAATGCCTGAATCGTCCCCTCCAGAATGTTTTCCCGTAACTCCATAACCCTCACCTGCTCTCCTGTCTTGTTGGAAACTATTTTTTTATTTTCCGTTTCCTCAATTATAGCACGGTCATATAGACAGCACAAGAAACTAAATTCACGAAAACAGTTTCCGATTTTTGTGAATTTCTACCAGCAAACATTGAGCCAGCCCAGGTATGCCTGGATGCTTCTCTCCGCATTGAAAGCAGTATTTGCAATTATGGCAAGGCTTTTGTATAATAGGGAAAAGAAATGCAGACATGGAGGCTTTTCATGGAGAATGAACATATCAGGCAAATTCTTGCATCGATTGAAAACGGCAGTCTTTCTGCCGATGAGGCATACAACCAACTAAAAATTGCACCTTTTGAGGATTTGGGATATGCCAAGGTGGACCACCACCGAGAGGTACGGCAGGGTGCTCCCGAGGTCATCTACGGTGCGTCCAAGACGAAGGAACAGATGGAGGGCATCATTCAGAGTCTGCTCACCCACTGCACAGAGAATATCTTAATCACCCGGCTTGCACCGGAAGCCGCAGCATACCTGAAGGAACGCTTTTCGCTGTTCTACGATGAGTTTTCCCACATTGGCATTGTAAACCGTGTGGAACACATCACGGCAAAAGGAACGATTGTGGTTGCCACCGGCGGAACCAGCGATATTCCGGTGGCGGAGGAGGCAGCGCTGACTGCCGAGGTCTTAGGGAACAGGGTCGAACGCCTCTACGATGTGGGAGTCGCCGGACTGCACCGGCTGCTGTCCAATATGGACACCGTTTCCCGCGCCAACGTTATCATTGCCGTTGCCGGGATGGAGGGAGCCCTTGCCAGCGTCATCGGCGGTCTCACCGACTGTCCGGTCATCGGTGTTCCCACAAGTGTGGGATACGGGGCAAGCTTCCACGGGCTTTCCGCCCTTTTGTCCATGCTCAACTCCTGTGCCAGCGGTGTTTCCGTGGTAAACATCGACAATGGCTTCGGCGCAGGCTATCTTGCCAGCATGATTAACCGTATCGGCGGCTGATGCAGTCGCACTTTTTTCCTATGGAGGTATCGGGATGAAAACTTTATACATTGAATGCAGCATGGGTGCCGCAGGCGATATGCTGATGAGTGCACTATATGAAATCTGTGATCAGAAGGAAGAATTTCTTACGACAATGAATCAGGTCTTTGCGCCCTATCAGGTTTCCCTTTCCCCAGAGTCCGTGACCAAATGCGGTATCCGCGGAACCGGAATCCGTGTGACAGTCCATGGCGATGAGGAATTACCGGCGGACAGTCATTCCCACGGGAAGGCACATTCTCACGGGGAAGAACACTCCGCGGAAGATTCGCATACGGGAACGCACTCCCCGGATGAGCATTCGCACCACCACACCAGTTATTCCTCCATCTGCGAGGAAATTAACACGCTTTCCCTTCCCGATCCGGTCAAGAAAGACGCTGCTGCCATTTACCGGCTGCTTGGAGAAGCAGAAGCGAAGGTACATAATTCCACCCTGGAGCAGATTCATTTTCATGAAGTGGGAACCTTAGATGCACTGGCAGATGTGACAGGCTGTGCCCTGCTGCTGCATCTGATTGCGCCCGAACGGATTGTCTGCTCCCCCATCCATGTGGGAAACGGGTTTGTCCGCTGCGCCCACGGCGTACTTCCGGTTCCGGCTCCTGCAACTGCAGAGCTGCTAAAGGGGATTCCCTATTACACCGGGGCAATTGCCAGTGAGCTGTGTACTCCCACCGGGGCAGCCATTCTGAAATACTACGTTGACAGCTTCGCAAATATGCCGGTGATGACAACCAGTGCCATCGGCTACGGCATGGGACACAAGGATTTTGAGATTGCCAACTGTGTCCGGATCTTTGCAGGAACCGAAACAGCGAGCAATGCCGAAGATGACGCAGAACCGGGATTCCCGGATGATGATTCCGTCCTCTCCATCTCCTGCAACATCGACGATATGACCGGAGAAGCCATGGGACTCGCCACCGAAATCT
>JBJEJC010000039.1:0-3856 GCA_051877675.1 Roseburia sp. | reverse complement strand
CCATCCTGCTCTATTGTCACAAAATTTGCGCAATTAGGATCCTCAATCAACCAGTCAAAAACTGCTCCTTCGGTGCTTCCCTGGAAATACCCCTGTTCCTCATTAAAGCAGTCACGGCTAAAGTCCGCCGTTAAATCCACACTTTCTCCCGGCAACACCGTATCAACGCCCTTGTCGGATCGGATGCCTAAGTTATATACATCAGTGCCAACCCAGATGTTGAATTGCTTCTGCTCTGGCTGATCGCCAGCTGTGGTATATGTAATGGTTCCGATGGCATGTCCGAAACGATTGGCATGAAGGTTCCATCCGTTGCCATCCTCCCATTGGGATATCGTTGCGACATCTCCTTCCTCCGTATCATCCAAAGCATTTGCCACGGTGATGTCTGTAATTTCTGTCGTTAAATTATCTCCATTTGGGTGCTCCGGATTTTCCACATAATAATCCAGGTTTTTCTCAATGTCAAATCCCCAGTCCGGAAGCAGGCACAAATCGTCATTAACCGGGAAAAAATAATCCTCTCTTTCCTCGCGTACATCAAACCCCAGTTGTGCGTCTGCAAGCTGCTCTGATTCACTACTCATTACTTTCACACGAATCGATAAGTCTGATGCAGCAGATACGCCTGTCAGAGTAATGGAGGAGGCATCCTCTGCAATATCATATGTAACCACCCCATTCTGGGATTCAAATGGAACAAAATCCTCTCCTGAGACTTGTTGTCCGACCTCCCACGCAAGGGTGTAACTCTGTTCTTCCTCAAGGACAACATCCGCCGTAAAGGTCTGCGTCTCGCCGGCAAATAACCACGTGTAGTCATCATACCGAAGACCGATTTCTGCCGGTCCGTTGATAGTAACCGACGGTGTGACCTCAGTTGCCGTCACAGTCACACCATTCCCCGCGATTTGTGAGAAAATAGTTGCTACCGCCAACAGCATTGCCAGAAGCTTCTCAATTCGCCCTTTTCCCCCCGGGCTGCTCTTTTTGTTCATAATTCTACCTCCCTCGTCGTCAGAAAAAACCATAGTTCTTTATTACTATGTATTTTATCATCTCACACGAGGAAGTGTTGTGCACTTTTGCACAGTCTTCTACCGGGCTTAGGGTGTGTTCCTTCGTTCCCGGAAACGCTGTCTGCTTCCGTTCCTGCAGTAAATCCTCTCACGTATTCAGATATTTCTCCGGATGCTTTGCCATGCGGATTGCGCAATAGAAATAGGTGCTGTTTAGGATTCCCCAGATTAAGAGCACCATGGTCAGCGGCATCAGCCCGAAATCAAACAGAAAGATTCCGAACAGGCAGAACAAAAACAGCACAATGCAGGAGGTTCCCGTCACACGGTATGCCATGAACGCGCACTTGTAAATACTGATCCGCTCCGCCTCGTCACAACTTGCAAACCACACCTTCTGAAATCTGGTGTCATAGACGCTGCCCTGTTTTTCCGGATTAATCTCCTTCTCCAGATCCACGATTTTCTTCTGGTACACCGTATCCACAATCAGCGTGTAGAAGATTCCTGTCACCGTGAGTACCAGATAAAACAGCATTTTCCCCTTCGGCATATCACTTCGGAAGGTGCAGAAAATACCGGCTCCCATGAAAAAATAGCACAGAATCATGTTCATGGAAATCATCCACATCAGATAGCTCAGGCGGATATCAATCCAGTTCAGTGTCTCCTCGTCTTCCTCCCGGCAGTCCATAAACCGTGCCCGGCACTTCGGGAAAACAACCGCACAAACAATCAGCACCAGCGTGGATATCACCAGATTCGCATAAGGTGAGATTTTCTCCAGTACACCAAGCAACATCTCTCCAACAGAAAGTGTCGTCTCCTCCGCCGCCATAATCCCGCAGAAAATGCCAGCCACAGTTCCGACTGCAAGGCACACCACAAACAGCACCAGAAACCGTTTCAGATGCTTTTTGTCCTCCCGTTCATTCTTTAACGTCTGCTCACTCATGTTTTTCCTCCTCCTCATACCAGAAAATATCCTCTACCGGCACCTCAAAAACCCTTGCAATCTTCAATGCCAGTGTGACAGAAGGAGAATAATCCCCCCTCTCAATCTGACTGATGGTCTGCCGCGACACCCCAACCAGTCTGCCCATTTCCTGTTGGTTCACATCAAGCTTTGCCCGATATTCCTTCAGATGGTTATATAACGGCATTTTATCCCTCCGATTTCTAAAAAGGGAGCTGCCCCTGCAGCCCCCGTTGTTTCTTCTCACACTGCCATCCCGCCTTTCTTTCTGCTCCGCGGGATGTGTACAGTATAATACATTTCAGACAAAGAAAAAAGTAGTTTTTCATCATTATTTTATAAATAACGCACTGCCCAGGCGCTCTGGTTTCCGCCTACTCCCGTAATGCACATCGTGGGATTTCCCGCCTCATCGTTGAGCTGAACTATGACCCCCTCATAGCTGTTCTCCCCAATGGTCAGGGTGATGCAGCTCTCATCCCCCAGCGTAAAGCTTCCCATAGGACGCGCAATCGTTTCCGTGGAATCACTCTCCGGATCCTGATTCCGATACTTTAAAATCTCGCCCTCCATGGTAAACCTCGTTTTTATCGGTTTATGTATCTCTCCCGAGATATCCAGCCCATGCTCCACCACATAATAGGTGCCACACAGCTCTGAGGTGTGATAGGTCTTAGGGCAGAGCATCTCTCCCTCGGTGGCAAAGGGCGCCGCCGTAAGCCATCCGTTCCTGGTGCGGAAAAGCTGGTGTACCCGCGGTTCATGCAGCTCCGTGTCCAGGTCAAAGCGCTGATGGTAAACCATATACATTTTCCCGTCCCAATCCACAAATGCCGAGTTATGTCCCGGGGACTTGTAGCCGCACTCCATTCCGGGAAAAATATAATTGCCGATTAATTTCAACCCATACGGTTCGTGATGGTTGACCCGCCGGAAGGTCCGCCCGTCCATATCCACATAGGGACCGTCCACTTTCTTGGAACGGAACAGACGAATCTGATAGCCGCCGTCTCTGGCAAGCCAGCCGAAGGATACAAACAAATAATAATAATCCGCCTGGGCATCGTATAGGATAAACGGACCCTCGATGGATTTATGCCCGCCGCCCAAAAGTTTTTTCCCAAAATAGGGGTCTACCTGGTTCTTTGCATCCCGCTTCGGATGAATCGGCAGCCCGGTTGCCTCATTAAGCTCCAGCAGGAAAATACCGCCGGACCAGGAACCGTATACCAGCCAGAGCCGTCCCTCTTTATCCCGCACTGTATTGGGGTCGATGCAATTGGGCCATGCCAGATTATTGTAATGACCGTTTTTCTTTAAATAACGGGAAAAATCCCCCTTATTTCCCAGCACCTCCCCGACATTCGTCAGTTTTACCGTATCGGCATCGAAACCGGAATGAAGGATTGCTCCCACATAGGTGTAGGGTCCCTTCGCCTCCTCTGCCACCGCCATACAGATACTGGACTTCACATAGGAGCCCGAGGTACAGAAGTACATGACATATTTGCCCATGACCGGATTGTAGGACACGTCCGGTGCCCAGACTGCATACTCCTTCCCGTCAAATTTCCCACAGAATGCAAATGCCTGTTTTTCTTCGTCAAACAGATTGGTAAAAAGCGGATTTTTCTCATTCACCCCTTCCGCGAAGCAGTCCCAGTATCGCAGATCCCGGGATACTGCCGCTGACATGTGGGTTCCGAAAATATAATAGGTTCCGTCCTTATCTGCAAAGACCGCCGGGTCATGAACCGGCGTGTTCGTATGGAATCCCCCTTTTTTCATAGTTGTAATCTCCTGTCATTTTGCACGAGCAATTTATGTATATATAAAATATTTTATCTTTTTATAAATTATA
>JBJEJC010000038.1:0-19788 GCA_051877675.1 Roseburia sp. | reverse complement strand
TTATGGAGAAGATAGAGCAATTAAACAATCCGCCCGATTATTGGGCGCTTACCCAATAACAAATAACAACTCATTTTTTTATCATCATAGAAGACCTGCCTCTAATACCTATTTACAGAAAAACTTTCATAGACTCTCTTATATCAGTTTTTGACGTTTACACAAAAATTGAAACGGTCTTAGCTAATGACAATATAGCGTTAAATATTTTTCAAATCAATATAGAAAAATCATTTGCCAGTTTATTATAGATTACTATATCATGCATTTTAAACTCATTAATCAAATTATAATAATTCCGATTTGGCATTTTCTCTTTTACTATTTTATCATATGACAAATTTCTTAGTACTACTTTCAACGGAGAATACTCTTTATTTCTTGTAAATAATGATGTTATATAATTAGCAGCATCTGTATAAAAACAACTCATAATAACCCACGAAAATAATTCGCAATAATCTATACGCAAATTCGAATAATAATGAATACAGAAACTTTTTGTTAATATAAGTAAATTAACTATTTTTTTTATTTTTCGTGGTGTAACAAATTTATCATGTATACAATTGATGCACATTTTTATTTGTTCAATTTCTCTCTCCGTAATGTTTAAATAATTCTCAGCATTTATTTCCCTAATTAATCCAACCGCATATTCTGCAAAATTATCTTTATTATCTATTGGAACAACATATGAGATATACTTTTCTAAATAATTATTGGTATACTCTTCTATTGATTGATCTCCTATTTCAAAATTTTTAGCAAGAGCTCTTTTTAAATGAGATGGTTCGATTGCAAAAATAAACATTATCTTTTTTGTCCCAAAAAATAATTGTATTGATTGAAAAAACTCTACAATTCCTTTTTCTGAACATCTGTCTAATTCATCTACAAATATAGCCACTTTTTGATTTGCTTTTGGAATCCATGCTCGAAATAATATATCCAATTCTTCCGTTACTTGTTCTCTTGTTCCTAGTACTTCTACATATGAAGGTAAACTAAATACATTTGCTACCTTTTGAGACAATGGAATAGATGTTTCTAGTAATTTTTTCGCCCAAGGAAAAACAATTTTACTAAGCAATAACATAATACCTACTAACGAAAATCCAAATCCCGAAAACTTACTTATCAATGAATTTATTGAAAAAGAAAATTTACTTCCCCATGCCAATAAAAAGATTAAAACCCATACAATAACATTTACCATTACTGTACTTAAATATTTTTTTGGACTCTTTTTTATTTTTGAAAATGTGTATCTTAAATTTGGAAATATTACTTCTTGTTCATATCTTTCAAATAAAATTTTTGCAAAATTTGCCCATATCTGATTTTGCTCAGAATATGACGATGCGTCATAAGAAATCTCTATTACCTCCTTTTGTTCACTTAACTTTTTCTTAATCATATTAAGTAAAGTACTTTTTCCAGTTCCCCACTCACCTACGATTGCTATGTTAAATAAACTTCCTCTAGAATCATCACAAATTTCTTCAGCAACCTGAATAGCCTTGGCTTCCCTATTAAACATATCAATCTCAGGCATGTCATCCGTTAGTAATTTAGCAATCTTATAACTACTATATTCAGAATTTTTAGCGATTTTCTCTATATTTTTGTAATACTCATCTTTAAATAATTCTTCTTCCAACGCCTCTTTTTCTTTAAACAAACTATCACAACGAGTTTCTGGTGAATTAAGATGCATCTCTTCAAAATAATTATCTTCTTCTTCATAATTTGGTTCACCTGCAATTTCCCACTGTAATTCCGCTATTTCCCTATCTATGTTTTCAATCTCTTGCTTCTTCTTTGCAATCATTTCGTCAGATAATAATCGTTCATCTTCCTTAACCATTTGATAATTTCTCCAATTTACTTTATTTCTCAAAACTTCCACCCAATCTCAATCTCTCCACCTTCATGAACCACTATCCCATCCACAAAGACCATCACAATCTCTCGATTAAGTTCCGTAACTTTTTTCTACTCTCTATTATATCAAAACCTGTCGGCATTGTCAGAATTTTTACTTCATATTCCCATACAATTTTCATCTGTTTCTGTACTGATACTGTATAATTAAAGTTGACACCCTATTCTCAATAATTTCATGTATAATCAAGAGAATAAGGTGCTTAAAATGGCATGAAACCAACGTAAGTATGATTAAGAATACGAAGTACAGGCTGTTAAGCTTGCCCGTGAAATTGGCGGTGTAACTGCACTTGTACTTATGTCAACGATTCAGATACCGGAGCGTATTCAGGGAATTACTTTTTTCAATCATGTAGGGACCGGAGAAAGGATCATGATTTTAAGTCAGGGCAGCCAGACAGAAGAAGGGAAACTTCTTAGCTTTGTATGGGATGAGGGAAATGATGCATATCTGGAAGCAAAAAGCAGTTATATGCTTCCGGAAGGAGTGGAACAGATTCAAATGACAGCCAGTGGATTGTATATGGTATTTGAATCTGCGGCGCGACCATACCGGGAAATGGTAAAATGTGCGAATGACCAGATATGGTTATTGCGCTATGAATGACGGTGGATAATAAAAGGAAAAGGATAGAAATATAAGATGAAGAAGTTTGCAATATGGATATCGTTCCTGATGATGTGCATGACTGGCTTGTGCGGATGCGGAAGTCAGATAGAGCAGGCGGCGGATACTGAGGGGAATGAGACAATTGCGGATGCAGCTCCAGATGAAGAAATAATTATATTGTATACAAATGATGTTCACTGTGCTCTCGATGACAACATTGGTTATGCAGGAGTTGCAGCCTATAAGGAAGAATGTTTAAAAGAAACACCGTATGTTACACTGGTGGATTGCGGGGATGCAATACAGGGTGGTCCTGTTGGCACATTGTCGGATGGAGAGGCTATTATTGAAATTATGAATAGGGTGCCTTATGATTTGTGCGTTTTGGGCAATCATGAATTTGATTATGGGATGGAGCAGCTACAAGGACTTATGAATCAATCACAGGTGCTTTATCTTGGCTGTAATCTTATTTATAATGGAGAAAACGAAAATGCACGTTTCTCCATGAAACCATACACATTGATAAAATATGGAGATGTGACGGTCGGCTTCGTTGGCGTTATGACACCAGCTTCTATTGCCAGCAGTTCGCTGGCAGTTTTCCAGGATGATTCCGGAAAGGTCATTTATGATTTTTGTGGAGCAAATGATGGAGCTGATCTGTATGCGGTTATTCAGGAAAATGTAAATGCGTGCATTTCCGAAGGCGCGGATTATGTGATTTTACTGACACATCTGGGAGATACAGATGTTTACTCGCCGTATTCCTCTATAGATGTGGCTGCAAATACGACCGGAGTGGATGCGATATTGGATGGACATGCGCATCATGTCATTGAGTCAGAAGTGGTGAATAATAAAGAAGGGAATCCGGGGGATTCCTGCAGGTATCCGGTATCAAGTTTGCTATAGACACCGATGTACCGTCTTCCGTTCAATTAGACGATAATGGAATGTTTGCCGGGGTCGCCGGAACCCGGCGGGTGAGAGAGGTCTATGTTCTGGATGACACCGGAGCGTATGTGGAACTGGACACGGAGAAGACGTATTCGCTGGCATCCCGCGGCTATATCCTGAGGGAATTCGGGGATGGCTACAGTATGTTTTCTGATAATACCTATGTTTTGGATGAGGGGGAGGCGGATACGGATGTACTGATTTCGTATCTTGCTTCGTTAAATGGGAAAGTATCTGAGAAGTATTGCGAGGTAGAAGGAAGAATCAGGGTTGATTGAAAATGCTGTGGGGTTATTTTTTTCAGTATAATGTAAAATGGTATTTGGTGGATTTGCACAAAAGTGTACGAACTTTCTATAAAATAATTGAACCACAAAAATAATCGTGCTATACTTTGCACAAAGCATATTTTCTTACATAGGATGCGAGATGAATCACATTCTATTCCTTAAGGGGTGTCCCTTATCATAACCAATCTTAGCATCTGCGCGGATTCGGCGGGCAGATGTTCATCAGAAAATTCATGCTTTTAGAATCACATGACGAAGGCAGGAGTTTTCTGAGCGGCTCCTGCGAGACAGGAGGAACTGAATATGGGGAAGGACAGTGGCTGGAAGAGATATTTTTCGGATAACCGGAGGTATGCAGACATCATCAATGGTATTGGCTGTGAGGGAAAGCAGCTTGTACAGGAAGCGGATCTGGATGATGCGGACAGTCAGGGAAGGACGAAGAAGACCAGAGACTTAATTCGAAAGACAGCTTTTGGCGTAAACTTTGCACTGATTGGGATTGAGAATCAGGATACGATGGATTACGAAATCCCGCTGCGGACGATGCACTATGATGTGGCAGAATACGAGAAACAGGCGGCAGAGATCCGCAGGACGGTTCGCGAGAACCGGAATGGCTTGCGTTCGGGAGAGTACCTGTATGGCTATCGAAAGAGCGATAAGTTAAAACCGGTGATCACATTTGTATTGTACAGTGGGAAGGAAGTGTGGGATGGTCCGACTTCTTTGCAGGAAATGCTTGACTTTACAGATATACCGGAACGTCTGCGTGAGATGACATCGGATTATAAGATAAATGTGATTTCAATCAGACAGTTTGAACACACGGAAGTATTCCGGACGGATGTGCGTCAGGTGTTTGATTTTATCCGGTGTTCCGAGGACAAAGAGAAACTGCGGCAACTGGTGGAGAATGATGTCTACTACCGGCATATGGATGAGGATGCGTATGATGTGGTGGCATGGTATACGAATTCAACAGAGCTGATGCAGGTCAGGGATTATCAGAGAGAGGATGGGAAAATAGATATGTGTACAGCAATTCGAGAGATGATGGAAGACAGCAGAAGAGAAGGAATGGCGGAGGGAATAAAGGTTTTGATAGAAACATGCAGAGAATTAGGTTTGTCCCGTGAGGATACTCTGCTTCGCACAGCGAATAAGTTTAATATGTGTAAGGATGAGGTCGAGGACTACATGGCACAGTATTGGAAGTAAGTAAAGGAATAAAGATATGTTAAGCCATGAATGAAATATTATAGAAAATGATGCGTACAAATGGGAAAATATAACGAAAAAAGTAGACATAGGGCTTCCTGTTTTGGAAGCCCTATGTTATAATACAAACAACTACAAATTAAGTTCGGCTATGAAAGGAGAAAACACTATGATCACAAAAACGGAAAGTATTTTGGAACGTTTTAGACAGCATTATCCCAGAGAATATGATGCATTTTCCAAGGCAGATTCGGATGAAGCAATTATGGAATTGCAGGAGCGGTTTCTTTCTGAGAGCAAAGAAAAACTGAAACAGCTCATTTGTCAGAGTGGTCTGGATGAGAAACGGAAGCAGATCATTTTACAGGATGATAGTGAAACGGTGGCTGTTGTGATTCGGGAGAGCCTTTATTCACAGTTGATGAATGCGAGAGGAGATGAAATTCAGACACAGCTTGTGGAATTGTTTGACGGAATAGAACGGTTAAAGGACATGGGGGATCAGGATACGGAGGTTATGGCATATGCGTTATCTAACGCAGGGCTGGCTGCACTTGGGTTCGCAATGTCTGTTCAGCTGATTATAGATGTGATGGTTGGAATGGGGTTGGATTCCGCTGTTGTAGCGGCATTGGAGACAATAAGTCTTGGAGCAGTTGGCGTTGTAATTGACTTGATTGTGTTAAGTATCATACCTATCTTTTATTTTATGAGCAAACCGGCGGCTTGCATTTTCGTTGTGATTAATGATCTTGATGTGAACCTGGAGATTCAGGAGGAGGATATTATTCATGGAAAAGTGAATGTCAGGACGAAATGTATTCCGGCGGCGAGAACCATGAAATCAACAATTCGGTCTGGAGGGATCTGGTCTACGCAGAAGAAAGATGCCGCTCTGATTGGAACGCAATACGGAGTGACCTTAAAGCAGACGAAGGGAGAGATAGAAACTGCGAAACCGGATGATACGACATTCGCAATCGGAGTGGAATGTCCGCTTGCCGACGGAGATAATTCCTGTGCGGTGGGAATCAATAAGACGGCATCTGCAATTGGGGAGGAAGTGGATAAACACCGAAAGCAGGAAGTTATGGAGCAAAATGATACTTATAAAATAGAGATGTGGTGTAACAGTGGCAGTGGGTCAGTGGCATATTACATTTGCAGAATAACAAAAAAATAGAGAGAAGGTGAAGAAATGGAAAATGAGAAAATGAAACGGTTAAAGAACAAATTCGCAGAACTTTTTGCGGAGTATGATAAGAAACTGGGACAGGCAAAGACGGATGTGGAAATAGAACAAATCCGCATTCAGATAATAGAAGAACAAAGGCAGAAAATACGAGAAAATCTGAAAGCTGAGGGGAAAGAACATTTTTTACGGGAGGATGAGCAGGATGGACTGGCGATTCAGTTGCGTCCGGAGGAATACAAGGAACTGGTGGATGCAAAGGGCGGAGATATTGAAACAAAGATAATATTACTTCTTGACGAATTTGCGAGAATGAAGGATTTGAAGGATGGGGATGCAGAGCTGCTTGTCTATATGCTTGCCGAAGCAGGAATGCTGGCGGTGACCTGCTATGTGATAAAGGCGCTGTTTGACAAAATATGTGGATGCGCGGCAGAAGAAATGACGGCAGTTCTGTTAGAGGGTGTGGAGACAATTGGAGTTTGCAATATTGTGAGCGTAATTGTGTGTGTCGTGATAGACCTGTTGATTCCACTCTTATATTTTGTGCAGAAACCGGCAGTATGCGTACTGCTTCTGATTAATGAACTTCACCAGGATCTTGTGTTCGTGGAGGAAAGTTGTGTACACGGCAAGCGGACGGAAGTTACAAAAATAATTCCCAAAGTGGGAGCAGGAAAGACTGGAAACTTTTATTCCGCAGGGCTTTTTTCATCACAGAAAAAGAAGGATGCATTGATTGGAACGCAGTATGGATTTGTTTTAAAGCAGGAGGACATTGACAAAATAAAGTTTTCTTTTGGAATCGGCTGTCCATTATCGTCGGGGAAAAATAATTGTGCAGTAGGCTTTGACCAGACGGCAGAGAGCATTGCAAAGGATGCAGATAAGTATCAGAGACAGGAGGATGTTAGGACAAATCGGGGCTATAAGCTGGAAATCCGCTGTAATTCAGCAAAAGGATCAATTGCCTATTATATTGGCAGGGTTACATATGAATAATGTAAATGGCTTCCGGAAACGGAAGCCATTTTATCGTAGGCGCCAAAGGAGTATTGCCATTATTTCCAACTTACAATTATCGGTTATTGCAACTATTATAGATACTTTCTTTTTTGAAACGATTATGTTATAATACAAATAAACTACAAATAGGGGATTACTTATTCAGCATTGACATTTACAGTATTTCAGATGATAATTTTATAGAAAGATTGGTGGACAAACAGAATGTTTTGTGAGCGGAATTTCAGAACGGGAGGCATAAGATGGTTTTTCATATAATTGTTGAGAACTTTGGAAAGGTTGAGTATGCGGACATAGCATTAACGAATCTTGTTGTACTTGTAGGAAATAATAATAGTGGAAAAACAATGATTATGCAACTGATATACGGTATAAGGAATGAGCTGATGAATATGTCTGTTCCGACTGAGGGAGTAGAACAGAGCAGCTTAGGAGAACAAACGCTGATTCGTTGCGGCAGGAACTGGTTTACCGAGGTGGAAGCATATGTTAATAGATACCTTGCGGATAATAAAATGCAGATTATGCAGAAGATTTTTGGGGTACCTGTTGATGTGGAAACAATAAAGATTTCCTTGGAAAATGATAATTCATTATACTATGTGTGCAGCGCTTCTGAAACAGTATCTGATAACGTAGAGAACCCTCAAAATATGATAGAACTGGATATCCTTCGATATGACGGTACAGAAGAACCAAGGGAATATACAAAAAGCATTGATGTAAAAGAGTACAGGGAAGACGAAATAAGGGAGATAGTGCAATCTGTCTGGACAATCATGCTTTCGGGGAATGAAGCATTAAACGCAAAACAATTATTTTTGCCTGCATCACGTGCAGGGTTGCAGATGCTGTATCGCTACTATTTTGCAGGAGATACAAAGGGCAATCTGGTGCTGCCGGTCAGAGATTTTTTGAAGTTTCTTCAGCTCTATGCGCAAGATGCACAGCTCGATGACGCAAGGAGAACGTTAGTGGAATTCGGAGAAGAATTTCTTTTGAAAGGTAGGATTATACAAAAAGGAGAGGAAACATTTTTTACGGAAGGACAGAATGGAAGGATAGTTCCTCTTTATGTTGCATCATCTATGATTCATGAACTGACACCGTTTATAAAGGCATTAAATTCAACGCAGCAGATTGGTTGGATTTTCTGTGATGAAGTAGAAAACAGTCTTCATCCGTTATTGCAAAGGGAAATGGCTCGCTGGGTAATTCGTATGGTAAATGAGGGAATGAATGTTGTGATAAGTTCACATAGTGATACAATGGCGAGCAGGTTAAATAATTTGCTGATGCTAACGTTCCTGGGAAATGAAAAAGTAAGTTATTCTATGCTGAAAGAACTTGAATTGACACAAGCGGATATGTTAAAGCAGGGGATAAGAGTATCGGTGTATGAATTTCACACTGGAAAACAAGGTAGAACAGCGGTAGAAAAACTTGATTTTATAGATTATCCGTTGATGGGATATGATTTTAAACTTTTTGGTAAAAATCTGGATAAGTTATATGATGAGGCTGAAAGAATTACGAGGTAAAAATGGAGATAAAGGCAAATAGACTCAAGAGTCCTAAAAAACCAGAAAAAGGGAAGCTGTATGAGATAAGAGAAAATTGTGAGATTGAAGTGACAGAGGACCAGGAAGATGGAAGCAGGGACATCGTAATTTTAAAATTTTGCGTAGAGGCAGGGAATGTGGGGTATTTTGCACAAGAATATCTTCCGGATGGAATAAAAAAGGAAGGGGCAAAGCGTATAGATGTTACGGCTGTGATGTTAGACGATACAAAAAAATACATCAGGTGGTATTTATATGATTTGAAAGATACACTGGCAGGTGCATCAACAATCGTTAAACTTTATAATCAATGGAATGCAGCATTGAAATATTTGAGACAGAATGTATTGCAACAAAAAACTGGTTATACGGCAGAACCTAATCTGGGTGTAATTACAAGAAATTATGACAAGGGTAGGATGGAGCGGTTAGAGAAAGAGTATCGGAAAATCTGTGATGATATACAAAATAGTGAACAGATGCAATCGCTTCCAAAAAGGAAGAAAAGAACTGAGATTGTAAAATATAGGGCGGTGTTGATGGCAAGCCGGGCAATTTTAAAGGGGGAATTTTGTACGGAGAATGGTGATACATATGCTATCGATGTCAAATATCTATGCAGCCAGGCTGATATGGTGTATCAAATGACCATGATGGTGTAGGAAGGTAAAGATTATGAATAATTTGTTAGATGCGAAATTTCAAAAATTTGTGGATGATTTTAATTTGCAGGATGAATCTAAAGAAAAAAACTGGAAGAGATTTGTCAACTATCAATTTTTTTCACAGCTTCAGCCAGGGCGCTTCGATACTGACCAAGATTTGTTAGATCAGATATGTGTTGATTCGCAACAGTTTCCGGCAATTCAGGGAGCCGTTTTTTTCTTAAATGAACAGATACTTAGTGAACCACAGGATGTAGATGATATATTACAAAGAGACGGGAAGGGGTTGCTGGAATTGTATTTTTTGACCTTCGATACCAGCAACAATTTTGAAAAGCAGCTGGAATATCTTTTTCATAATTTAGAATCGGTGGATATCAGGCAGACATGGCTGGAAATATTGAAATATGTAACATCATCCGAAGTGGTATTGCATTGGACAAATAATCCGGTTTTGAATGTTGTGGTTTATAGTGACAATGGAAATAATAAAAAAGAAATTACAAATGACGAAATTGGTGGTAGCTTTTCCGATATAAAAAACAGAGAGATTGATAAGAAAAGTTTACTTGATATTGTCAACTCTAATGAAAATAATTATAAAATCAAATTGGAGTATATAAAGAATTTTTTTATGCCATTAACGGAAGACGAAGAAATGGGAAATGCGTTTATCGCATGTATTTCTGCAAAGGAGCTGGTAAAGTTAATGACAACTCCGGATGGGCTGTTGAGACGTAATATTTTTGATGACAATGTCAGAGACTCGCAGGGATTTTCAGTTGTAAATAAAGAGATATTTTCCACACTGGAAAAACATCCGGGACGTTTTGCTCTTTTTAATAATGGAATAACGATTGTATGTAAGAAAGTGGGAGCAGATGACGGAAAAGGTGTACCGCTTGAAAATCCGCAGATTGTAAATGGCTGTCAGACATGTAGTATGATTTATCAGGCATATCGAAAAAATGTCGACCTTGGTAAAGTTCAGGTTATTGCTAAAATTGTCGGTTCTAATAAAGATGATGTGACACAGGGAATCGTGAGGGGAGCAAACAGACAAAATATCGTTTACGAAGAAGCGTTTGAAACAATTAAAGAGTTTCATAAGAACTTGGAAAAATATTTTGAAATCAATGAGGTTCCTGGTTATGATAAAATATACTACGAAAGACGTTCTAAACAGTACGCAGATAATATACAAATCAAACCACGGCAGAAAATTAGCTTTCGCGGATTGATACAGTCGATGACGGCATTGTTTTTAAATCATGTGGAGGACAGTCACAGGCATGAGTATACATTATTAAAAAAATATGGGGATTTTCTGTTTGTGGATACACAGTCCTATCAGCCATATTATCTGGCAGCATTCTTATATTTGAATGTAGATATTTTGTTTCGTGAGAAAAAACTCCCTAAAGGATTAGGAAACTACAAAATGCATATCATTTTATTGATGAAAGAGATGGAGGGAGGAAATTCACCAGATTTGTCATCGAAAGAAATTGACAAATATTGCAGCCATTTATTAAAGTCTTTGGAAGACGGAAGATTTGAAAAATGTGCAGTGAGTGCTTGTGATAAATTTGATGAGATAAGAAACAAGTGGATTAGCTTGAAAGGGGAACAATATAAATATGGTATAAAAGATAGTGCCGAATTCAGAAGTTTTCTTATGAAAGAAATTCATGGTGTTGAATATGAAAAGAATGTAGACAAAATTTATACGGGTTATGTTATGAACGTAGAGTTGGATAAACACAATACGTTATATGGATTTATTGAGCATATGCCGAATAATATTTTCTTTCATGAGTTTGACAATCCGGATATGGATAGGTCATATATTGGGAAAATGGTCAGCTATAAAATAACAAGAAATGGAAACAGAGAAAGAGCGATTAATGTACGTGTTATAAGCAAACAGGAGAATAACGATTAAGGTTATTCTCCTGTTTGCGTTAAAAAACAAATTCCAGCATTGACAGGGGGCATCTTATGAATAATTTTGTCAGATTACTGATTTTAAAATCTTCAGACAGTGATGAACTTTTACTATTTGGCTATGGATTGCCGGATTCAGAGAATGAACCACGTCCGTGGGCGATAGGAGAAGTTGGCAGAAGATTACAATTATATCAGGTCAGTTGCGTGATGAAGGAAGAGGAGTTTGCGGCTTTTGAAGAAAGTCTGGTGCAGGAAGAACCGGTTGTTTTGCAGGTTAAGGAAGCGAATGGCAGTCAGAAAAGTCTTTCTTTTGCGGGTGGTTTTATCAGACGACCGGATGTAATCCGCTATCCGAAGAGGGATTTTTGGAATCAGAATGAAAGTTTGTTAAAAAATCTCTCACAAGTCAGAGAATATTGGAATCTTGACAAGGAATGGCTGTTTCAGGAGATATTGGCAGTATACGATAGCTGTGAAGCGAGAACACAGCGGGAAAAAGTGCGGGGAGTGTTACAGGCAATATCGGAGGAAACCGGAATCTGCTTTTTGCAGGATGCGGCGGAACGGTTAGGAAATATTGAAATATATCAGCCATCAGATACGCAGAACGCTTTTTCGTGGGAAATGCAAGAAGGAAAACTGCTGCTAAAGAGGAAAGCAGTGTCAGAGGAGAAAGTGCTGGTAAACTGCATTTTGGAAAATGCCAGTCGTGTTGTATTTAACCAGACAGTAATCTGGGAGTCAAAGGAACAAGTGCTGAGATTTTCACCGGAAGAGGTGGTATCGCAGATACAGATTAGTATATGGCGGCAATCTGATGGAAAATTAATCTATTTTGATGCGGGAAATCTGGCAAGACAGCTTGTACTTACCACGCATCTGATGTCCGGCAGATATTACAGGATACGGGACAGGTGGTCGGAGCAGTTGAAAAAAACATTTGGTGGCAATCCGAAGCAGCTAGAAAAGCTGGAGAAAATTCAACAGATAAAAAAGAGGGAAAATCCGATGGTGAGCCGGGTGGGGGATTTTGCGTCAGACCCATGGAATACTGCGGGAGATACAGCAAGGAGACTTGTGAGTGCATACCGGAGTGGAGCGGGAAAGGGAGCATTTTGCCGGAAAGTGGGAGAGGGCGAATGTGAGATTGACAGTTTCTGTAAGGTCGCAGAGTATTTGAACGAATCCGGCGTGGAGCGTGTCATTCTTGTAGACCCGTATTTTTCCATTCGTGCCATGGAGAAGTTTTTGGCAAGGATTGAGAATAAGGCATTAAGGCTTGAGGTTGTTACCAGTTTAAGCACGATTGATCCGGATGAGGAGGGACAGGCAGCAGAACAGCCGGATTATATGGAAAAAGTCCGTGCTTTTCTGAAAAATAACAGTGCAATCATCCATCCTCATTTGAAAATCTTAAATGTGACGCTTAATGAAAAAACGGTAATTCATGACAGGTATCTGCTGCGCTTGAAAGAAGATGGCAGTATGGATGGGTATCTGCTCAGTAATTCTTTAAATGCGGCAGGAAAAAATTATAGTTTTGTCATAGCGCAGATGGACCGGGACGTAGTATATGAGGTTTTAGACTATGTTCAAAGAATTACAGATGCAGAAATGCAGGCAAAGCAGGCGAAACAAAATCGTCTGCAAATTGAAACATTATGGGATACATTTGAAAATCAGCCGGTAAGTGAAGTCCCGGAGCCGGTTCCTGACAGAAAGTGGGAACTTGTCATGAAAGAAGAAAAAGCGCAGGGGAAAAAGTTTGCATTGAAAGATTTTTTTGGAGCGGGCTGGAATGATACCGAAGAATATGCGATGGAAAATCTGGGAAGATTTTGCTGGTATCTGTATCACTCCAACGAATTATCCGCAGAGGAAGGCGTCTGCTGGCTGCGGGAATGTGGAACAGACGCTGAAAAATTGATTTCCCTGTGCCGGAAACTGGCAGCAGAGCTGGAAGAAGAGGAGCTGCGCTGCGAAGAGCAGAACCGGCGGCACAGAGATTGGGAGTGCCAGATGCTTCGCTGTGCTCTTTCTGCCGGGCGGCAGAAAGAGGCAGTAATCAATCCAGAGTATATCATGAAGGATTTTATTCATGTTTTTTATTCGGTGAATGGTTATGTAAAATGTCTGTATGAGGTATTGTTTGAACTGTCAGCGAAGGAACTGATTTTGCTTATGCAGGAACTGCATACACCGATGGCATTTGAAGTGCTGCTTGAGAATATGTTGGGAAGAGAATACCGGCTGGATATTTATGAAGCATTGCAAAAAAGTACTCTTTCCTGGCTGCGTAAGCTGGCATACTATTATTTTAACCGGGTGTTGCAGGAGAGGCTGGAAGAAGACGAAGAATGTGTGGAGCCGCAGGTCACAGAGTACTTAAACCAGAATAGAGAGATTGCAGTTTATCAGTATGCCTGCTGGATTCAGGAGATTTCGTTTGCGTTGAATGCAGTAAGGCAGCGCGCCAGATGTGAGGCAGAGAAGCAGAGACGGCGCAAAGAGGTGTTGGAAAATTGCTTCAAAAGTCTGTCCGAAATTTGTGATACAGAAGTGAAATTTGACTGCAAACTGTTTTTAGATCTTTTCGACGGTCCCAATAAAGCTATTAATTGTGAGAACATCGGGTACCTGTATAATCTACTGAAAAATGCAGAACAGAGAAACTGGCTGGAGGAGAAAGTTCTTTGTCTATTGCAAGAAAAATGGAAGAAAAAAGAGATGTTTTACGGTCATACAGATTATGTGGTTACCTATTGGGCTGCCTTCATGGCGTATGAACGCTGGGGAACCAATGTGCAGGAACTAAAGCGTAGTATGAAATTAGGAAAAAAGGAGCTGTATGCTGCCTTAAGACCGGATTTATATGACACCAATTATAAGTGCTGGCACCAGTCGGTAGAACTGGTGCTGGAACAACTCCTGTTTTTGAAATATTATGAGAGTTTCTGGTCGGACGGGGAAAAGAATACGGAGGATTACAGGCACCTTATGGAACACGTACACGAACTGATGAAAGTGAGAAGCCAGTGCGGACGCTGGAATGATCAGGGGAAGTTGGTGGAGGAGGTGTTGGGTAATTCATAGATAAGCGCGAAAGGAAAATGAAAGATAATAAAATGACTATATGAGAAAAATAAAATACATCAACTTTATATAAAATAATTGAACCACAAGAATAATCGTGCTATACTTTGCACAAAGCATATTTTCTTACATAGGATGTGAGACGAATTGCATCCTATTTCTTAAGGGGTGTCCCTTATCATAATCAATCTTAGCATCTGCGCTGATTTGGCGGGCAGATGTTCATCAGAAAATTCATGCTTTTAGAATCACATGACGAAGGCAGGAGTTTTCTGAGCGGCTCCTGCGAGACAGGAGGAACTGAATATGGGGAAGGACAGTGGCTGGAAGAGATATTTTTCGGATAACCGGAGGTATGCAGACATCATCAATGGTATTGGCTGTGAGGGAAAGCAGCTTGTACAGGAAGCGGATCTGGATGATGCGGACAGTCAGGGAAGGACGAAGAAGACCAGAGACTTAATTCGAAAGACAGCTTTTGGCGTAAACTTTGCACTGATTGGGATTGAGAATCAGGATACGATGGATTACGAAATCCCGCTGCGGACGATGCACTATGATGTGGCAGAATACGAGAAACAGGCGGCAGAGATCCGCAGGACGGTTCGCGAGAACCGGAATGGCTTGCGTTCGGGAGAGTACCTGTATGGCTATCGAAAGAGCGATAAGTTAAAACCGGTGATCACATTTGTATTGTACAGTGGGAAGGAAGTGTGGGATGGTCCGACTTCTTTGCAGGAAATGCTTGACTTTACAGATATACCGGAACGTCTGCGTGAGATGACATCGGATTATAAGATAAATGTGATTTCAATCAGACAGTTTGAACACACGGAAGTATTCCGGACGGATGTGCGTCAGGTGTTTGATTTTATCCGGTGTTCCGAGGACAAAGAGAAACTGCGGCAACTGGTGGAGAATGATGTCTACTACCGGCACATGGATGAGGATGCGTATGATGTGGTGGCATGGTATACAAATTCAACAGAGTTGATGCAGGTCAGGGATTATCAGAGAGAGGATGGGAAGATAGATATGTGTACAGCGATTCGAGAGATGATGGAGGATAGCAGAAGAGAAGGAATGGCAGCAGGAATATCCACAGGAATAAAGGTTTTGATAGAAACATGCAGAGAATTGGGGGTATCCCGTGAGGATACTCTGCTTCGCACAGCGAATAAGTTTAATATGTGTAAGGATGAGGCCGAGGACTACATGGCACAGTATTGGAAGTAAGTAAAGGAATAAAGATAGGTTAAGCCATGAATGGAATATTATAGAGGTTTTTCTCACGTTTTGTGTGTTCTTCCTCTCAGATTTCGGCAGCCTCGATTGCTTTTTGAAGCTGGACAAGCAAAGTGTTCTGCGCAGATATCGTAGTATTCAGTTGTGAAATGGTATCTTTCAGTTCCTGGAACTGGATGTCTTTTGCACTTAAAGCCACTGCCTGATCTCCTTAAATCTGATAGCTTTATTATACCAGATCAGGCTCTTTATTAACAGTAAAAAATGCAGTATTTTCCAGGCTTTGCGGTACTTTTTGCCCCTGTAAACAGGAGGTCTGTTTTTGTGGCATGAGAACCGCTTTATCAGGCATTATTTTATTAAGCCTATATTTAAAATATTATAGTTAAAACTACTAAAATAATAGCACGTAATTTGTAACTACCTACAATATTAATGCGAAAAAATATTTGCTATAATAAAATTAAATAACAGACGGTATAGAAAGATGCCTGAGGCAGATATCCGGAGGGTGGCTATGGCGATATCACTTTCAAATTTGATTGAGCAGATAGGAACTGCGGTACAAGATGCAAATGCGATGCTTGAGCAGAGGGCGTTAGTAGCGTATCTCGGGCAGGGATATGAACGCGTTACGGAAAATGGCGACGAGGAGGAATTTGTTCCGGTAAGTTATACCATACAGATTCCATCGGCGGGCGAAAAGCGAAAACTGCAGGTCCCGATTACAGCGCTGATGCACCATAATTCGTTGCAGTTGGTACAGGTGGATGTGAAACTGCGATTCCTGCCAGAGGAAGGGGAGAACGGTGAATTAATGATTTCACCACAACCTATGGCGGAGAATTCGTCTGCATATTCGTTAAGTGAACTTAGCCTGCAGTTTGGTACTACGGCGCCGGCGGAGGGGACTGCAAGGATTCATAACCGGCAGATACAAAACCTGTAAGGAGGATGAACGATGGATGAACTTGAGGAACGCAAGGAACAGATGAAAGCAGCACAGACGACCGCACAGAACAGAGATAGTGATGTGGGAGAGCAGTTTGCCGGACTGCCGATGCAGTCCTTGATTTGCGGACCAATCATTGCGGCTGCGAAGGGGCAGCAGGAACTGACTGCGGTTTATATTGATGGAATTAAGAAACTGGCGTATGACAAAGACAATAAGACGAATACCTTAAATTTTCAGTACAAAAGACCAGTCATCGGACAGGACAAAACGGTTATAACACAGGAATGTGAGATAGATGCTCCGCTTTTGGCACTGGTTCCGCTTCCGGCTTTTACAATGGATGAGTTGACGGTGGACTTTAACATGGAAGTAAAGAGTTCTGAGCTGACAGACGATAAGACACACGAAGAGGCCTCGAGCACAGTTTCCTATAATTCGTGGTTCGGGTTAGATGTGTCAATTACGGGCAATGTTACTTCTGACAGCGAACATCGACGCCAGACAGACAACTCTGCAACCTATAAGGTTCATGCGAGGGCAGTGCAGCAGCCGCCTGCAGAAGGAATGGCAAAATTAACAGCGCTGTTTGCGCAGGCAATGGAACCGATAACGGTAAAAGGTTGAAAATAAAGGAATGGTGAGGGACAGAATGTCACTTTGTGGGAAGGTATATGGTATGCCTCAGGGGACGCCATTTCGGAATGTGAATGGTTCCACTGAGGACCCGACAATAGGTGGGATGACATGGCTGGATTTGTGGGGAGTGAAGACTGATGAATCCATAGACGTCGCATGCTGTGCCTGTGGGGAAAATCCTGCATCAGTAGGTGGTCACATTGTGCTTGGGAGTGGCAGGTCTTATGGGGACGCATATAGAAGTGCGGTGTGTCTCAGAGGCACTTCGCGTGTGTTTATAGCCCCAATTTGCAGTATTTGTAACGGACAGAAAAGCGGTTATTTTACAGCAAAATATGATGTTTCAATTTTAAATCTGTGCCGTTTTATGCGTAATGAAAAATTTAATGAGCAGTGGTTTGCAGCATATTTTGAGGGGAGTGAAGCGCAATTCAGAAAGGCAGCTGACGAGGAAGAGAGAAGATACAACGAAGAAAACAATCGTATTCTGGAACGATACAGTGGAATTACTCTGCATGATGAACAGATTTTAAGAAATTCTCATCCGTCGATTCCCTCTGGTCCTTCTAAGCCCTTGTGGTGTAAGGAATGGATACACACTAAGGACGGCAGGATGAAAAGCGTTTGGAAGTAAGTCTGGTTTTGGCGTGGACATGTGAGACAAATCACATCCTATTCCTTAAGGGGTGTCCCTTATCATAACCAATCTTAGCATCTGCGCTGATTTGGCGGGCAGATGTTCATCAGAAAATTCATGCTTTTAGAATCACAAGACGAAGGCAGGAGTTTTCTGAGCGGCTCCTGCGAGACAGGAGGAATTGAATATGGGAAAGGACAGCGTCTGGAAGAGAAACTGGGACAACTGGTGGAGAATGATGCCTATTACCGGCATATGGATGAGGATGCGTATGATGTGGTGGCATGGTATACGAATTCAACAGAGTTGATGCAGACCAGGGATTATCAGAGAGAGGATGGGAAGATAGATATGTGCACAGCAATTCGAGAGATGATGGAAGACAGCAGAAGAGAGGGAATGGCAGCAGGAATAGCGGAGGGAATGGCAACAGGAATAGCGGAGGGAATGGCAACAGGAATAGCGGAAGGAATGACAACAGGAATATCCACAGGAATAAAGGCTTTGATAGAAACATGCAGAGAATTAGGTTTGTCCCGTGAGGATACTCTACTTCGCACCGCGAATAAGTTTAACATATGTAAGGATGAGGCCGAGGATTACATGGCACAGTATTGGATTTAAAACTGAATCCAACTGCAGGAAGGAATCGATATGATACTCAGTGCGAGCCGAAGGACGGATATACCGAACTATTATTCGGAATGGTTTATCAACCGGATCAGGGCGGGGTTCCTCTACGTCAGAAACCCAATGAACCCACACCAGATCAGCAAGATTCGCGTATCGCCGGATGTGGTGGACTGTATTGTGTTTTGGACCAAGAATCCGGAAAATATGCTGGATAAATTAGAACTGTTAAAGGAGTATTGCTATTATTTCCAGTTTACAATTACCGGTTATGGGAAGGACATAGAACCGAATCTTCCCGATAAGAGAACGGCGGTTATCCCCACATTCTGCAGACTGTCTGAGAGGATTGGAAGAGAGCGTGTGATATGGAGGTACGATCCGATTCTTCTTACTGACAGGTATACGATGGAATACCACCTGAGTGCCTTTGAAGAGATCGCAGGGCGGCTGACCGACTATACAGAAAAAGTGGTGATCAGCTTTGTAGATTTGTATGATAAAACGAAGCGGAATGCGGCTGGGCTGGAGATTACCGGTATGACAGAGGCTCAGATGGTTTGTATCGCACAAAAGATGGCAGAGATTGCAGAGAAATATCATTTGCGCATAGAGACCTGTGCCGAGCAGATTGACTTGCAGGAATATGGGATTGCCCATGGAAGCTGCATTGATCAGAAGCTGATTGAGAGACTAACCGGAGGCAGCCTGAAGGCAGAGAAGGACAAGGGGCAGCGGGAAGAATGCCGGTGTGTACAAAGCATTGAAGTCGGTGCATACAATACATGCAGGAACGGATGCCGGTATTGCTACGCAAATTTTAGTTCGCAGAAGGTTGCGGACAGTGTGAGGCAGTATGACTGGAATGCTCCACTGTTGTGTGGAAGCATTGGGGCGGAGGATAAGGTGACAGAGCGGAAAGTGAAGTCATTGGTGGACAGGCAGATAAGGTTGTGGGAGTGAACGGGTAAGGAGAATAATGTCTACTACCGGCACATGGATGCATATGATGTGGTGGCATGGCATACGAATTCAACAGAGCTGATGCGGGTCAGAGAGTTCTCGAGGTTATTAAACAGTTGAACTAAAATTATAATTATGTTATACTCCTAGAGGTAGTGTAAAAAAAGTTGTGTCTTTGGAAATAAATGGCTCCTTTTTGGTAA
>JBJEJC010000037.1:0-3915 GCA_051877675.1 Roseburia sp. | reverse complement strand
TTTTTACCTACCAAGAAAGAGTAAAATGTGCTAAGATATACCGAGATAGGGTTCTGGGAGAAAATGCTTGGAACACTAGGAAATACAAGGAAAATCGAGGTTATATTAAGATATGCAAAGAAAAATAAAAGTCCTCATGGTTTGCCACGGCAATATTTGCAGATCCCCGATGGCTGAGTTTGTTTTAAAGGATATGGTATCAAAGCGTGGTATAGCCGACCAATTTGAAATTGCGTCGGCTGCCACCAGTACAGAAGAAATATGGAACGGTGTAGGAAATCCAGTATATCCTCCAGCAAAAGCAGAACTTGCCAAGCACGGTTTAAGCTGTGAAGGAAAGAGAGCTGTTCAGTTAAAGGCTTCAGACTATGATTACTATGACTATCTTATTGGTATGGATACCATGAATATTCGTAATATGGAACGTTTGACTGGTCATAAAGCAGGAACAAAAATGAAAATGCTTCTTGAGTACAATAATCAATTTTCAGGAATCTCAGACCCTTGGTATTCCGGGGCGTTCGATGAAACCTATAGGGATGTAGTTATTGGCTGCACCGCATTCCTGGAATACCTTGAAAAAGAGGGCAAAATCTGATGAGTGAAACAAATATTTTTTTAGATTTTACTTGACAGAAGCGGACCCATGGTATACAAGACAGTTTGACGTGACTTATCGTGAGATAGTGCAGGGTTGCGAGGCATTTCTGGCGTATCTGGGATATTAGGACTGTAAGACGGGAAAACGGAACTCAGTCGGCGTAGAGCCTCGCTTCCTCCACATAGTGCAGGGCATTGCGGGTGATATCGGCGATTTCCTCCTTCGTGACAGCGCGTTTTATCGTGGCGGGACTCCCAATGACCAGAGAACCGTCGGGAATGACAGTGCCCTGGGTTACTAAGGCACCGGCACCGATGATACAGTTTTTGCCGATGACGGCATTGTTCAAAAGAATCGCACCCATACCAATCAGAGAATTGTCACCGATGGTACAGCCGTGGACGATGGCACCATGACCTATGGTGACATGGTCACCGATGCGGATGCTGGCGTCTGAGTCCACATGGAGCACACAGTTGTCCTGGATATTGCTGTTTGCGCCCACCGTGATGGTGGCGGTGTCTGCACGAACCACTGCATTAAACCAGACGCTTGTATTGTCGCCGAGGGTGACATCACCGCGGACAATGGCGCCTTTGGCAAGAAAAACATTCTGACCGAGTACCGGAGTAGCTAAGGGTTTCATAAGATACCTCCATCTGTTGCATTGAACTGAAATAAATAAGATATTTTATTATAACCCGAAAACCATCACAACGGGAAAATTCTTGGGAGAAAAATGCATCCGAAGATTCTGAAAAGGTATCGGAGAAAAAAACTGGTGATATTTTGAAAAAATATCTTGAAATTGGATTTCCTATATGGTATAAATGTTACAACATTAACAAATCAAAGCGATGAAGGAGACTCCTATCATCAGACACCGACAGGAATACAGCGTCACCGACTGAGAGCGCTGTTTGGGAGAGATGACAGTGGGAACACTCTGGAGCAGACTGGCTGAACCTAAGTAGGTCAGTACGTGAATGCGCGTTAAGCATAGAAAGTGGGAAAATGATGCATGACATCATTTTTCAATGCGGGTGGTACCGCGGGAAAGAGAGATCCCGCCCCGGAAGAGCAGTTGCTTTTCCGGGGCGTTTTTGTTGCTTTGCAATCCGTTGTGCGCAGAACAACATGCCTTATAGCGCTTCCCGTCCCGCACCGATAGCCCACAGACGGGCAGAAAAGGAGTGTACAATCATATGGAATTCATGACAGGAGTAATGCAGAAAGAAACCGTGGAGTTAAGCCGTCTTTTGACGGGGGATTTCGAAGGGAAGCGGGTAAAGGTGAATGGAGCCGTCCATACCATCCGTGATATGGGAGAGGTGGCATTTATCGTGCTCCGCAAAAGAGAAGGACTTCTCCAGTGCGTATTTGAGGAGGGGAAAACCCAGTTTGATTTAAAAGAGCTTAAGGAGGAAGCGACCATTGAGGCAGAGGGAACCGTAAAGCGTGAGGATCGTGCACCGAACGGCATTGAGATCCGCCTGGATAGCATCCGGGTATTGTCGGAGCCGGCGGCGCCCATGCCCTTTGTAATTTCAAAATGGAAGCTGCCCACCACCTTAGAGACCAATCTTGACAACCGTGCCATTGCACTGCGCAATGTGCGGGAACGTGCGAAATTCCGCATTCAGGAGGGCGTGGTCAGAGGATTCCGTGATTTTTTGTATACACAGGGCTTCACCGAGATTCACACACCGAAGATCGGTGCCAAGAGCGCGGAGGGCGGTGCGAACCTGTTTCGGCTGGAATATTTCCATCGCCCGGCAGTGCTGCAGCAGAGCCCACAGTTTTATAAGCAGATGATGGTGGGGGTATTTGACCGGGTATTTGAGACGGCTCCCGTGTTCCGGGCAGAGAAGCATAACACGAAACGCCATCTGAATGAATATACCAGCCTTGATTTTGAGATGGGATACATCGACAGCTTTGCAGATATCATGGCGATGGAGACCGGATTTTTGCAATATACGATGCAGCTATTGGAGAAGGAATACGCCAGAGAAGTAAAGCTTCTGGGGATAACGCTTCCAAAGACAACGGAGATCCCCACCGTCCGGTTTGATGAGGCAAAGCAGAGAGTGGCGGAGAAGTACCACCGGGAGTTCCGCAACCCCTATGACCTGGAGCCGGAGGAGGAGGCGTTAATCGGGCAGTATTTTAAAGAAGAATACGATGCGGATTTTGTATTTGTGACACACTATCCTTCCAAGAAACGTCCGTTCTATGCCATGGATGACCCGGCAGATCCGACCTATACGCTGAGCTTTGACCTGTTGTATCACGGTCTGGAGATTACCACCGGCGGACAGCGTATCCATGATTACCGGATGCTTCTGGAGAAAATGGAAAAACGTGGCATGACGGATGAGGGGATGGAGCAGTATCTTGCCGTATTTAAGCATGGAATGCCACCTCACGGCGGACTGGGAATCGGACTGGAGCGTCTCACCATGAAGCTTTGCGGAGAGGACAACGTGCGGGAGACTACATTGTTCCCCAGAGATTTGAGCCGTTTGGAACCATAGTGGGAGAAAAGAATGAAATTAAAGGATGATTTGATAAAATATAACCCATGTAATGAACAGGAGGAGCGGGATAAGGCGGTCATGTTGCGGCTTCTGGAAACAGAACCGGATATTTTCCTGCGGGAGAATCTCGTAGCACATTTTACGGCATCCTCCTGGCTGGTGAACAAAAGCCGGGATAAGGTGCTGATGATTTACCATAACCTTTACCACTCCTGGGCTTGGACCGGAGGTCATGCGGACGGAGAGACAGACCTTCTGGCTGTGGCGAGAAGGGAAGCGCAGGAGGAGACCGGTGTGACGGATATTCGTGCGGTGAGCGGGGATATTTTTTCTCTGGAAACGCTGACGGTGGACGGACACCGGAAACGGGGCGTGTATGTACCCTCCCATCTGCATCTGAATGTGACCTATCTTCTGGAGGCGGATGAGGAAGCGGCGCTTCGGGTGAAGCCGGATGAGAACAGCGGCGTGAAATGGTTCTCACGGGAGGAAGCGTTGAAAGCCTGTACGGAACCATGGATGGTGGAACATATTTACAGCAAATTAAATCAGAAATTAATAAATAAGGAGGAATTGAGAGCGTGAGATATCTGGGAACGGAACGAATAGAAACGGAGCGTCTGATTTTGAGACGTTTTACCATAGAAGATGCAGATGCCATGTACCGCAACTGGGCAAGCGACCCGGAGGTGACGCGGTTTACGGCGTGGCAGACTCATGACAGTGTAGACACTACGAGGGCAATTCTGACCGGTTGGATTGAGGGCTATGAGG
>JBJEJC010000036.1:0-20128 GCA_051877675.1 Roseburia sp. | reverse complement strand
ATCCCCTCATGAATGAGGGGCAGGGGAGTTGATGTGTCGAAGACACTTTTTTGTAGGAGCATGGTATCTGTTTTTCATGGCTTTGATTTCTCCCGCTTGTAATATGGGCGGATTGCGTGGTAACATGAAGGGGAAAAACGGAAACCGGAGTACACCCGGAAGCAACGAAAAAGGTAAGGTGAATCATATGGAGAAAATAGAACAATTTTTACAGTGGGTCAGGGAATCGGATAATATTGTGTTTTTCGGAGGAGCAGGTGTTTCCACGGAGAGCGGCATACCGGATTTTCGAAGTGTGGATGGACTTTATAACCAGAAGTATGACTATCCGCCGGAAACGATTTTAAGCCATTCCTTCTATATGAAAAATACAAAGGAATTTTACCGTTTTTACCGGGATAAGATGTTATGTCTGGATGCAAAACCCAATACCACCCACCGGAAGCTGGCAGAACTTGAGGCGGCAGGAAAGCTGAAGGCGGTGGTGACCCAGAATATTGACGGGCTGCACCAGGCGGCGGGGAGTAAGCGCGTTCTGGAACTGCACGGCAGCGTACACCGGAATTATTGTAGAAAATGCGGAAAAGGATTTGATGCGGAATATATTCTGAATTGTAACACAGAAGTGCCGCTTTGTGATAAGTGTGGCGGAGAAATTAAACCGGATGTGGTGCTCTATGAGGAGGGGCTTAACCAGCAGACCATGGAGGATGCCGTATTCTATATCAGCCATGCGGATATGCTGATTATCGGCGGAACTTCCCTGGCGGTTTATCCGGCAGCAGGACTGATTGACTATTACAACGGACATAAGCTGGTGCTGATCAACAAATCCACCACACCGATGGATGGCAGAGCAGATCTGGTGATACAGGCGGGACTGGGTGAAGTGTTTGGGCAGATTACATTATAGTCTGCGAAGATATCTGTAATACAGAATTTATGGAGGAGCAGTATGGATAAATATGAGGTAGGCGACATTGTCCGTCTGAAGAAAAAGCATCCCTGCGGAAGCAGCGAATGGGAGGTTCTGCGTGTCGGCGCAGATTTCCGGCTGAAATGTATGGGTTGTGGACATCAGATTATGATTGGACGCCCCTTAGTGGAAAAGAATGTCAAAGAGATTCGTAAGAAAACAGATTAAGAAACAATCAGAAAGAACGCAAATTCGGTAAAACTGGTTAATGTGCCTAAAACCGGATGTAAAACACCGTTTTACCGGCTGGGCTGTTACTTCTGGCGGGCAGTATGCTTCTGCTGGAGCGCAAAAGGCGTTACGGAAAAAGAATTTCATAAAAACACAAAAAAAGCTTGAAAAGATGATTTTTTCATGTTAGAATCAATATTCGTGATATATTATAAAATTCCTTGCTCGCCGGAAGCGGAAGGGTGCCGGAAGGCAGAATTGCCGCGGAAGTGACGGGCCAGAGACCAAAAGGAGGAAACATTCGCATGAATAAGTATGAATTAGCACTCGTTGTAAGTGCAAAAATCGAAGACGATGCGAGAACTGCTACCGTTGAGAAAGCAAAAGAGTACATCACTCGTGCAGGCGGTAACGTAACAGAGGTTGAGGACTGGGGTAAGAAGAGATTAGCTTACGAAGTTCAGAAGATGAACGAGGCATATTACTACTTCATCCAGTTTGAGGCAGAAGCATCTGTTCCGGCAGCAGTAGAGCAGGATGTCCGTATCATGGATAACGTTCTTCGTTTCTTATGCGTTAGAAAAGACGAGGCTTAAGAGGACAGACCGGTGTGAAGCCGGATGGTTCCTATAGAGAGAGGATATCGCATGAATAAAGTTATTCTTATGGGACGATTGACAAGAGACCCGGAGGTACGTTACTCCCAGGGGGACCAGGCAACAGCAATTGCCAGATATACACTTGCAGTGGACAGAAGATTCCGTCGTGACGGGGATCAGCAGACCGCAGATTTTATCGGATGCGTGGCATTCGGACGTGCTGCTGAATTTGCAGAGAAGTATTTCCGCAAGGGAACAAAGATTGCAATTACCGGACGGATTCAGACTGGAAGCTACACCAACAAGGACGGACAGAAGGTATACACGACAGATGTCGTTGTAGAAGAACAGGAATTTGCAGAGAGCAAGAATGCTTCTGCAGAGAATTCCGGATTTTCAGCCGGCGGCTTTTCCGGCGGAGACAGACCCTCACCCAGCAGTGCTGCAGGGGATGGTTTTATGAATATTCCGGATGGAATTGATGAAGAATTACCATTCAACTAAACCTAACAGGAGGTAAATAATCATGGCTTTTAATAAGGCAGCAGACAAAGACGGCGCACCAATGAAGAGACGCCCGATGCATAGAAGAAAAAAGGTTTGCGTATTCTGTGGCAAAGACAATGTAATTGACTACAAGGACGTAAATAAGTTAAAGAGATACATTTCTGAGAGAGGAAAGATTCTTCCCCGCAGAATTACAGGTAACTGCGCAAAGCATCAGAGAGCGCTTACCGTAGCAATTAAGAGAGCACGTCACGTAGCACTTATGCCGTACGTATGCGAATAAGCTTGGAGTGAACAGCTCCGTATTTCGAAGACGGTGACGAATGAAAGAGGCTTCCCAGAAATCGGGAGCCTCTTTTTTCGCTTAGAAGGTATCATTATGATAAGATTATACGATAAGACAAAAATAGATAAGGAAAATCTTTTGTTTTCGGGGAAAGCGCTTAGGATGCTGCTTCTTCCACTGATTGTGGAGCAGTTATTGAACTCCTTTATGGGTATGATTGATACCATGATGGTGAGCAATGTGGGGAGTGCGGTGATTTCCGCAGTGTCTTTGGTGGATTCCATCAATACCCTGGTAATCCAGGTGTTTGCCGCCATGGCAACCGGAGCCACCATCATCTGTTCCCAGTACATCGGGCGCGGGGACAAAGAAGGCAGCAATCGGGCTGCCCGGCAGATTTTTCTTACCGTCGTTGTAATATCCGTAGTGCTGATGGCATTTTGTCTGATTTTCCGGGCGCCGCTGCTTAGGCTGGTATTCGGGGATGTGGAGGCAGAGGTGATGGAGGATTCTCTGATTTACTTTCTGATTACCGTCATATCCTACCCGTTTATTGCCTTATTTAGTGCGGGCTCGGCGTTTTACCGGGCATCGGGGGACGCAAAGTATCCGATGAAAATATCGGTGATCTCCAACGCGGTCAATATTGCCGGAAACGCGATTTTTATTTTCGGCTTTGGAATGGGAGTAGCGGGAGCAGCGTTATCCACCCTGGCATCCCGGGTTCTGTGCACTGTGGTGATTTTCTATAAGCTGTCGAAACCGGGGCAGATTATTGTCTTAAATGATTATTTTTCCATTCGCCCGGATTTTCCGTTGATTGGAAAAATTCTTGCGGTGGGCATTCCCTCCGGGATTGAAAATGGAATGTTCCAGTTCGGCAAGCTGGCAATCCAGTCGACGGTGTCCACGCTGGGAACGACAGCCATTGCAGCACAGGCAATGACCATTATTTTTGAGAATGTCAATGGAATTGCGGGAATCGGTATCGGAATCGGGCTTATGACCGTAGTGGGGCAGGCGATAGGTGCAGGACGCCGGGAGGAAGCAAAATACTATATTGTGAAACTGAGTATGTATGCGGAGATAGCCGTAACGGTATCCTGCCTGTTTGTTCTTGCCATCTCAAAACCCATGATGTGGCTGGCAGGCATGGAGTCGGAGAGCGCGGCGCTTTGTTTTCAGATGATGATTGCAATTACGATTGTAAAACCGTTGGTATGGGTGCTTTCTTTTATTCCGGCGTATGGTATGCGCGCAGCAGGGGATGTGCGTTTTTCCATGGTTGTGGCAACCTGTACCATGTGGTTCTGCCGTGTGGCGCTGGCAATTTTCTGTATGCGTTATCTGGGTGTGGGACCTATGGGAGTCTGGATTGGTATGTTTGCAGATTGGACAATTCGTGGTATGATATTTGGGTTAAGATATTTAAGCGGAAAGTGGCAGAAAATGAATGTGATTTAATGTGGCAGGAAGGGGATTGGCATGAGGAAGAAATGGTTTGTTTTGCTGGTGGCAGCAGGTACGGCGTTATGTATGGCGGGATGTGAGAAACAATACACTACGATTGATGAATTACAGAGGCAGGAAGCGGAGAAAGAGGCCCAGGAGGGAACCGAGGAGGAACCGGCGCAGTTACAGACACTTCCGAAAGACACCTCCGACATTGCCGTGCTGGAGATGCGCTATGGAGAAGATGTTCCCTACCCGGAGCTGTCTGCTTTTCTGGCGGAATATTTTGCAGTGCCCGAAGAACAACTGGCAGAGACCAGATATTATTATAATTATATAGACTTAAATGAGGATGGAGCAGACGAAATTGTTGCGGCAGTGACCAGCGAGGAGCTGGAGGAGGCTTCGGGTCATCCCATTCTGATTCTGGAGGAAGATACCCGGGGAGGCTTTACCGTGCTGACCCTTCTGGAGGAGGTGCATACGCCGGTGGTAATCGACGATGCACGGACAGACGGCTGGCATAATGTGATTCCTGCTGTATATGGCGGTATGACATCACCGGGATTTCTGATTTACCATTATGGGGAGAACGGCTATCAGGCGGGTGAGGAGGACTTTGTGGAGACACTGCAGGGGATTTCCGGTGTTCAGATTCTCTCCGATAATTTTATCGACGACCTGGATCGGGGGGATTATCTTACCCTGCAGCCGGAGACCGGGGAAGAGGAATAAAAAACTCTTTATCTTATATCCTCAAAATGCTATAATTAAAGATAGTTTAACATGTTACAGCAGTGCATTTGAGGATGGATTCAGGAGAGAAACATGAAAAGCAACAATGTGAAATTCAAGGGAAAGCTTCGCTGGTATCTAAGCTGGCCGCTGATGCTGACCGTATTACTGGTGATTACCAATGTGCTCGTGTATATCAATGATATAAAAGCGGGAGTGTGGGTTTCCGTATTTCTCGCTCTTTATTTTCTTGTGGTATTGTTTTGCTATATCCATTATAAGCCGCTGCTTATGGATGAAATGATTAATTTTGCTACGCAGTATGCTACCGTGCAGAAGCAGCTTCTGTATGAATTTGAGATTCCCTACGCGCTGATTGACTATAATGGGAAGATTTTGTGGCTCAACGAGCAATTCATGGAGCTTACCGGTAAGGATAAGAAATATCATAAGTCCATTACCACCATTTTCCCCACACTGACCAAGGAACTTCTTCAGAAGACGGAGATGGTGGACACCGCATATCTTACGCTGGAGGAGCGCAGTTACCGGGCGACCATGAAACGGATTTATTTTGATTCCCTGACCCAGGACAGCAGCATCGTAGCGCTGGATGAGGGAAGCGAGTACCTTACGGCGCTGTATCTTTTCGATGAGACCGAAATGAGGCGTTACATCCGCGAGAATGAAGAAGAACAACTGGTGGCGGGACTGATTTACATTGATAACTATGATGAAGCGCTTGACAGCATCGAGGATGTGAAACGGTCTCTTCTGGTGGCTCTCATTGACCGTAAGGTGAATAAGTACTTTACGGAAATTGATGCGCTGGTGCGCAAGCTGGAAAAAGATAAATATTTTGTTGTGTTCAAGTATAAATATCTGGCGCAGCTGCGGGAGAACCGCTTTAGTCTCATGGAGGATGTGAAAACCGTTAAGGTTGGAAATGAGATGGCGGTGACTTTAAGTATCGGTATCGGAGCAAAAGCAGTCAGCTATACCCAGAACTATGAGTATGCCAGAACTGCCATCGACCTTGCGCTGGGTCGCGGTGGCGACCAGGCTGTGGTGCGCGAAGGGGAGGAGATTTCCTACTATGGCGGCAAGGCAAAACAGGTGGAGCGCAATACCCGTGTGAAGGCGCGTGTAAAGGCACATGCGTTGCGCGAGATGATTGAGAGCCGGGAACATGTGGTGATCATGGGACACAGCATCAGCGATGTGGACGCTCTGGGGGCGGCAATCGGCGTGTACTGCGCAGCCCGGGTCCTGGGAAAGAAAGCGCAGATTGTTTTAAATACGGTGACCTCATCTTTACGTCCTTTTGTGGAATGCTTTTCTCCGGAAAAGGGTTACCCGGAGGATCTGTTCATTAAGAACGAGGAGGCGCTGCTGGTCACCAACAAAAATACACTGGTTATGGTGGTGGATGTGAATCGTCCCAGCTACACGGAGTGCCCGGAACTGTTAAAACGCAGTGCGGCAGTCTGTGTGTTTGACCACCACAGACAGTCCAGTGAGGTAATCGAGAATCCGGTACTGTCTTATGTGGAGCCGTATGCGTCCAGTGCCTGTGAGATGATTGCGGAGGTGCTGCAGTACTTTTCTGAAAATATCAAGCTGGAGCCTGCGGAAGCGGACTGTATCTATGCGGGCATACTGATGGATACCAGCAACTTTATGACGAAAACCGGCGTGCGAACCTTTGAGGCGGCAGCCTATCTGCGCCGTGCCGGTGCGGAGGTGACCCGTGTGCGGAAAATGCTGCGGGATGATATGGCGGCGTATAAGGCGAGAGCCGAAGCGGTGCACCGCGCAAGGGTTTATCGCGGAGCATTTGCCATTTCCGTCTGTCCGGCAGACAATCTGGAAAGCCCTACAATTGTGGGGGCACAGGCGGCAAATGAACTGTTGAATATTGTGGGAATCAAGGCATCCTTTGTTTTGACAGAGTATCAGGGCAAGATTTATGTCAGTTCCCGTTCCATTGATGAGATTAACGTACAGCTTATCATGGAACGGCTTGGTGGCGGCGGTCATCTGAATGTGGCAGGCGCGCAGCTTGCGAACTGTACGGTGAAGGAAGCAGAGCAGATTATAGAGGATACACTTGATGAAATGCTTAAGGAAGGAGACATACAGGAATGAAAGTAATTTTATTAGAGGATGTTAAGGCTTTGGGGAAAAAGGGTGAGATTGTGAATGTGAGTGACGGTTACGCCCGCAACGCGATTTTTCCGAAAAAGCTGGGAGTAGAGGCAACACCGAAGAATCTGAATGACCTGAAGCTGCAGAACCAGCATGCAGACAAGGTGGCGCAGCAGCAGTATGAGGCGGCGCAGCAGTTGGCAGCAGATTTAGAGGGCAAAAAAGTAACCTTAAAGATGAAAGCGGGAGAGGGCGGAAGATCCTTCGGCTCTGTCTCCACGAAGGAGATTGCAGCGGCAGCGAAGGAGCAGCTTGGTCTGGAGCTGGATAAGAAGAAGATGCAGCTTTCAGAGCCGATTCGAAGCTTCGGAGTGACAGAGGTACCGGTTAAGCTTCATCCGAAGGTGACCGGAAAACTTGCTGTACATGTGGTAGAGGAATAGGAATGGAAGAAGCGTTAATTAACCGGACTATGCCGAACAGCCGGGAGGCAGAACAGTCTGTCATCGGTTCCATGATTATGGATAAGGATGCCATCGTGACTGCGATGGAAATGCTCATTAGCGAAGATTTTTATTACAAACAGTATGGTATCCTGTTCGACACCATGGTGGAGCTTTATAGTAAGAATCTTCCGGTGGACCTGGTGACGCTGCAGAACAAGCTGAAGGAAAAGGATGTACCGACAGATATTGCCAGTCTGGATTTTGTCCGGGAACTGGTGACGGCGGTGCCAACCTCCGCCAACGTGAAGTATTACGCGCAGATTGTAAAGGATAATTCCATGCGCCGGAAGCTAATCAAACTCAATCAGGAGATTGAGGATGAGTGTTATCAGGGAAAGGAAAGTGTGGATACCGTCATGGATATGACGGAGAAAAAGGTGTTCGACCTGCTTTCCACCCGGGGCGGCAGCAATGACTACGTTCCCATCCGCCAGGTTGTCATGAATGCACTGGAGAAAATCGAGAATGCAGCCAAGACCTCCGGCACGGTTACGGGTATCCCCACGGGATTCATTGATCTGGATTACCGCACGGCAGGCCTGCAGCCCTCCGACCTGATTCTGATAGCTGCGCGTCCTTCCATGGGTAAAACGGCATTTGTCTTAAATATTGCCCAGTATGTGGCGTTTCATGAGAATATGTGCACGGCGATTTTCTCCCTCGAGATGTCCAAGGAGCAGTTGGTAAACCGTCTTTTCTCTCTGGAATCCAGGGTGGATGCCCAGGCACTGCGTACCGGAAATCTTTCCGATGCAGACTGGGAGAAGCTGATTGAGGGTGCGGGCACCATCGGTAATTCGGAGCTGATTATTGATGATACGCCGGGTATTTCCATTGCGGAGATGCGGAGCAAATGTCGTAAATACAAGCTGGAGCACGATTTAAAGCTGGTGATTATTGATTACCTGCAGTTGATGTCCGGTTCCGGTAAATCCACGGATTCCCGCCAGCAGGAGATTTCCGATATCTCCCGTTCCTTAAAGGCGCTGGCAAGGGAGCTGTCTGTTCCGGTCATTGCACTGTCCCAGCTGTCCCGTGCCGTGGAGCAGCGCCCGGATCATCGCCCCATGCTTTCCGACCTGCGTGAGTCGGGAGCTATCGAGCAGGATGCCGACGTGGTGATGTTTATTTACCGTGATGATTATTACAATCATGATTCCGACATGAAGGGAATCTCAGAGATTATTATTGCCAAGCAGAGAAATGGTCCTATCGGAACCGTGAATCTGGTATGGCTGCCGCAGTATACGAAGTTTGCAAATATGGAGAAATAACAGGAAATGATGCCACAGGACGGGAAGATTGCCGCCCTGTGGCATTTGCTGTTGAATGCTGTCAGAATAAAACGATGGAAAAACATTGTCCGGCTTGTCCCAGATGCTTATAATAGAAGAAAAAGAAGGAGGAGCTGGAATGGAAAAGGTACGTTACATGATTTCCGATGCGGCGAATATCGTCAACGTGGAATCACATGTGTTGCGTTACTGGGAAGATGAACTCGAGCTTGACATCCCGCGAAATGAATTGGGACATCGATACTACACCAAGGAAAACATTAAGGAATTTCAGAGGATAAAGGAATTAAAAGAGCAGGGGTATCAGTTGAAGGCAATCCGCATGATCGTACATAACCTTCCGTTGGATGATATGCCGCCGGAATCCATGCCGGCCAAGCCTGCGCCGCCGGAAGCTACGCCGGTGGGAGATCCCGTTAATACGCCTGTGGCACCGGTGGTTCTTCCCGGGCAGGCGCCGTCGGTGGCACCTCCTGAGATGCCGCTAGTGCCGCCACCCGTACCGTCGGATACACCTCCTGAAATGCCGGCAGAGCAGAGCAATATGGTACAGAGAATGTCTGCCATGGTGCTAAAGCCGCAGCAGGAATGTCGCCAGAGCATTCTGAGCAACACGGATAAGATGGCGCAGTTTACGGAGCTTATGACCCAGATTGTGGGAAAGGCAATTGCGGCGAACAATGGGGAGCTTTCCCGGAATATCAGTGAGGATGTGGGAGAACAGGTCATAAAAGAAATGAATTATCTTATGCGGGAGCGGGAGGAAGCGGAGGAGGAACGTTTCCGTCGTCTGGACGCAGCCATCCGCGGAAATCTGAAAAAAAAGGAGCCATCCATGAAAAAATGGCAAAAGAAAAAACCGTCACAGGCGTGACGGTTTTTTCTTATAGGAAAATCCTATCGGAAAATTATTCCTCGCTGATTGCTCCGGTCGGGCAAACACCTGCGCAGGTACCGCAGCTTACACAAGAACCAGCATCGATCTGGAACTGGGTATCTCCCTGAGAGATAGCTCCTACCGGACACTCCGGCTCACAAGTACCACAGCTTACACAAGAATCAGAAATTACGTATGCCATTGATATTCCCTCCTTAAAATATATGAATTGACCAACTATTGATACCCAATAGCTTGAATTACATTCTAATACAAAAACCCAAGCATTACAAGTAAAAACACAAAAAATCGTGTACTTAAATCAGCACAACGCCTATAGAAAAACATGGCAAGTAGGTTGCCTAATTGACGGAATTGTGAGATAATAGATTGAATAAGTCGATGAATGTTGAAAGGTCTTGGAAGGATGGAGACAAAGATTTTAAAAATAGATGCCGAAGCGATGGAGGAGGATGCCATAAACCAGGCAGCGGATATCATCCGAAGCGGCGGGCTGGTGGCATTTCCCACCGAGACGGTGTACGGGCTGGGAGCAGACGCACTTTCGCCGGAGGCATCCCGTAAGATTTACGCAGCAAAGGGGCGGCCGTCGGATAATCCGCTGATTGTTCATATTGCAAAGTTTACAGATCTGGAAAGCATTGCGAAGGAAGTGCCGCCGGAGGCGAAAACCTTAGCGGAGGCATTCTGGCCGGGGCCGCTGACCATGATAGTCTGGAAGAACGACAAAGTTCCCTATGAGACCACAGGGGGTATGGATACAGTGGCAATCCGTATGCCGGATCATCCGGTGGCGCTCGAGCTGATTCGAAGAAGCGGTTGTCTCATTGCAGCGCCAAGTGCCAATACCTCGGGACGGCCAAGCCCCACAGAGGCGATGCATGTGGCACAGGACTTAGGCGGAAAAATCCCTGTGATTTTAGACGGAGGACCGGTGGGAATCGGCATTGAATCTACAATTATAGACCTAAGCGAAGAGATACCGATGATTCTTCGCCCCGGCTATATCACAAAGGAAATGCTGGAGAAGGCGCTGGGGAAGGAAGTGCGCATTGATCCTGGAATTCTGGCACAGGAGGCGGAGGCGGCGAATCCTGGGGGACACAAGGAAGGGACGGCTGCGGGGTTGCATCCGAAGGCTCCGGGAATGCGTTATAAACATTATGCGCCGAAGGCGGATCTGGTGCTGGTAGATGGTGCACAGAATGCAGTGATCCGGGAAATAAATGTGCTTGTGAAGGAGAAGCAGGCGCAGGGGAAAAAGGTAGGTGTCATTGCCACCGACGAGACGCGGAATGCCTACGAGGCAGACTATGTGGCAGATATCGGAGCGCGGGAGGACGAAGACGCTATAGCAAGGCATCTTTACCGTATTTTAAGGGAATTTGATGACAGGGATGTGGATGCAATTTATTCGGAGAGCTTTGCCACACCGCGGATTGGACAGGCGATTATGAACCGGCTGCTGAAAGCCGCAGGGCATCAGGTAATACATGTGTAAAGGATTGGGGAAAATGAAACTGTATAACAGAATCATATTTGCAGCGGAGAGCGGAACCTGCCGTGCACCGATGGCGGCGGGGATTCTTCGGGAATACAGCTTAAAGCACCCGGCGGAGATCTGCGCCAGGGGACTTGTGGTGCTGTTTCCCGAACCGTTAAACCAGAAAGCGGAAGCGGTCATGATCAGCAATGGGATTAACATGGAGGGCTTTATGTCCGTGCAGCTTACCGCGGAGGACTTTACGGAGGATACGCTTGTCCTTGTTATGGAGCGGGCGCAGTTAGAGAAAATTTTTGAGCTGTTTCCGGAAGCCGATAAGGAAAACGTGTATGTGCTCACGGAACTGGTGGGGGATGAACTGGAGATCTTAAATCCCTATGGCGGACCGCTGCAATCCTACGGGCTCTGCTATGAAACCCTGCGTAAGACCATCCGGAAACTGGTAAACTATCTGAATGAAGAAACTTCAGAATCATAAAGGAAAGGACAGGTACACAAGATGTCAAAGGTAGTAGTTATGGATCATCCGCTGATCCAGCACAAAATCGGAATTATCCGCAGAAAGGAGACCGGCTCGAAGGATTTTCGTACATTGGTCAGCGAAATCGCCATGCTGATGTGCTATGAGGCGACCAGGGATCTGCAGCTCTCCGATGTGGAGATTGAGACACCAATCTGCAAGACAACGGTAAAAGAATTAAAAGGAAAGAAGCTGGCGGTTGTTCCGATTCTTCGGGCGGGACTTGGCATGGTGGACGGTATGCTTGCCATGATTCCGGCTGCAAAGGTGGGACACATCGGTCTTTACCGTGATCCCGAAACCTTAAAACCGGTGGAATATTACTGTAAGCTGCCGGAGGACTGTGCAAACCGTGAAGTGTTTGTGGTTGATCCGATGCTTGCCACCGGAGGTTCCTCCTCAGAGGCAATCCAGATGCTGAAGGATAAGGGAGTGAAGCATATCCGCCTTATGTGTATTATCGGTGCGCCGGAGGGTGTAAAAAAGATGCAGCAGGATCATCCGGATGTGGATGTTTATATTGGGGCGTTAGACGACCATCTAAATGAGCATGGCTATATCGTTCCGGGACTTGGAGATGCGGGCGACCGTATTTTCGGAACCAAATAGAGCTTGCTACGACAGGCAGAGAGGAGCGGCAGCATGGGAAAACGAGAGGATTATATCAGTTGGGACGAGTATTTTATGGGCGTTGCCATATTGTCCGGCATGCGTTCTAAAGATCCCGGCACGCAGGTGGGAGCCTGCATTGTCAGCCCGGACCACAAGATTTTATCCATGGGCTATAACGGATTTCCAATCGGGTGCTCGGATGATGAGTTCCCCTGGAACCGGGAAGGCGAGCCGTTGGAAAATAAGTATTTTTATACGACCCACAGTGAGCTGAACGCGATTCTGAACTACCGCGGCGGAAGTCTGGAGGGCGCAACGATTTATGTCACGTTATTTCCCTGCAATGAGTGTGCGAAAGCCATTATTCAGGCGGGAATCAAGCGCATTGTCTATGACAGCGACAAATATGACGGTACTCCGGCAGTGATTGCCTCCAAGCGGATGCTGAATGCGGCAGGAGTGGTGATGCAGAAGTATACCCACACAGACCGGGAAATCCACATAATGCTGTAGCTGTTTCGGAGGGCTGGCTTCCTCTAATTTACAGAATTAATGCGTGGACAAAAATAGGAAAAATGATATAATGAAAAAGTATAATAAAGTATTTCAATCTTTAACGCTTATCCTGCAGTTTGGGTTGAATATGATTGTGCCGATTTTCCTTTGCACCATGCTTGGCGTATGGCTTGGGGAGAAATTTGGCATTCCTGTTATCACAGTACCGCTGTTTATTCTTGGGGCGCTGGCGGGATTTACGAACATTTTCAAAATGGCAAAGAAGATATACGGACAGGATGGTGACCGGGACGATAAACACATTAAAAAGACTAAATAACGCATTGCCCGGTCTGATTCTGGGCATCCTTCTATACGGCTGTGCCGTGGAGCTTATCGGGGTCTGGTTCGTGGAGGACAAGCTCCGCTACACCACGGGACTTCTCATCGGGATTGCGCTCGCCTGTGGCATGGCAGTCAATATGGCTACGGTGCTTCTGGATGCCGTGGATACCTGCGGAGAATCCCACGCCCAGGGGAAACTTGCGGTCAAATCAGTTTTGCGCTACCTGGTGGTGGTCATTGTTTTTTTTGTTATGATGAAATGGAACCTTGGTAATCTGTATACCGCTTTTATCGGTGTTATCGGGCTTAAGATATCTGCTTACCTTCAGCCTGTTGCACATAAATTCCTTTCAAAGCTGCGAGGAAGAGGTGATGTGTCTTCGGACAGTGAAAATAGTACACCTATTTAGAAAAGGAGGTGAAATTGTGAATCACGCAATTTTAATGTCATCCAGTGCCGACGATATCGATTTTATGATTCATGGGATTTTTTCCTATGAGATTTTCGGTCATACGGTCTGGATTACCACATCACACGTCTGCATACTTATCGTTATGCTGCTGATGCTGATTTTTGCATTTGTGGCAAACCGTAAGATAAAGCATGCAAAGGAAATTCCGGATGGTTTCCAGAATGTCGTAGAGCTCATCGTTGAGAAATTAGATGGGGTCGTTTATTCGACAATGGGAAAGAAGGCAGCGCCGAAGTTCGTAAATTACATCAGTACGATCTTCGTATTCATTCTCATGAGCAACATATCCGGATTGTTTGGTTTAAGACCGCCAACAGCCGATTACGGCACCACACTTGCACTTGGTCTTATTACATTCTTCCTGATCCACATTACGCAGTTTAAGAATCTGCCGATGAAACAGATCTGGAAAGATATGTGTTCGCCATTACCGCCATGGCTGCCGATCTGGTTCCCGATTAACCTGATCAGTGAGATCGCGGTACCGATTTCTTTGTCCTTACGTTTGTTTGCAAACGTATTGTCCGGAACGGTCATGATGGCACTCGTTTATGGCCTGCTCAGCAAAATCGCTTATTTCTGGCCAGGCGCGCTTCATGCGTACTTTGACTTGTTCTCCGGAGCAATTCAGACGTATGTATTCTGTATGTTGACCATGACATACATCAGTCAGAACTACGAGGCTGACTAGCGGAACAATTCACAGAACTTGGCGACAGCCACAAAACAAAATTTCAGGAGGATCTAACGTATGAATATTTCAGGATCAGATTTAATTTTAGCTTGTTCAGCAATTGGTGCAGGTTTAGCAGTTATCGCAGGTATCGGACCTGGTATTGGACAGGGTATCGCAGCAGGTCATGCGGCAGCAGCCGTAGGACGTAACCCGGGAGCAAAGGGCGATATTATGTCAACCATGTTGCTTGGTCAGGCCGTTGCAGAGACCACCGGTCTTTATGGTTTGCTGGTAGCAATGCTCTTACTTTTCGTAAAACCGTTAGTATAAATGCGGTTCACAGCCCGAAACGCGGGAAACCCGCGTAACGTGCAAAAAACGGAAAGGAGGGTTTAAGGAGGAAAATGGACAGACTTTTCAATATCGATTTCCAGTTGATCCATGATACAGTGCTCATGGCTCTTGCCGTGTTCTTTCTGTTTATGATGATGTCTTACCTGCTGTTCAATCCGGTGCGTCAGATGTTGAAGAACCGCCAGGATAAGATCGCAAGTGATATCGACATGGCAGCGACAGACAAGAAGGATGCCGCAGAGCTGAAGGCACAGTATGAGGCAAAGCTGAAGGAGATTGACAAAGAGGCAGAGCAGATCTTAGGCGAGGCGCGCCAGAAGGCATTGAAGAATGCTGCGGCGATTGAAGCGCAGGCAAAGGATGAGGCTGCCCGTATCATTCATAACGCCAATGAGGAAGCAGAGCTTTCCAAGAAGCGTGCTATGGATGAGGTAAAGCAGGAAATGATTACGGTTGCATCCATGATGGCAGCGAAAGTGGTTGCCGCATCCATCGATACAACGATTCAGGATACGCTGGTAGAAGAAACATTGAAAGAAATGGGTGATTCGACATGGCAAAGCTAGTATCAAAAACATACGGTGATGCATTGTTTGAAGTAGCGCTGGAAAGCGGCCAGCTTGACAATTACTGGGAGGAAGTAAAGGCCGTGAAGACGGCTATGGACGAGAACCAGGAGTTATTTCAACTGATGAGTCACCCCAAGATTGTAAAAGAAGAAAAAATAAAGATCATCGAGGACATATTTGCAGGAAAGGTTTCTGCGGAGCTGGTGGGGCTTCTGCGGATGATTGTGGACAAGGATCACTTTGAAGAAGTGGATTCCGTGTTTGATTACTTCATTGATAAGGTGAAGGAATTTAAGAATATCGGAACCGCCTTTGTGACCTCCGCCATGGAATTGTCCGATGCCCAGAAGGCGGCTGTGGAGAAACGTCTCTTAGAGACCACGAAGTATGTGAAATTTGAAATGCATTATGCCGTGGATTCCGCATTGATTGGCGGAATGGTGATCCGTATCGGCGACCGCGTCGTTGACTCCAGTGTCCGGACGAAGCTTTATGACCTGACACGGGAATTATCAAAAATACAGTTGAAAGCAGGTGAATGCGCTCCATGAATTTAAAACCAGAAGAAATAAGTTCCGTAATTAAAGAGCAGATCAAACGGTATGCAGCGCAGTTAGAAGTAGCTGATGTTGGTACTGTTATTCAGGTAGCAGATGGTATCGCACGTATTCACGGTCTTGACAATGCAATGCAGGGAGAACTCTTAGAGTTCCCGGGCGAAGTATACGGAATGGTATTGAACCTTGAGGAGGATAATGTGGGTGCCGTATTGCTGGGCAGCCAGAAGAATATCAACGAGGGAGATACCGTAAAGACCACCGGACGTGTGGTAGAGGTTCCGGTTGGCGACGCCATGTTGGGACGTGTCGTGAATGCATTAGGTCAGCCGATTGACGGCAAGGGACCCATCCAGACCGACAAGTATCGCCAGATTGAGCGTGTGGCATCCGGTGTTATCTCCAGAAAATCCGTAGATACCCCGCTGCAGACCGGTATCAAGGCAATCGATTCCATGGTTCCGATCGGACGTGGACAGCGTGAGTTGATCATCGGCGACAGACAGACCGGTAAGACAGCTATCGCAATTGATACCATCATCAATCAGAAGCATGAAAATGTAAAATGTATTTATGTTGCTATTGGACAGAAGGCTTCTACTGTGGCTTCCATCGTGAAGACCTTAGAGGAGTTCGGTGCAATGTCCTATACGACTGTAGTTGCATCTACCGCCAGCGAGCTGGCACCGTTGCAGTATATCGCACCATATGCCGGATGTGCAATTGGTGAGGAATGGATGGAGAACGGGCAGGATGTTCTCATTGTGTACGATGACCTGAGCAAGCATGCAGCGGCATACCGTACCCTCTCCTTGCTGCTTAAGAGACCACCAGGACGTGAGGCTTATCCGGGAGATGTATTCTATCTGCATTCCAGACTGCTGGAGCGTGCAGCAAGACTTTCCGACAAGCTGGGCGGAGGTTCTCTGACGGCACTGCCGATTATTGAGACCCAGGCAGGCGATGTTTCTGCCTATATTCCGACCAACGTAATTTCCATTACCGACGGTCAGATTTATCTGGAGACGGAGATGTTCAATGCAGGTTTCCGTCCGGCTATCAATGCAGGTCTTTCCGTATCCCGAGTTGGTGGATCTGCCCAGATTAAGGCTATGAAGAAGATTGCAGCCCCGATTCGTACCGAGCTGGCACAGTATCGTGAGCTGGCAGCATTCTCCCAGTTTGGTTCCGAACTGGATGCCGATACCAGCGAGAAGCTGGCACAGGGCGAGAGAATCAAGGAAATCTTAAAACAGCCGCAGTACCAGCCAATGCCGGTTGAGAAGCAGGTTATCATTATCTATGCGGCAACCAAGAAATATCTGATGGATATTCCGGTTGCGGATATCCTGACCTTTGAGAAAGAGCTGTTTGAGTATGTGGATACCAAGTATCCGGAGATTCCTGAGACAATCCGTACCGCAAAGGTGATGGACGAGGAGACAGAGAAGAAGCTCGTACAGGCAATTGAGGAATGCAAAAAGGCGTTCATGAAATAAACGGTAGAAAGGCGGTGTGCAGATTATGGCCTCAATGAGGGACATAAAACGAAGAAAAAGCAGCATACAGAGTACGCAGCAGATCACGAAAGCCATGAAGCTGGTTTCTACCGTAAAACTGCAGAAAGCAAAGAACCGCGCGGAGCAGACCAATCCGTATTTTAACTATATGTATCAGACGGTTTCCTCCATGCTGGCGAAGTCCGGGACTGTGAATCATCCCTACCTTAAGAAGGGGGATTCCGACCGAAAAGCGGTGGTGGTCATCACCTCCAACCGTGGACTTGCCGGTGGATACAATTCCAACATCGTAAAACTGGTGCTTGGAAGCGAGGAGCTTTCCAGGGATACTGTGGATGTTTATGCGGTTGGCGGCAAGGGAAGGGAAGCGCTGGAGAGACGCGGCTATACCATCCGGGAGGACGATTCCGATGTGATTGAATCTCCCTCTTATGAGGATGCTTCCGCACTCTGCAAGCGGATTCTCACGGCATACACGGAAGGGCAGATAGGGGAGATTTATCTTGCCTATACCCATTTTAAGAATACAGTGAGCCATGAACCCAAGCTGATCAAGCTTCTTCCGGTGGAGCTTGGGGAAGAAGAGCTTGCCCAGGCAGCAGATGCCAATGTGCTTATGAGCTATGAGCCAAACGAGGAAGAGGCGCTGGACATGATCATTCCGAAGTATGTGACCAGTCTGTTTTACGGCGCACTTGTGGAGGCAGTTGCCAGTGAGAACGGTGCCAGAATGCAGGCAATGGATTCGGCAACCAGCAATGCAGAAGATATGATCAGTGATCTCTCACTGAAATACAATAGAGCACGTCAGGGCTCAATTACGCAGGAGCTGACGGAGATTATCGCCGGTGCGTCTGCGCTGTCATGACAGGCAGACCGGGCAGCAGGATGGGATGTCTGTTATGATACAGGCAGGTTCCGTAAAGGCTGTCCGCGGGAACCTGTTATGAAAAAAATAAAATAAAAATAAGGAGAAATTGAGCGATGGCAAATAATATTGGTAAGATTACCCAGATTATCAGTGCCGTTCTGGACATCAAGTTCACAGAAGGCAATCTGCCGGAGATCAACGAAGCAATCCGTGTACCGCTCAAAAACGGCGGCGAGCTGGTTGTGGAAGTTGCGCAGCATCTGGGTGACGATACAGTGCGTTGTATTGCCTTAGGACCGACCGACGGACTTGTCCGCGGTATGGAAGCAATCGCTACCGGAGCGCCAATTAGTGTACCGGTGGGTGAGAATACCCTGGGTCGTATGTTCAACGTGCTGGGTAATCCCATTGACGAAGTAGATCCTCCTGTTACCGAGGAGAAGTGGCCAATCCACAGACCGGCTCCCGCATTTGAGGAGCAGGCAACCTCTCAGGAGATGTTAGAGACTGGTATTAAGGTCGTTGACCTTCTCTGCCCCTATCAGAAGGGTGGAAAAATCGGTCTGTTCGGCGGTGCCGGTGTAGGTAAGACCGTATTAATCCAGGAGTTGATTCACAATATTGCAACAGAGCACGGCGGATTTTCCGTATTTACGGGTGTAGGTGAGCGTACCCGTGAAGGAAATGACCTTTATTACGAAATGAAGGAATCCGGCGTTATCGATAAGACCACCATGGTGTTCGGACAGATGAACGAGCCGCCCGGAGCGCGTATGCGTGTTGCCCTGACAGGACTTACCATGGCAGAGTATTTCCGTGACAAGGGCGGAAAGGATGTGTTGTTATTCATCGATAACATTTTCCGTTTCACCCAGGCAGGTTCCGAGGTATCCGCACTGTTAGGCCGTGTGCCTTCCGCAGTAGGTTACCAGCCCACCCTGCAGACGGAGATGGGTGCTCTTCAGGAGCGTATCACCTCCACCAAGAACGGTTCTATCACATCCGTACAGGCTGTTTACGTGCCCGCCGACGATTTGACCGACCCGGCTCCGGCAACGACATTTGCCCACCTGGATGCAACCACCGTATTGGATCGTTCTATCGTAGAGCTTGGTATTTACCCGGCAGTAGATCCGTTAGGTTCCACCTCCCGTATTCTTGACCCGCGTATCGTTGGTCAGGAGCACTTTGAGGTTGCCCGCGGCGTGCAGGAGATTTTACAGAAATACAAGGAGCTGCAGGATATTATCGCAATTCTTGGTATGGACGAGCTGTCCGAGGACGATAAGCTTGTGGTAAACCGTGCAAGAAAGGTTCAGAGATTCCTTTCTCAGCCATTCTCCGTGGCAACCCAGTTTACCGGCCTGGAAGGAAAGTATGTTCCGATTGCCGAGACTGTTCGTGGCTTCAAAGAGATTCTGGAAGGAAAACACGACGATGTTCCAGAAAGCTACTTCTTAAATGCAGGTACCATTGACGAAGTTCGTGCGAGAATGAACTGATCGCAGGGGAAGGAAGAGTGAGTATGGCAGACGAATCCAGGATTTTTCAAGTTGAGATCATCACGCCGGATCGCATTTTCCATCGGGGCGAGGCGACTATGATCGAATTTAATACGGCTGCCGGTGAGATTGGTGTATACAAGAAACATATTCCTCTCACCACGGTTCTGGCTCCCGGTGTTGTGCGGATTCACAGGGACGGGGAAGAGGATCTGATTGCAGCGGTGCATTCCGGGTTCGCAGAGATTCTGCCGGATAAGGTGACACTTTTGGCGGAGACTGCAGAGTGGCCGGAAGAAATTGACAAGGCGCGTGCCGAGGCTGCAAAACAGCGTGCCGAGGAGCGGCTTGCCCATAAGACAGAAGCAATTGACGTGAAACGTGCAGAGTTTGCACTTCGCAAGGCTCTGGTGCGTATTGATATTGCAAAATAAGAATGGAGCAGCAGGCTCTGGTAATGAAAATACCGGGCAACAGGGAAGAAATTCGCTGTTGTCCGGTATTTTTTATATATTAGGAAATTTCTCCTTTCGGAGAAATCCCTAATATAAAAGCCC
>JBJEJC010000035.1:0-3927 GCA_051877675.1 Roseburia sp. | reverse complement strand
CGCACGGTGGTGTGAGAGGTCGGGGATTTAAATCAAAATCCCCTCCTACTCGATTACACTTTTATCTAAAAAGCCGGTTACATATTGCTAATTTTGCAAAAAAAGTATAAAATAATCGCTAGATATAGTTTTATAAATTGAGACATGAACTCAATTGACAGAGCAGCTATAAGGAGACGATGACGGAGGAATTGAGATGTTACAGGGAAAGACTGTGCTCCTGTGTGTAACTGGTGGTATTGCAGCATATAAGATGCCGAACGTGGCGAGAAGCCTGAAAAAAATGCATTGTAACGTGCATGTACTGATGACACAGAATGCCACGAATTTTATTACTGCGACTACCTTTGAGACCCTGACGGGAAACAAGTGTATCATAGATACCTTTGACAGGAATTTTGAGTTTTCCGTAGAACATGTGGCGCTGGCAAAGCAGGCGGATCTGGTATTGGTGGCACCGGCGACTGCAAATGTAATCGGGAAAATCGCAAACGGGATTGCGGATGATATGCTCACTACCACAGTGATGGCATGTACCTGTAAGATTCTGGTGGCACCGGCGATGAACCATAATATGTATCACAATTCGATTGTGCAGGAGAATCTGGACAAGCTGAGACGGCATGGCTATGAGATTATTGATCCGGTGTGTGGTATGCTGGCAAATGGTGATACAGGGGATGGAAAATTGCCCTCTGAGGAGGAATTGGTTGATTATGTGGTCCGGGAGCTGGCTTTCCCAAAGGATCTGAAAGGGAAGAAGGTGCTGGTCACTGCGGGACCTACCCAGGAGGCAATCGATCCGGTGCGCTACATCACCAATCATTCCACCGGGAAAATGGGATATGCGCTGGCGAAGGTTGCGATGCTGAGGGGAGCGGAGGTAACGCTTGTGACCGGCAGGACGGCACTGGAACCGCCACGGTTTGTAGAAGTGGTGCCTGTGGTTTCGGCAGAGGATATGTATCAGGCAGTGATGGCGCGGGCAAAGGAACAGGATATTATTATAAAGGCTGCTGCTGTTGCGGATTACCGTCCGGCGGAGGTGAGTAATCAGAAGATTAAGAAATCGGATGCCTCTGCAGAATTGAAGCTGGAGCGGACCAGAGATATTCTGGCTGCACTGGGGACGGATAAAGGAAAAACCTGTCTCTGTGGATTTTCCATGGAGACGGAAAATATGATTGAAAATTCCAGAAAAAAACTGATAAAAAAGAATCTGGATATGATTGTTGCCAATAACCTGAAGGAAAAGGGAGCAGGTTTCGGAACGGAAACAAATATCATTACAATGATTACGGCAGATGCGCAGAAGGAACTTCCGCTGATGAGCAAGGAAGAGGCGGCAGGCTGTATTTTGGATGAACTAGTAATAATTATGACTGATAGGCAGTAGGAATGATTGGGTGGCGTGTATGGAGACAATTAAAGTTCAGAAAAATCAGATTATTGCAAAACAGAAGGACATGGTACGGAAATGGTATATTGTATTGGAGGGATCTGTGGTTCAGATGAACACCTATGCAAGAGTCCTTCTGGAGAAAAATTCGGTGATCGGAATATCCGAGAGTGGCAGATACCTCTGTGATTATATCGCCAGAGAGGATTCCGTGCTGGGAGTGTTCCCCTATGAGTCACCGGATGATTTAAAGACATTCTTAAACGGGCAGGAGAATCTGCGGACGCTGATGTTGCGCGCTGCATTGAAACAGCGACAGATGCTTCTGGAGACTTATGCAAGGTTTCATACGCTGGTGCGTCAGTTCCACTCCTTTGTAGAGACTGAGTACAACGATTATACACTGCTTTGCGCAAAATACCAGATGGAAGGACAGCCATTTTCCAGAATTGATTATTTCAAACCGTTGGAAATGGTGCATAAGGCGGAAAACTGGGAGGTAAATAACAGTACCAGCCTGGTGAAGGGATACCTGGATGAATATCTCCAACTGATGCAGAAGGATGACAGCCTTTGTATCGGTGCATTGATGGAGGCGGCATATCAGATGCGCCGTGTCATGCAGGGACTCATCGAGATGGTGGACTATCTGAAGTATAATCAGGATATTCTGTTGTCGGAGTCAGAGAACGACTTGTTCCGTCTTTATTTTGAACTGATTATCCAGGTGAAAGCAAAGCAGTATGATGCGAAGCCGATTACGGACCGTATGGACCGTATGATTGAGGTAATCCGCAAACTGAACATCTATGACGAGAAACTGGTTTTAAGAAGGCTGGAAGCCTATCAGAATTATGACTATACCAAGCTTCCGGAAAACGGTGCTTCCGGGGAAGAAGAACCGGAGGATATGGAAGAGGATGGCGGAACCAGTGAGGACTGCCTGCTGCACATTTTAACCTATGCGGGATACAGTGAGCAGGATGTGGAAACGGCAAGAACCGCCATTGCCAAGTATCAGGCACTGCCGGATCAGCTTTCTACTGAGGCAGAGGCGTTTGGGCTGCGCAAACAGCTTACGGCGATTTTTTATGAAGCATATTACAAGGCGTTTATGCGTGCTATGAAGCAGCCGGAACACATTTCTGCCATTGTGAAGATGTTTTTGAACTTCGGTTTTATGGATGTGCAGATGGCGGGCGAGGAAAATGCCAATGTGCTCCATGACCTGACTGCACATCTGGATTTGTGTAACTCCAACCATATTTTCACTATTTTTGAGTGGTTAAAGAGCATTTACAGAGGGGAAAATGAACCTTCCAAGAATGAATTTGATTTGGATTACAACGGCTATCTGGCTGAACTGCGCAAGACAGGAAAGATTCGCCCGGAGCAGGTAAAGGAATATGCATCCAATCGTGAGATGAAGGTGCGCTTTGAAATTCAGAATATGTTTACCTCCGGTAACCGTGCTACTTACGGAAAAATATCTACCTTCTGTCCGATTCTGAGCGAAAACGATATGATTAATTCCGTGGACAAGATGCTGGTGACAGCCCAGAAGCTGGATGCTGCACTGGATAAGATACGGGCGGTGGACTTTTCCGTGTTCTACCGGGAGGTCATCTTCTCAGACCCGGATCGTGGAATTAACCGTGAGATGATAATGAAGGAAGTCCTGCCGAACATTATTCTGATGCCAAATCCCGGAACAAGAGCCATGATGTGGCAGGAGACGGCAGGCGTAAAGCGGGATACACCGGCAAGATTCATGATGCCTATTTTTACAGCTGTGGATCTGGATGATATGATGATTGAGACGGTGGGCAGATACCGTTGGGAGATTTGCCGCAAGATTCAGGGCGTGCACTGGAATGATATCAGAGAACGTTCCCTCACTTCAGAATACTGCGATTATCTTCAGTTTTACCGGAAAAATCATGAACTTTCTCCGGACGCAAAGGAGAAAATCAAGTTGGCACTTGTGCGCGGTAAGAATAATTACCGCGAGGTATTCACCAAGGATTATCAGAACTGGATTAAGTATGAGGCGAAGGGAAGCTTCCGTCTCAATAAGATTGCCCGTGATATTCTGGTATCCTACTGTCCGTTTGCGAAAGCCATCCGGGAGGATTTGAAGGCGAATCCCATGTACCAGAGTGCACTGCATCGGTTTGATGTGCAGAATGCAAAGAAGATACAGCGCATAAACGGCGTTTACGACAAATATACCAAGTCCGGCGGAACGATTACGCAGGAGCTGAAGGACAATCTGGATTATTACAGTTTGTAAATTACATAGTGACAGAAAAGAAAAAGCCCGGCGGAGACCGGGCTTTTTCCAACTGGTAAAAACCAGTTTGGGGAGTATAAATAATTAATAAGGGGTATATGCGACAAATGTATCGCATGGATACATTTACCGCACAGATAGTATAGAACATTCATCGATAAAATGCAATTGGAAAACACGCAGTTCCGAAAGGTAAATTCTGTTTTATACCTGCCAATTTTATAAAATGTGTGTT
>JBJEJC010000034.1:0-20376 GCA_051877675.1 Roseburia sp. | reverse complement strand
ACCATTGATCATTTGGATTATCTCGCAGGATATGCAGTTGCCACGGTGGAGGAGGGGCTGATTCTGCGCAACCACGGAATCAAAAAGCCGATTTTAATCTTAGGCTATGCGTTTCCGGACCAGTATGATGAACTGATAGCTGCGGATATGAGACCCACCGTATTTACCAGAGAAATGGCAGAGGAACTGTCCACGGCCGCTTCCCGTGTGGGAAAGGACTGCCGGATTCATTTCGCAGTGGATACCGGTATGAGCCGCATTGGCTATCAGGTGGCGGAGGAATCTGCGCAGGAAATGGTGCAGATTGCAAAGCTGCCGCATATTATGGTAGAAGGAATTTTCACCCATTTTGCCAGAGCGGATGAATTGGATAAAACTTCGGCAAAAGAGCAGCTTGCCCGGTTCCGGCAGATGATTGCCATGCTGGAGGAAAAGGGGTTGTCCATTCCCATTAAACACTGCTCCAACAGTGCCGGAATTGTGGAGCTTCCGGAAGCAAACATGGATATGGTGCGTGCAGGCATCACGCTTTACGGACTCTGGCCTTCCCAGGAGGTACGGCGTGATATCATTGATTTAAAACCGGCACTTTCCCTGATTACCCATGTTGCTTATGTGAAGGAATTAGAGGCAGGCAGAGAAATCAGTTATGGCGGCACCTACGTCACCGAACGGGCATCCCGTATTGCGACCATTCCCGTGGGCTATGCGGATGGCTATGCAAGAGGACTGTCCAATAAAGGAGAGGTACTGATTCATGGAAAGCGTGCACCAATCCGCGGCAGGGTCTGCATGGACCAGTTTATGGTGGATGTTACGGATATCCCGGAGGTTAAAATCGGAGACGAGGTGGTGCTCATCGGCTCTTTGGGCAGTGAATGTATCAGTATGGAGGAAGTGGGCGAAATTTCCGGCAGATTCAATTATGAATTTGTATGCAACCTTGGAAAACGGATTCCGAGAGTGTTCCGCCGAAATGGTAAAATTATTGCCACGAAGGATCATTTTTCGGAATAAGATGGAATACACCCGGTAAAATTGGCAATACTATCTGCATCGAATAAGAAAATGGAGTGGAAAGTATATGGTAATTCGACGAGGTGATATCTATTATGCAGATTTGCGGCCGGTGATTGGTTCCGAACAGGGCGGCGTACGCCCGGTTCTCATTATTCAGAACGATGTGGGAAACCGGCACAGCCCCACGGTAATCTGTGCGGCAATCACGTCCCAGATGAACAAAGCAAAACTGCCTACACATGTGGAGCTGGACAGCCGGAAATACGATCTGGTCAAGGATTCTGTTGTGCTGCTTGAGCAGTTGCGCACCATTGATAAAAAGAGACTAAAGGATAAAGTATGCCATCTGGATCAGCAGATTCTGGTGAAAATTGACAAAGCACTGGAGATCAGCCTGGAATTGTATACATAACCCGGCTTGACGAAATACGTTTAAAATGTTATTATGTCAAATGTTTACACAATTTGGACGCAGAGAAGCGCAGTATTCTGTGCTTACAGGCATTTAAAGAAGCGGCTTGCAGGAGCAGCGCTTTACGAAGGAGAGGTACGATGGACGACGGTGTCAGTCCCGCGATAGGGACTCTCATTTTGGTGGTTTTGGTTCTACTGGATGCAATTATTTTTGGCTTCATTGCTGCAATGCAGAATCTGAATGAAGCACTGGTTGAAAAGCAGGAAAAGGAAGGCGATAAGCGCGCCAGGCTTTTGTCCGGGTATATGGATAAATCAGACCGTTATACCCACGTGTGTCAGCTCGTGATGCTGACCATACATATGCTGATCGGTTTCCTTCAGGTCCCGCTCTGGGAGCACTCCTTTCTTACAGAGGGAGGCGGAATGCTCATCCGGGTGCTGACGGATATTCTGATTTTTGCAGTTCTGATTGTAATTGTGCTGGTTTTCGGTATTTATACCCCTGAGAAGGTGGCATCAAGAAAACCGGATATCTGGGCAAGACGCCTGGTGTATGCGGTGCGCGGAGTGGAGCTGTTCTTTTTCCCTCTGATTTTTCTGATGGATGCTCTTGCCAATCTGCTTTCCCGTATTCTGGGGGTGGATCCCTTAAGCGGCACGGACGATGTGACGGAGGAAGAAATCATTTCCATGGTAAATGAGGGGCATGAGCATGGCGTACTCCTTGCCAGTGAAGCGGAAATGATTCATAATATCTTCGAATTCGGTGACAAGGAAGCACAGGATATCATGACCCACCGGAAGAATATGGTGGCATTGGACGGAGCGCTTTCTTTCCGGGAGACCCTTGCAATTCTCAAGGAGAGCAATTACTCCAGGTTTCCGGTGTATTTAGAGGATGTGGACAATATTATCGGTCTGCTCCATATCAAGGAAGCACTGGATTTCTGTCAGGAGCCGGAACTTTTAGATCTTCCGATTAAAGATATCGACGGTCTGATCCGTGATGTGGATTTCATTCCGGAAACCCGAAACATCAACACCTTGTTTAACATGATGCAGGCAGCCAAAAGCCATATGGTCATCGTGGTGGATGAGTATGGGCAGACCTCCGGTATTGTGGCATTGGAGGATATCCTAGAGGAAATCGTGGGCAATATTGAAGATGAGCACGACGAGGAAGAACAGATGATACAGAAGCTTTCTGACGGTGATTATCTGATGAACGGCATGGCAGAATTCAGCGATGTGGTGGATGAGCTTGGAATGGAGTTTTCTGAGGATGAGGATGATGATTTCGATACCTTAAACGGTTTTCTCATCTCCCTGATTGATAAGATTCCCAATGACAACGATGTGTTTTCTACCACAGCCTGCGGGTATCTGTTTGAGATTCTTTCTGTAAAGAATAAAATGATTGCTTCCGTGCATGTTTCCAAGCTGCCGGAGGAGTCCTCTGCCGACGGGACACAGGATGTATCTTGCCGGAAGGATGAAGATGTGGTATAATATATGACGTTGTTTTAAAAATCCAGGATGGATTAGAAACGGGCTGCGTTGCCCGGATAAGATACAAATAATTTAAGAAAAGAGGATAAAAGTATGTCAGGACATTCAAAGTTTGCCAATATCAAGCATAAGAAAGAGAAAAATGATGCGGCAAAGGGTAAAATTTTTACCATTATCGGACGTGAAATCGCAGTAGCGGTAAAGGAAGGCGGTCCGGACCCGGCCAACAACTTTAAGCTTGCACAGGTGGTTGCCAAGGCAAAGGCAAATAATATGCCAAATGATACCATCGAGCGCGGAATCAAGAAGGCGGCAGGAGAGGGAAGCAGTGTCAATTACGAGTACTGTACCTACGAGGGCTATGGTCCCAGCGGAACTGCCATCATTGTGAAATGCTTAACAGATAATAAGAACCGTACTGCGGCAAATGTGAGAAATGCTTTTACCAAGGGACACGGCAGCATCGGAACCCAGGGCTGCGTTTCCTATATGTTTGATGAAAAGGGACAGATTATCATTGCCAAGGAAGAATGTGAGATGGAGGCCGATGATCTGATGATGACTGCTTTGGATGCCGGAGCGGAGGATTTTTCCGAGGAGGAGGACAGCTTTGAAATTCTTACCAGCCCGGATGATTTTGAGACGGTGAGAAGTACCTTAGAGGCAGCAAAAATTCCGATGGCTGAGGCTGAGGTTACCATGATTCCGCAGAATTATGTGGAACTGACCGCAGAGGAGGATTTGACAAACATTAACCGAATCCTGGATCTTCTGGATGAGGATGATGATGTGCAGGAAGTATACCATAACTGGGATGAATAATTGTGTTGCAGCTCCGGCGGGAGATTTCCCGCCGGAGTTCTTTTTTTCAGAATGAAGAAAAATTTGTGGTAATCTATGTGAAAATGTTATATCATTAAAGTATATAGATATGATACTGACAGACGAAAGGCGGAAGAAAGAAATTATGGCAGACAATTATAAGCTTGAAACAAAATGTGTCCAGTCCGGCTGGAAACCCAAGAGCGGAGAACCGCGCGTGCTTCCCATTTACCAGAGCACCACATTTAAATATGATGACAGTGATCAGATGGGAAAGCTCTTTGATTTAGAGGCGGACGGATATTTTTACACCAGACTCCAGAACCCAACGAACGATGCGGTAGCGGCAAAGATTACGGAGTTAGAGGGCGGCGTCGCAGGAATGCTTACATCTTCCGGACAGGCTGCAAATTACTATGCACTGTTTAATATCTGCGAAGCAGGAGATCATATTGTAAGCTCCAATTCCATTTATGGCGGGACCTTTAATCTGTTTGGAACCACGATGAAGAAACAGGGGATTTCCTGTACCTTTGTGGACCCGGATGCCTCCTACGAAGAACTGTGCAAGGCAATGAGACCGAACACAAAGGCGGTTTTTGCTGAGACAATCGCCAACCCTTCCATCGTAGTTCTCGATATTGAGAAGTTTGCACGGCTTGCCCATGAGCACGGCGTACCGCTGATTGTGGACAACACCTTTGCAACCCCTATCAATTGCAGACCTTTTGAATGGGGTGCCGATATTGTGACCCATTCCACGACCAAATATATGGACGGACATGCCATGGCAGTAGGCGGTGCCATCATTGATTCCGGTAATTTTGACTGGGATGCCCATGCGGAGAAGTTCCCGGGACTGACCACACCGGACGAATCCTACCACGGCGTGATTTATACCAAGCGTTTTGGAAAGGCTGCCTACATCACGAAAGCAACCTCGCAGCTCATGCGGGATCTCGGTTCCATTCCATCCCCGATGAATGCATTCCTTTTGAATGTAGGGCTTGAGACACTGCACCTTCGTATGGCGAGACACTGCGAAAATGCCCAGAAGGTAGCCGGATATCTGAATCAGCATGAGAAGGTGGCATGGGTAAATTATGCCGGACTCCCCGACAATAAATATCATGCACTGGCAGAGAAATATATGCCAAACGGTACCTGCGGCGTTTTGTCCTTTGGCATAAAGGGGGACCGCGCCACTGCAGTGAAGTTTATGGATGCCTTAAAGCTGGTGGCAATCGTGACCCACGTGGCGGATTCCCGTACCTGCATTCTGCATCCGGCAAGTCATACCCACCGCCAGATGACAGAGGAGCAGTTGAAAGAAGCGGGCGTGGCTCCGGATTTGATGCGTCTGTCCGTAGGCATTGAGAATGTGGAGGATATTATTGCAGATCTGGCACAGGCGCTGGATCAGATTTCATAAATTTCAGGGAGGTGTGCTATGAAACGAATACTTTTTGCAGCATCGGAATGTGTTCCTTTTATTAAAACCGGAGGACTTGCGGATGTATGTGGAGCGCTTCCGAAGGAATTTGACAAAAGAGACTGGGATATCCGTGTGGTCATCCCGAATTACAGCTGTATTCCGGAGAAATTCCGCAGTAAGTTTGAATATGTCACTCATTTTTATATGAGTGCAGGCAAATACATACAGAATAAGTATGTGGGCGTATTAAAGTATGTGCAGGATGGAATTACTTATTATTTCATAGATAATCAGGAATACTTTAACTGTGCATCTCCCTATGGGAACATCCGTTATGACATAGAGAAATTCTGCTTTTTTGACAAGGCAGTGCTTTCCATGTTAAAGCTTGTCGGCTTCCGTCCGGAGCTGATTCACTGCCATGACTGGGAGACCGGATTGATTCCGGTATACCTGAAAAATGAATTTCAGGCGGATTCCTTCTACTGGGGAATCAAGTCTATTATGACAATTCACAACCTGAAATTTCAGGGTATCTGGGATATAAAGACGATGCAGGGGCTTACAGGCTTCACAGCGAATCTGTTTACCCCCGATAAGCTGGAATTCAAAAAGGATGCCAATATGCTTAAGGGCGGTCTGGTTTATGCTGACTACATTACAACCGTAAGTGAATCCTACGCCAACGAGATTCAGACTCCGTATTACGGAGAAGGATTAAACGGTCTGCTGTCGGCGCGACATTTTGACATGCAGGGAATTGTCAACGGAATTGACTATGGAGTTTACAATCCGGATACCGACCCGAAAATCTATGCAAATTATAATGCAGAAACTTTCCGCAAGAAGAAAGCCATCAATAAGACAAAGCTTCAGGAACAACTTGGGCTTGCAGTGGATAAGAGAAAGTACATGATTGGTCTGATTTCCAGACTGACGGATCAGAAGGGCCTGGATTTGATCAATTATGTCATTGACCGCATTGTGGACGATTATACCCAGCTTGTAGTGATCGGAACCGGAGATCCCCAGTACGAGAATATGTTCCGGCATTATGCATGGAAATACGGAGACAGGGTTTCCGCTAATATCTGTTATTCCGATGACCTGGCGCACAAACTCTATGCAGCGGCGGATGCGTTCCTGATGCCGTCACGCTTTGAACCCTGTGGTCTGACCCAGTTGATTTCCTTCCGTTACGGAACCATACCGATTGTCCGTGAGACTGGCGGTCTGAAGGATACGGTAAAGCCCTTTAATGAGTATGAGAATACCGGTGATGGCTTTTCCTTCACCAATTACAATGGCGAGGAAATGCTTGGCATCATCAACTACTCCAAACACATTTTCTTTGATCGGAAAAAGCAGTGGAATCAGATGGTGGACCGCGGTATGGCAAATGATTTTTCCTGGAACAGCTCCAAGTTCCGTTATGAGGGCTTATATAATTATCTTCTCGGATACTGCTAAAACAAGTATAAGAACACCTGATATTGCAGATAGTAAGGCAGGATGCTTTTTGGCATCCTGTCTTTTTGTAAAAAAATGTGAGGTGTATATCATGGCAGAAAATCAGGAAAAAAAGAATGAGGAAATCAGAGAATTCGGACAACTGGAGCTGAAGGACAATGATAGTAACCATAATATTTTTATGTTGACTATTATCGGAGAAATTGAGGGGCACGACTGCCTTCCGGCATCCACGAAAACCACAAAATATGAGCATGTACTGCCAAAACTGGCTGAAATTGAGGACAATAAGAATATTGACGGTGTGCTGCTTCTGTTAAATACGGTGGGGGGCGATGTGGAAAGTGGTCTTGCCATTGCAGAGCTGGTGGCATCCCTGAGTAAACCCACCGTATCCCTGGTACTGGGAGGAAGCCATTCCATTGGTGTCCCGCTGGCAGTTTCCACGGACTATTCCTTTATTGTGCCGTCCGGCACCATGGTGATTCATCCGGTGCGTATGAATGGCATGGTAATCGGTGCGCAGCCCACCTACGATTATTTCAAGCAGATGCAGGACCGGATTCTTAATTTTATCAGCATTCATTCCGGTGCAGAGAAAGAACGCTTAGAACAACTGATGATGAATACCGGAATGCTGACAAAGGATCTGGGAACCATTCTTGTGGGAAAGGATGCAGTGGAAGAGCATCTGATTGACGAAGTAGGCGGAATTCATGCGGCCTTTCGGAAACTTCATGAGCTGATCGGAACAAACTGAATTTTTTAATGACAATCTGCCTCTGATATGATAAAATTTATAATGTATGCAAAAGTGAAACAGAACATTTGTTTTAATTGGGGATGAACACAAGAAGGAGGCAGCTATGTCATTATTGCAGGCTATTTTGATGGGAATTATCCAGGGGCTGACAGAGTTTTTGCCAGTCAGCAGTTCCGGACATCTGGCGCTTTTTCAAATACTTTTCAATGTGGAAACCGACACGGGCTTACTGTTTGATGTGCTTTTGCACGTGGGAACACTGGCAGCAATCTGTGTGGTATATTACCGGGATATCGGACGGATGCTTGTGGAAGGATGCGGCATCATCCGTGATTCCGTATGCAACATAGGAACATTTTTCCGGAATCTCACCAAAGCGGACAAGGAGGAATACCGGAGAGTGGTAAACAGCAGTTACCGCAAGCTCGTTATGCTGATTCTTGTATCCACCATTCCCACCGGAATCATCGGTGTAATCGGAAAGGAAACGGTGGAACTGGCAAGCGGGATTCTGATTGTGCCGGGGATCTGCCTGATTATTACGGCGGTGCTTCTGTTTATCGCGGACCGGTTAAAGGACGGAGATAAACTTCCGAAGCAGACTACATACACCAATGCGTTTGCCATTGGAATTGCGCAGGGAATTGCCACACTTCCGGGGCTTTCCCGCTCGGGTACCACAATCACAGCCTGTCTTTTCTGTGGCTTTAACCGGAAGTATGCAGTGAAATACTCATTTTTGATGTCCATTCCGGCGATTTTAGGAAGTCTGGTTCTGGAACTTAAGGACTTTTCCGGTCTCCAGGTGACCGGACCGGAGATTATCAGCTATATCATCGGAATGATCGTGGCAGCCCTGGTAGGATATATCTGTATCAAGACCATGCTGGTCGTTGTGCGCAAGAAAAAATTCACCGGCTTTGCCATCTATTGCCTGCTGGTAGGCATCATTTCCGTAGCAGGATATTTTTATGTGTCATAAAGTAAATTGTAGTTTTTGGAGGTAATATTTTGGCATCAACAGGAAAAAGGAAAAGTTCTTCCGGAAGAAAAAGTACCGGAAAGAAGGGCGCTTCCCGGAAGAAAGGAACTACCAGAAAGCAGCAGGAAGCAAACGAAATGTACGCCAGAGAGGTTACGCTCTGGGTGGTGGTGGCGATATCCATCCTCCTGTTTATCAGCAACTTTGGAATTGGCGGAACCGTCGGTAATATCGTAAGCAGGTTCTTTTTTGGAATATTTGGTGTAATTGCATATGTTTTCCCAATTGTTTTATTAGTTGGAACATTTTTCGCAGTTTCAAATAAGGGAAACCGGATTGCGGCGATTAAAATCGTTGCTGTCTGTCTTCTGGTGATTTTTCTCTGTATGTTTTTTGAAATGATTACTGCCGGCAGCACGATACGCACCGCAGGGGAGGCATATAGGAACAGCTATGAAGCAAAGGCGGGAGGCGGGTTCTTTGGCGGTCTTCTGTCACATTTCTGCTGTCAGGCATTCGGTATGGTAGGTTCGTATGTCATTGATGTGATTGTTGTGCTGATTTCTCTGGTACTGATTACGGAGCGTTCCATTTTCAAGGGAATGGAAAAGGGCGGCAGAAAGGTATACGAATCCGCAAAGCAGAGTAATGAGCGTCACCGGGAGCGGATGGAGGTGCGCAGGGAGGAACGGGAACTCCGTCGGGCAGAACGCAAGGTGGAGGGGGTTGCCATCGATACCAGAATTCTTCCCCATGAGGAACAGAATAAGGTTTCCGATGAACTCAGTGAAATCCAGATTGAAAATTACATGGATCTGCCCGAGATAAAGGAAGAGAAGCGTGTTACTCTGACGGCCAGAGCACCGGAACCCGCATTTGCGGATATGCCTGTTTTCCATGAGCCGCCTGTAACAGAGCCGGAGATTCCGGCTCTGGAAGAGCCTTCTTTTGTTTTGAACCCGGAACCCGTTGCTTTCGAGCAGGAGCTTTCTGTTCCCGAAGAGGAAGAGCTCTCTTATGATGCAGAGGAGATGCCGGTATATGAAGAAAGCCTTCCGACTGCCGAAAGCCCGGAGCCTGCTCCGCAACAGACACCAAAGGCGGCAAAGCCTTCCCGACAGGAGGTGGAAGACAATATCGCTGATATTGCCAGTGTGATTGAAGCGGCACCGGAGCCGGTAAAGAAATATGTTTTTCCGTCCACGTCGCTGCTTGCCAAACCGGCACATAAAGCTGGAGACTCCAAGGCACATCTGCAGGAGACCGCTAACAAACTGCAGCAGACTTTAAAAAATTTTGGTGTGAATGTTACAATTACAAACATAAGCTGCGGTCCGGCAGTGACCCGTTATGAGCTGCAGCCGGAGATGGGCGTAAAGGTCAGCAAAATCGTCAATCTTTCTGACGATATTAAGCTGAATCTGGCGGCGGCAGATATCCGTATTGAAGCGCCGATTCCGGGAAAGGCCGCTGTCGGTATTGAGGTTCCCAACAAGGAAAATGTTATGGTATCCTTCCGGGAACTGGTGGAATCTGAGGAATTTCAGAATCACCCTTCTAAAATTTCATTTGGCGTGGGAAGAGATATCGGCGGCAAGGTTGTGGTGGCGGACATTGCCAAGATGCCGCATCTTTTAATTGCCGGAGCTACCGGTTCGGGAAAATCTGTCTGTATTAATACGATTATCATGAGTATTCTTTACAAGGCAGACCCCAAAGATGTAAAACTGATTATGATTGATCCGAAGGTAGTGGAGCTTAGTGTATACAACGGTATTCCGCATCTTCTGATTCCGGTTGTGACTGACCCGAAGAAAGCTGCCGGTGCACTGCAGTGGGCAGTGGCGGAAATGACAGACCGTTACCAGAAATTTGCAGATGCAAATGTGCGGGATTTGAAAGGTTATAATGCCAAGGTGGACAGCATCCCGGAAACAGAGGGCGGTGACCCCAAGCCGGAACGGATGGCCCAGATTGTGGTAATCGTAGACGAGCTGGCGGATCTTATGATGGTAGCGGCAGGCGATGTGGAGGAATCCATCTGCCGTCTGGCACAGCTTGCCCGCGCGGCCGGAATCCATTTGATTATTGCAACGCAACGGCCGTCTGTCAACGTCATTACCGGTCTGATTAAGGCGAATATGCCAAGTCGTATTGCATTTGCCGTGACCTCTGGTATTGATTCCAGAACAATTCTTGATATGAACGGAGCGGAAAAGCTGCTGGGAAAAGGCGATATGCTGTTTAATCCCCAGGGAATTCCAAAGCCTCTGCGTGTGCAGGGAGCCTTTGTCTCCGATAAAGAGGTGTCGGATGTGGTCGAATTCTTAAAAGAGCAGAACGGACCCGGCACCTACAGCCCCGAAGTAGCGGAAAAAATGAGCAGTATGGAAAGCTCCGGAAATCTTACCGTAAGTATTGATTCCGGTTCCGGCGGAGACGGCAGAGATCCCTACTTTGCCGATGCGGCAAAGCTTCTGATTGATAAGGAGAAAGGTTCCATTGGTATGCTGCAGCGTTACTTTAAAGTCGGCTTCAACCGTGCTGCAAGGATTATGGATCAGCTTGAAGAAGCAGGCATCGTAGGCCCGGAAGAAGGCACCAAACCGAGGCGGGTTTTAATGTCCGCCGAGGAATTTGAGCAGTATGAGGAAGAGTATCTGTAAAAAGAGTTTCATAGCTATAACTCTTGCGCCGGGGACAAAGGATTTGGCGGCAGACACCTTTACACAATAAATGATATGCCATGGCATTGTGGCGGAATGGAGGACAACATGAAAAGCGATATTGAAATTGCACAGGAAGCGGAGATGCTGCCGATTAAGGAGGTGGCAAAGCAACTTGACCTTCAGGAGGATGATCTGGAGCTTTATGGAAAATATAAAGCAAAGCTTACCGATGACCTGATGGAACGCATCAAGGATCAGCCGGATGGCAAGCTGATTTTAGTGACCGCCATCAATCCCACACCGGCGGGAGAAGGTAAAACCACAACCAGCGTCGGGTTGGGAGAAGCCTTCGGAAAGCTTGGAAAAAAAGCAGTGATTGCCCTGCGTGAGCCGTCTTTAGGTCCCTGCTTTGGTATTAAGGGAGGTGCGGCAGGCGGCGGCTATGCCCAGGTGGTTCCCATGGAGGATTTAAACCTGCATTTTACCGGAGACTTCCATGCCATTACCTCTGCCAACAATCTTCTGGCTGCACTGCTGGACAACCACATTCAGCAGGGAAATGAACTTGGCATCGACCCACGCCAGATTGTCTGGAAACGCTGCATGGATATGAATGACCGTGTGCTGCGAAATATCGTGGTCGGACTGGGAAGCAAGGGAGACGGCATGGTACGGGAGGATCATTTTGTTATTACCGTGGCATCCGAAGTTATGGCAATTCTATGTCTTGCCGATGATATGCATGATTTGAAGCGACGTCTTGGAAAAATCATTGTTGCCTATACCTTTGACGGAAAGCCGGTAACAGCGGATGATTTGAAGGCAACCGGAGCTATGGCTGCACTCTTAAAGGATGCCTTAAAGCCCAATATGATCCAGACGCTGGAGCATACACCGGCAATCGTACATGGTGGCCCCTTTGCCAATATCGCACACGGCTGTAACAGTGTCCGTGCTACAAAGACAGCCTTAAAGCTGGCAGATTATGTCATCACGGAGGCAGGCTTCGGTGCCGATCTCGGTGCAGAGAAGTTCTTTGATATCAAGTGCCGGAAAGCCGGGTTAAAACCGGATGCTGTGGTTTTAGTAGCGACTATCCGTGCGTTGAAATACAACGGCGGAGTGGCAAAGGCGGATCTTGGCACAGAGAACCTTGAGGCGTTAAAGGCAGGCATCTGCAATTTGGAAAAGCACATCGAGAATCTGCAGAAATATAAGATCCCGGTAGTAGTAACCTTAAACTCCTTTGTAACCGACACCAAGGCGGAAACCGACTTCGTGGAGCAGTTCTGCCGGGAAAGAGGCTGTGAGTTTGCCTTATCCGAGGTATGGGAGAAGGGCGGTGAGGGCGGAATTGCCCTTGCAAATAAGGTTCTGGAGACCCTGGAGCAGAAGGAAAGCCATTTTGCCCCGCTCTATCCGGATGAGCTGTCTCTGGAGGAGAAAATCGAAGTGATTGCCCGGGAGATTTATGGTGCCGACGGTGTCACCTATTCTCCGGCAGCTTCCAGAGAACTGAAGCGTATTGCAGAGCTTGGTATGTCGAAATTCCCTGTCTGCATGGCAAAAACGCAGTATTCCCTGTCGGATGATGCCAAGAAGCTGGGAAGACCGAAGAACTTTACGGTAAATGTACGTGAAGTTTACGTATCTGCGGGTGCGGAATTTGTAGTAGCAGTAACCGGTGCCATCATGACAATGCCCGGTCTTTCCAAGTCACCTGCTGCTTATGGAATTGATGTCAACGATGACGGTGTAATTACCGGATTATTTTAAGAAAAGCAGGAGGAAAAAGCATGACGCAGCTCATTGATGGAAAGCGTATTTCACAGGAGATTAAGGATGAATTAAAGGAGAAGGTTGCCCGCCTTCGCTCAGAGGGCAGGGAGGCCGCCCTGGCGGTAATTCAGGTTGGAAATGACCCGGCATCCACCGTATATGTAGGCAATAAGAAGAAGGCATGCGAATATATAGGAATTCGTTCGCTTTCCTATGAATTACCGGAAGAGACCACAGAGGAAGAACTTCTGGCACTGATTGACCGTTTAAACGCAGACAACAGTGTCAACGGCATACTGGTGCAGCTTCCCCTTCCGAAGCAGATTAACGAAGATAAAATTATTCAGGCAATCTCACCGAAAAAAGACGTGGACGGTTTTCATCCGGAGAACGTGGGTAAGCTTGTAATTGGAGAAAAGGGTTTTGTATCCTGCACTCCGGCAGGTATTATCCAGCTCCTTAAACGTTCCGGTATTGAGATCGCCGGGAAGAACTGCGTTGTGATTGGCAGGAGCAATATCGTCGGAAAACCCATGGCACTTCTGATGCTTCGGGAAAATGCCACCGTTACGGTAGCCCATTCAAAGACAAAAAATCTGCCGGAGCTTTGCCGGAATGCAGACATCCTGATTGTGGCAATTGGGAAACCGCGTTTCATCACAGCCGAATACGTCAAAGAGGGGGCAGTGGTTATTGACGTGGGAATCCACCGCGATGAAAATAATAAGCTTTGTGGAGATGTGAAATACGATGAAGTGGCAGAGCATACCTCAGCCATCACACCGGTACCCGGAGGGGTCGGTCCTATGACCATAGCAATGCTGATGAATAATTGCGTTGAGTCAATGTTGATGGATTAGAAGGGATTTTTTTCATATGAAATGCGTGAAATGCGGCAGTGAAATCAAAGCCGGATGCCTTTATTGTGATAAGTGCGGGCATGAAGTGCAGATTGTGACGGAAACGGATGTCCTCGAGGAGGATTATCTGAAAGCACTGCTGAAAGGGGATTTGGATCAGAAAAAGCAGGAGGAACAGAAAGCGGCTCCTCCTGCCAAAAAAAGGAATAAAAGCCGGATTGTTGCCATTGTAGCAGGCATCCTTTTTGCGGCTGCACTGGTGACCGGCATACTCATAAAGCTTATAATTGACAGACAGAATGCCAATTCCTACGACTATCAGGTGGAAATGGCCGAAAAGGAGCTTGGAAAGAACAATGCGGAATCGGCATTGAGCTATTATAATACGGCATTGTCCCTGATACCGGAGGATGTTTCGGTACGTATGGCAATGGCAGATATCTATATGGCGCAGACGGACTATGATGCTGCCATGGTATTGTATCTGGAAGTGGTGCGATTAGACAGCAGTCAGAGAGAGGCATATGAGCGGTTGATTCAGATTTATGAGAGAAATAAGGATTATGAGAACATCCAGAAGCTGTCCGCCTATGCCAATGCTCCGGAACTTGCGGAATTATTTGCTCCGTATTTTACGGAAGCTCCCATTATTTCGCCCATCAGTGAAACCTATAATAAATTTATCAATGTAAATATCGATTCCCTTGCAGGAGATACCATATATTATACTATGGATGGCAGCACGCCGGATGCGGAAACTGGCATTCCTTATAATTCCGAAACAGGAATCCCGTTGAATAAAGAGGGCGAATATACCATCCGGGCTGTGTGCGTCAATGATAAGGGAATTTACAGTGAAGTGTCCGAGAACACCTATCTGATTAAACTGGTTCCACCCAGGGAACCGGTGGTGACTCCGGATGGGGGAATAATTGAGGAGGAAACTACCGTTTCCATCCGTGCAGAAGCTGGCTGCTCCATTTATTACACCTGGGATGGCAGCGATCCCACGGAAGCCTCAGAGAAATATCAGACTCCCCTTGTGATTCCGGAAGGTAATACCGTATTGTCTGTATTGGTCGTGGACGATACCTATGGATTAAAGAGCAATATCTACCGGACAAACTTTATTTATTTCCCGGAAGAAACAGAAGAATAGTCGTTGCACGAAAAAAGCGGGGCTGCTGTAGCATCCCCGCTTTTTCAACTGTTATCTAATCCTCTGGCATAAATTCTATCAAATCTTTATCCAGATTTTTAATCCGCACAAGTGAATATACATCGATTCCCTGCTCATGCAGCTTCTCGCGACCGGGCTGGAATGATTTCTCAATCAGGATACCCACACCTCCCACGGTGGCATGTGCCTTGCGCAGCAGACGGATTGCCCCGGTAGCAGCCTCCCCGTTGGCAAGGAAATCGTCGATAATAAGCACATGATCGTCTTCATTGACAAATTTGCCGGAGAGCGTAAGTTCATAACTGGTCCCTTTGGTAAAGGAAGTGACAACTGTCTGGTATAAGTCATCATTTAAGACCTTCGATGGCTGCTTTTTCAGAATAATCATGGGAACATTCATAGCGAGGGCTGTCATAAGGGCAGGAGCGATACCGGAGCTTTCAATGGTTACTACCTTGGTGATGCCCTTGTCCTTAAAGTGGGCAGCAAATTCTTCTCCAATCTGCCGCATTAATTCCGCGTCCACCTGATGATTGATAAATCCATCCACCTTCAGAATGTCTCTGTTTACTGCCTTGCCTTCCGCAAGAATCTTGTCTTTCAGTAATTCCATACCGTTTTACCTCATGCTTTCTACCATATTCTTAAATTCTTAATCGTCTCAAAATTATGCTTCTTCGGAATCGGGGAAAAGTTCACTGTAAAGCGTTTCAATGATATGATCGCAAAAATCCTCCTCCAGATCCGGGTATTTGTCTGCTATCAGCCTGCGCATCACAGTGTACCGTTTAAAATAACATTGCGCCACATCTTCGCCGGATAAATCTCCGTCAATGTCAGTCGGAAAATAAGAAGCGTGAAACCATCCGGTCACCTCTTCAAACAGCTTTTCTTCCTCCTCGGCTGCCTGATACATGGATTTTAACTGTCGGAAGGAGCGGATACCGATGAAGAAGAAAATCAGCAGCATGGCCCCCATCACAACGCCCATTAACACCTTCATGTAATCTGCAACCTGAATCGGAAGCACGCCTGCGAGAAATAAAATCAGCAGCACAATTCCGATACCGCCGACCAGTGTAAAGGTGTAAGCCGTAGACTTTAAATCTTCCGCCCGGGCACGTTTGGATATGTAAGCGTGTGTGCTTCCTGTAGTCTCATATGGAGCATCCTTTTCATTCAGAGTTTCCTCTGCATTTTCTGCAACTTCCTCCACTAATGCCATATGGCAGTCCGGGCATTCCGTGATTCCTTTTACATATTCATTTCTACATTTGGGACACCACATTATTATTTACCTCATTTATTATAATATATAAATTATAGGCGATTTTAGGTAACGACGCAAGAGGCTTCTGCGTGAATATTCTGCAGGTCGAAAATGTCTGCGTGCAGTTGCCTGGCATATAAAGGCGCATGGGAAGCGGAAATGTTGACAAATAATTTTCTAAAGTTATAATTTAACACATAATACAATTGGCAGAAAGCAGGTACAAAATTGAAGATTACCATTCTTTGTGTAGGAAAAATCAAAGAAAAATTCTACCGGGAAGCCATAGCGGAATATCAGAAACGACTGAGCCGTTATTGTAATCTGGAAATCATTGAAGTGGCGGATGAGAAGACACCGGATCATGCCAGCGCACTGGTGGAGAATCAGATTAAGGAAAAAGAAGCGGAACGTCTGGAGAAATATCTCAAAGAGGGGGCTTTTGTCTGTGCCCTTGCCATCGACGGAAAATCGTTGGATTCCGTGGAGCTTTCCCAGCGGATAGAGGGGCTTGGCACTTCCGGCGTAAGTCATATTATCTTTCTTATCGGAGGCTCCCTGGGGCTGGCAGAACGTATTTTAAAACGCGCTGACTGGAAATTAAGCTTTTCCAAAATGACATTTCCGCACCAGCTCATGCGGGTCATTCTGTTAGAGCAGATTTACCGGAGCTACCGCATTATGAATGGGGAGCCGTACCATAAATGACAGGGAGGCAAAATCATGAAAAAGGAGGCAGTATTCTATGCGTATGTATGATTTGATATTAAAAAAGAAACAGGGCGAAGCGCTTACAAAGGAGGAAATTAATTACATGATTTCCGGCTTTACAGAGGGCAGTATACCGGATTACCAGATGTCTGCCATGACCATGGCAATTTGTTTTCAGGGCATGACTCCACAGGAAACCGTGGATCTTACCCTCGCCATGCGCGACAGTGGAGATGTGTTAGACCTCTCCGCCATTCATGGCGTGAAGGTCGACAAGCACAGCACCGGAGGTGTGGGGGATAAGACCTCCCTGGCACTGACGCCCATTGTGGCGGCGCTTGGCGTACCGGTGGCAAAAATGTCCGGCAGAGGTCTTGGACATACCGGCGGCACCATCGACAAGCTGGAATGTTTCCCCGGTTTTACCACCGAGATTTCCGAGGAAACCTTTGTGAAAAATGTAAATGAGATCGGCATTGCCATTGCGGGACAGACCGCAAATCTGGCTCCGGCGGACAAAAAACTTTATGCTTTGAGGGATGTCACCGCCACCGTGGATCAGATGTCCTTAATTGCCAGCTCCATCATGAGCAAAAAGCTGGCTTCCGGCAGTGATGCCATCGTACTGGACGTAAAGACCGGAAACGGTGCCTTTATGAAGAGGATGGAAGATTCCGTGGCATTGGCAAAAGAAATGGTCTCTATCGGCACCATGGCGGGTAAAAAGACAGCGGCCGTAATCACGGATATGGATCAGCCCTTAGGCTGTGCAGTGGGAAATTCGCTGGAAGTCATCGAAGCCATAGAGACTCTGCGGGGCGGCGGACCGGAGGACTTTAAGCAGGTTGTGTTCGCGTTGGGCGGACAGATGCTGCAGTTGGCAGGCCGCGCTGTCGCTCAGAAAGAAGCCGAGACTCTGATGCAGGAAGTGATTGACAATGGGATGGCATTAAAGAAGCTGGCGGAATTTGTCCGCGCCCAGGGAGGAGATCCGTCTCCAGTGTACGATACAACCCTGTTCCCGGCTGCCTCCATCCAGGAGGAGGTTCTTTCGCCTGCAAGCGGGTATGTACATCGTATTCTGGCACAAAACATCGGTATTGCCTGCATGTGCTTAGGCGGTGGCAGAGAGACCAAGGAGAGTGTAATCGATCTCTCCGTTGGAATCCTTCTGAAAAAGAAAAATGCAGATGCCGTCACAGCCGGAGAACCGCTGGCTGTCGTTTATGGAAATGATGCCGCAAAGGTGGCACAGGCAAAGCAGCAGATCCTTGATTCCTATGAGCTTGGGGCAGAGCCGAAGGAGAAAGAGCCTGTCATAAAACAGTATATTTTTGCATAAGACATGGTTTCCACCGAATAGAATTTCTCAAAAATTCATATAGTTATATATGAAAAAAAATCAAAGAAATCGCAATCGGAAATCGGAGGAAGCAGGAGCTTCCTTTTCGGAAAAACTGGTAAACGGTCTGGAATTTCCCAAAGATCTCATGCTCGGGGCGGCAATCGTCACGGTAACCGGAAGACGGGAGGCTGTGATTGCCAATTACCGCGGAATTTTAGAGTATGAGGATTCCAGAATCCGTATCCAGACCAAAAATTGCAGGATTCTGATATCCGGCTCACATCTTGCAATTGATTATTATACCAATGAGGAAATGAAAATTACCGGCTTCATCGGTGCAATCGAATACGAGAACTAGCATATGCTGCTTTCTCTCATAAAATATGCAAGGGGATACGTGTATGTCCGGCTCACCGGATATGCGCCGGAGCGTTTCCTGAATCTCTGTGGAAGCCGCGATATCTTAATCTGGAATCTAAAGCCCTGTGAGGACGGCTATGAATTCTGTATCAGTGTGGACGGCTTCCGCAGCTTAAAGCCCATTTTAAAAAAAACAAAGACCAGCATCCGCATTTTAAAGAAAACCGGACTTCCCTTTGGCATGTACCGCTATCGGAAACGCAAGGTTTTTGTGCTGGGAATCGGATGCCTTTGCGGTCTGCTTTATTATCTGTCCGGTTTTATCTGGAATATCGAGGTCAACGGCAACTCCTATCTGTCCGAGGAGATGGTTCTTGATTTCTTAAAAGAGGAGGACAGCGCCTTTGGCGCGAAAAAAAAGAATATAAGCTGCGCCGGTCTGGAAGAAGCACTGCGGAGCCGTTACGACGAGGTCATCTGGACCTCCATTAAAATCTATGGAACCAAAATGACCGTGGATATTCAGGAAAATCTGCTTCCTGAGGAAAACTACACCAAAACTGATGATGAGGTCTGTGATATTGTTGCATCGGCGGACGGGGTAATCCGTGAGATGGTGACCCGCAGCGGGACTCCCCTTGTAACTCCCGGAAGTGAGGTGAAAAAAGGTGATATCCTGGTGAGCGGCTGTGTGGAAATTCTTGGGGACGACGGTGAGGTGGCTCAGTGTCTGTATCAGGCTGCCGATGCGGACATCGCAGCGGTGGTGGTGTATGCCTATGAGGATTCCATCCCGGCAGATTATGTGGATCAGGTACCCACAGGCAATAGCAGGACGGACTACAGCCTTTGTTTTTTTGATAAAGTACTTACCAATCCCTTTTTCCGGCAGGAGTTTGCCTGTTGTAATGCTATTTCCGACACCAGACAGTTCCGTTTTACGGATAACTTTTATCTGCCCATCTATTTTACTACAACTATCTACGAGGAATACGAAAATGTGGAAAAAACCTATACAAAGGAGGAAATCAGGAAGCTGGCAGGGAAGCATCTTACGAATTATCTTGCTGAATTAGAGGAAAAGGGTATTCAAATTCTGGAAAAAAATGTTATTATAGAAAAAAAGAATCGAAAGTATGTTGCCAAAGGCACAGTGACGGTGTTACAATCCATCGTATCCAGACAACCCACTGAGATTTTGAATACAACGAGTGAAGAAAGGCAATTGACGGATGAGTCTGACTGAAATATCATTAAATATCCCTGCCGACCACATGGCAAATGTGTTCGGTCAGTTCGATGCATATATTAAAAAAATTGAGCGCACACTCAATGTGACCGTTGTAGTCCGGGGTGAGAGCATGAAGATTCTGGGGGATGAACACCGGATTCAGGGTGCTTCAAGCGTATTTATGCAGCTTTTGGAGCTGTCGAAACGGGGCAATGTCATTACCGAACAGAATGTGAACTATGCCCTTTCGCTTTTAGAAGAACAGAAGGAGTCCTCCATCGTGGAAATCGACAGGGACTGCATCTGCCATACCATAAACGGCAAACCGGTAAAGCCAAAGACACTGGGACAGAAATCCTATGTGGATGCGATTCGCCAGAAAATGATTACTTTCGGTATCGGTCCGGCGGGAACCGGAAAAACTTACCTTGCCATGGCCATGGCAATCACCGCCTTTAAGAATGAGGAAGTGGGACGCATTATTCTGACTCGTCCTGCCATTGAGGCAGGGGAGAAATTGGGATTTTTACCGGGAGATTTGCAGAGTAAGGTA
>JBJEJC010000033.1:0-4089 GCA_051877675.1 Roseburia sp. | reverse complement strand
GCTTTTCTTAAGAAAAGCTACGTCCCCTTTTTAAGAATAGCTACGTCCCCTTTTTTTGCGTTTCCGGCTTCTCTCTGTAGTTTGACTTTCATTCTTCGACTGTGGTATAATATATGAAATGTGCATAAACCGGAAGGAATGGTGGCAGAATGTCCCAGAAGGAGCGGTATCAGTTACGGAAAGCAGCAGGAATGTATTGGCTTTTAGACATGGAGCAGGAGGGGCTGACCGGGGAAAAAAGTGTGGTAATAAACGAATGTGGTGCATATATATGGAAGTGGTATCAGGAGAAGTGTACGCCAGAGGAAATTGCCGGCAGGCTGCATGAGACATATGGTGTGGCAGAGGAAGAGGCAAAAGCGGATGTGACAGCATTCATGAATGAGTTAAAAGCACAGGGGATTTTCTGTGAAATTTGACTATAAAATGGAGAAGGAGTGCTAATGGACATATTACTGATTGGCGGAGCAAGTACCTTCCTGCAGAGTTTGACAGATAAATTGTACAAAGAGGGACACAGGGTTTTCTGGCTTACGGCGGATAAGCGCAAATCCCGTGGACTACATAAAGTTTTTGAGACGTATACATTTCCCTATGAGGACGGATGTATCCGGGAGGTGTTTGAAAGCATCAAGCCTGACCGGGTGGTGTTTTCCGGAGCTTATGATACCGGTTTTTCCTGGAAGGATACGGAGAATACAGCTGTGTCATACACATCGGGTCTGATGAATATCCTGATGGCATTCTCTGCGCAGCAGAAAGGTCGATTTATATACATATCGTCGGAGGAAGTATTCCAGAAAAAATACACGCATGAGATTGACGAGGAGGAGGCGTTTTCTGCATATAACGCCAAAGGACAGTCGGTTGCCATGGGAGAGGAGATGTGCCGGAATTATCAGAAAATGACTGGCATGGATTTTGTGATGCTGCGCCTGGATCATATGTATGGTATTCCACACGATCGTGATGACATGGATTCGGTCTGTGCCGGTATGTGTATGGAGGCAATTGAGACGGGAGAAATTGTTGCGGACCCTGCACAGAAGATATCATTGTTGCATGTTTCCGATGCGGTGGAGTTTTTGTACCGGGTGATGATAGAGAAGGAACATGCCAGTAATCTGTATCATATCGCCGGAGAGAATCAACTGACCGTGATGGAGGCAGCCACGCTGATTCAGAACGCATTAGGGGGCGTGGATGCGGTAAAAATCGTGGAGGATCATAAAAAGAATGCTGAGTGTGCCAGACTTTCCAACCGGCGTTTCGCAGAGGAATTCGGGATACGGATTGTACATACGGCAAGCAGAGCGCTTCCGGAGCTGGCGCTGTATCTGAAGCGGCATATGGCACAGTTTACCCGGAAGGAAGAAAGCAGAAAGCGGGATTTACGGCAGAGAATGAAAGAAATCGCTGCAGCTCTCCTTCCTTTTGCGGAAAATGTAATCTGTTTTATTCCTTTTTTCATGCTGAATAACCGTGCGGTGGGGAGTCAGTATTTTGCAAATCTGGATTTTTATCTTTTATATGTGCTTCTGTTTGCCATTGTGTATGGGCAGCAGCAGGCGATATTTTCATCACTTCTTGCAATGGCAGGCTACTGCTTCCGGCAGATGTACCAGCGCAGCGGTTTTGATGTGATGCTGGATTATAATACCTATATCTGGATTGCTCAGTTGCTGATTCTGGGGCTTGCTGTTGGGTATATGAGAGATCAGCTTCGGAATGTGCGGGATGAGCAGGAACATGAGATTGCTTATTTGTCGGGGCAGTTAAGTGACATTGAGGATATCAATGTCAGCAATGTGCGGGTAAAAGAGATTCTTTCCAATCAGCTCATTAATCAGAATGACAGCTTTGGCAAGATTTACGAGATTACTTCCAGCCTGGATAAGTATGAGCCGGAGGAAGTGATTTTCTATGCGGCGGAGGTCTTATCAAAGCTGATGGGAAGCAAGGATGTGGCAATCTATATGGTGGCGAACCGTTCCTATGCGAGACTGTTTTCTGCTACGTCGTCAAAAGCACGCTGCCTTGGCAATTCCATACATTACCAGCAGATGGGACCGCTCTACGAGGCCATTTCGAAACGGAAGGTATATATCAACAAAGATATGGATGAACAGTATCCTCTGATGGCAAACGCCATTTATTCCGAGGATGAGATGCAGCTAATCCTTATGGTATGGGGAATCCCGTGGGAACGCATGACGTTGGGTCAGGCGAACCTCCTTACGATTATAGGCTACCTGATTCAGAATGCGGTGGTCCGCGCATCCAGATATATGGAGGCACTGGAACAGCAGCGTTACATAGCAGGCACCAGGCTTCTGGAGGCGGATGCGTTTACTACGCTTGTTCGCGCCTATCTGAATGCCCGGGACAGGAATCTGACGGAATGTACGCTGCTGCTGGTTGAACCCGGGAAAGCTATGGATGACAGGGCAGTGAGCGATACACTAAGTCCCATGGTGCGCCAGACCGATTACCTTGGCAAACTGAAGGATGGGCAGTTGCATGCACTGTTATCCAATACCAATGCGAAGGATGCGGAATATGTAAGAAAACGTTTTCAGGAGAAGGGCTTTTTCTGCGAGGTTGAGGAGGAAGCTGTTTTATGACGCGGGATGACAGAATTTTTCTATTGATCCTGCTCATCAATATCGTTGTGACGGTCATTTACTTTATTATCTGTGGGCTGATCTGGACGAAGGAGCGGGAGAAGCGAATCGGATATCTGATCAAAGCAGTGGTAATGCTCTTATGTCCTGTGGTTGGACCGATGTTCTTTCTGGCGGGGCAACTGATCTATTATCTGTTTTTTAAACAGGATGTGGATCTGGAGGACGTTATTTTCAGTAAAGAGCGTGTGAAAATCCGAAACAGGGTGGATGAGGAGCAGGAAGGAAATATGGTGCCGATTGAGGAGGCACTTGCCGTCAGTGATAAGGACAGTCTGCGTACCCTGGTGATGAATGTGGTACGGGGGGATGTGAGAGATTCACTGGCATCCATTGCGCTGGCGTTAAACAGCGAGGATACGGAGACTTCCCATTATGCTGCGACTGTATTGCGGGATGAATTAAATGAGTTCAGAAAGCAGTCCCAGAAATTATATCTGCAAATGCAGTCGGGCGGAGCGTATGCAACCGAGGATGCATGTGTGCTCATTGAGTACATGAATGGCATTCTGTGTCAGAATGTCTTTCTGGAATCCGAGCAGGGAACTTATGTGGATATGATGGAGGAAGCGGTTAATTATCTTTTTCAAAATGACAGGGAAAGATTGACGGCGGAATATCTGGAATGGCTTTGCATCAGACTGCTGGAAATACACGAGTTTGACCGGATGGAGAAGTGGTGCGGCTGCAGCAGGGAGCTATTCCCATATGAATTGTCCACCTACACATGCCAACTAAAGCTCTATTTTACTATACAGGACAGAGAAAAATTTTTCCGGGTATTAAAAAGCCTGAAAGAATCGGATGTGGTAATTGACAGGGAGACGCTGGAACTGATTCGTACATTCAGTTAGGATAGAAGGGAAGAGAGGAGGAAAACGGAAAATGCCAATGCAACTGCTGACAATTCTACAGTTTGCAGGGATACTGGGCGCATACGGGCTGCTGGTGATTGGTCTGCCTGCGCTGGTTTTCTACAAGAAATTTCAGAAAGAAAGATTCTGTGTCCGTTTTCTGATTTATCTCACCATCGGTAATTTCTATGTGATTAATCTGGTATTCCTGCTGCAGCTATTGCATATTTCTAACCGGGTCACACTGCTGGCAGGAACAGTGCTTCCAATCTGCGCCGCTGTGGTGCGCATCTATGGGCTGTCACCGGTAAGCAGCGGAAAGAAGGTTCTTTTATACGGCTCCAGACTGGTGCGTGGCACAATCGGCTTAAAACAGCTTTTGCGGAAAGGAAACGCAGGGCTGAAACGGCTTTTGGCACCGCAGCTTGGACGACTGAAAAACAGCCTTCGTCATTCTTTTCTGGACTGGATTCTGGTGGCACTTACGACATCTGTGGTGCTGTGGATGTATGGGAGTAATATGCTGGAGGTATTCGGTTATTGTGCATCGG